>NZ_CM001024.1:1789711-1904018 GCF_000160775.2 Aeromicrobium marinum DSM 15272 | reverse complement strand
CGAGGTCAGGGCCGCGGCGGGCGGCGTGGTGACGGCGGTCGACGCGCTCGCCGTCGGTGTCGCCGCCTGGCGGCTCGGGGCCGGACGGTCCCGGCCCGGGGAGCAGGTCCAGGCCGCGGCCGGGGTCGTGCTGCACGCCCGGGTCGGCGACCGGGTCGGCGCCGGCGACCTGCTGATGACGCTGCAGACCGACACGCCCGAACGGTTCGACCGCGCCGAGCAGGCGCTGGACGGTGCGGTGACGATCAGCACCGACGCCGCCGCCGGCCCTCCCGACGCCCGCCGCTCCGTCGTGCTCGAGCGGGTTGGCTAGGGTCGGGGCATGCAGGTCCTCAACGACGCCCAGGAGATCGCCGACGCTGCCGGGACGGAGCTGGGTGTCAGCGAGTGGGTCGAGATCAGCCAGGAACGGATCGACATGTTCGCCGAGGCGACCGGTGACCGCCAGTGGATCCACGTCGACCCCGAGCGCGCGGCCGGGGGGCCCTTCGGCGCGACCGTCGCCCACGGCTACCTGACGCTGTCGATGCTGCCCTTCCTGGGAGCCCAGGTGTACGCCTTCGCCGGCGACGTGGCCCGGGTCAACTACGGGCTGAACAAGGTCCGCTTCATCGCGCCGGTGCGGGTCGGGTCCAAGATCCGCAACCGGGTGGAGCTGGTCGACGTGCGCGACATCGCCAAGGGCCAGCAGGCGACGCTGCGCCACACCGTCGAGATCAAGGGCGGCGACCGCCCGGCCTGCGTCGCCGAGACCGTCGTGCTGCTGATGGAGGCGTCATGACCCGCACCGGCATCGCGACCTCCGAGCAGATCGTCGCCGCCCCGAAGGTCGCCCTGCACGAGCACCTCGACGGCGGCGTGCGTCCGGCGACCGTGGCGGAGATCTCCGACGAGATCGGACACGTGCTGCCGGCCGAGGGCGCCACGGCCCTGGCCGTCTGGTTCGAGGAGTCCTCCAGCTCAGGCTCGTTGCCGCGGTACCTCGAGACCTTCGTGCACACCGTCGCGGTGATGCAGCGCGCCGAGGACCTGGCCCGGGTCGCGCGCGAGGCCGTCATCGACCTGGCCACCGACGGGGTCGTGTACGCCGAGCTGCGGTGGGCGCCCGAGCAGCACCTGGCCGGAGGGCTCTCCCTGCGGGAGGCCGTCGAGGCGGTGCAGACCGGCATCGACGCCGGCCGCGCCGAGATGGGGGCGCTCGGGCAGCCGATCGTCGTGGGCCAGCTGCTCACGGCCATGCGGCACGCCAAGCGCGGTCTGGAGGTCGCCGAGCTGGTCGTGGAGTACCGCGACCGCGGTGTCGCGGGCTTCGACATCGCGGGTGCCGAGGACGGGTTCCCGCCGATCCTGCACCTCGAGGCCTTCGAGTACCTGCGCCGCGAGAACGCGCACTTCACGATCCATGCGGGGGAGGCCTTCGGGCTGCCCTCCATCTGGCAGGCGGTGCAGCGGTGCGGCACCGACCGGCTGGGACACGGCGTGCGGATCGTCGACGACATCGACCTCGCCGCCCCCGGGGGACCGCGACTCGGACGCCTGGCGTCCTACATCCGTGACTGCCGGATCCCGCTGGAGATGTGCCCGTCGTCGAACCTGCAGACCCAGGCGGTGCCCGGCATGCGCTCAGTTGCCGACCACCCCATCGGGCTGCTCAAGGAGCTCGGGTTCCGGGTGACCGTCAACTGTGACAACCGGCTGATGAGCGGCACGTCGATGAGTCGTGAGATGCAGCTGCTGGTCGACGGTTTTGGCTACGGCCTGGACGACCTGCGCTGGTTCACGGTCAACGCGATGAAGAGCGCGTTCCTGCCGTTCGACGAGCGTCTGACCCTCATCAACGACGTCATCAAGCCCGGCTACGCGAACCTCTGACCTCGGGCCGGTCAGGCGGACAGGAGCCGCCGTGCCTGCCGGGGGGTCATCGGCTCGCACCCGGCGGCGACGGCTGCGGCGACGATCGCGGGTTCGGCGCGCAGGAGCCGCCACCCCCGGCGCACCAGCACCCCGGGCGGTTTGCGACCCTCCCGCAGGTCCCGCACGAGGCGCAGGCCGAAGGTGATCAGGCGGTGACGGCGCAGACAGATCGCCCGGTCGAGCACGCCGGCGTCTCTGCAGGCCGCCACGATCGTGGGCGCGAACAGTCCCTCGGCGATGAACCGCGGCCCGTCCGTCGTCACCGCCCGCATCCCGGTCCGCGTGCTGGTGCCGATGTCGTACACCGGGACGTCGGTCGTGCCGGCCGCGCTCAGCTCGGCGATCGCGGCGACGGCAGCCGACGCGTCCCAGGTGCCCACGTGGTCCCAGTCGACGATGCCGAGGCTGGAGCGGGGCAGGCCCGGTCGGTCGGCGTCGTGGTAGAAGTCGTCGAGCCGCAGCACGGTCCACCCGAGCCGCTCGGCGAGGTGGGACTTGCCGGAGCCGGACGGCCCGGCGACGATCACGACGGTCACGACGGGTCATCGTAGGCCACACCTACGATGGACCCATGTCTGAGCCCGTCACCGCTGCCGCGATCGCGGCCACCATCGACCACGCCATCCTGAAGCCCGAGCTCACCCGCGCCGAGGTCGACGCCGACCTGGAGCTGGCGGCCCGCTACGGGATCTTCAGCGTCTGCGTGCGCCCGAGCGACGTGGCGCACGCCGTCCGGGTCCTGGCCGGCAGCGGGGTGGCGGTGGGCACCGTCATCGGCTTCCCCCACGGCACCACGACGACCGCCACCAAGGTGGCCGAGGCGCACCAGTCACTGGCGGACGGCGCGGTTGAGCTCGACATGGTGGTCAACATCGGACGTCTGCGCAGCGGCCTGCTCGACGACGTCGAGGCCGACGTCCGTGCCGTCGTCGAGGCGGCCGGCGACCACGTCGTGAAGGTGATCCTCGAGACGGCCCTGCTGTCCGACGAGCAGGTCGTGGCCGGCAGCGAGGCGGCCGAACGCGCCGGGGCCGCATTCGTCAAGACGTCCACCGGGTTCGCCGGGGGAGGAGCGACGGTGCCACACCTGCGGCTCATGCGGGGCGCGGTCGGGGACACCGTGCAGATCAAGGCGTCCGGCGGGGTCCGCGACCTCGACACCCTGCTGGAGATGCGGGCGATCGGCGTCACGCGGTTCGGCACCAGCGCCACCGCCACGATCCTCGACGACGCGGCCGTCCGGGAGTCCGGCGGCACGGGCACGGGCGCCAGCGACTCCTCGTCCTACTGACGCCGGTCGGGCCCTGCGCCCTCAGATCCCGAGGGCGGCGGCGAGGTCGTCGCTGACGGAGACGAGCGCGGTCTCCGCGGCGGCGCGGGCGGCCTCCACGGTGGTCGTCACCGGCGCCACGACCTCGATGTAGCACTTGAGCTTCGGCTCGGTGCCCGACGGCCGACAGATGACCCGGGCCCCCGCCAGGCCCTCGCCAGCGGCCAGTCCGAGTCGGATGCCGTCGGTCGGCGGCAGCCCGCGGTACCCGGCGGCCAGGTCGTCGACGGAGGACACCGGCATGCCGCCGAGCCGGTCCGGCGGGGTGGACCTCAGGACGGTCATGGCCGTCGTGATGATCGCGAGGTCCTCGACCCGCACCGAGAGCTGGCCGGTGTGGTGGACCCCGTGCTCGCGGTGGATCTCGTCGAGCCGGTCGAGCAGCGTCAGGCCGTCGCGCCGGAGCTCGGCGGCCAGCTCGAGGACGACCAGGCCCGCGGTCACGCCGTCCTTGTCTCGGGCGATGTGGGGCGCGACGCAGTAGCCGAGCGCCTCCTCGAAACCGAAGGCCAGGTCGTCGATCTTGCCGATCCACTTGAACCCGGTGAGGGTCTGCTGCCACGGCCTGCCGTGCGCGGCGGCCTGGCGCCCGAGGAGGTCCGAGGACACGATCGAGGCGGCGTAGGTGCCGGCCGCCCCTCGACGCAGCAGGTGGTCGGCCAGGAGAGCCCCCACCTGGTCGCCGGTCAGCATCCGGTGGCCGGAGCCGGACGGGTCGCGGACCCCGACGGCACACCGGTCGGCGTCGGGGTCGTGGGCGACGACCAGGTCGGCGTCGACCTCGCCCGCCAGGCGGAGCGCGAGGTCCATCGCGCCGGGCTCCTCGGGGTTGGGGAACGCCACGGTGGGGAAGTCAGGGTCGGGCTCGGCCTGCTCGGCGACGACGTGCAACGGGGCGAAGCCGGCTGCCGAGACGACGTCGACGAAGGTGTCGCGGCCGACGCCGTGCAGGGGCGTGTAGACCGCGACGACGTCACGGGGCCCGTCCGCGAGGAGGTCCGCGGCCGCCGACGCGTAGGCGTCCGCCACGTCGGCCGCCAGCACGGTGTAGGTATCGTCCCGTGGGAGCCGGTCGACGGGTCCGACCCGTTCGATCGCGGCTGCGATCAGCCCGTCGGCCGGGGGCACGATCTGGCTGGAGTCGCCGAGGTAGACCTTGTAGCCGTTGTCCTGCGGCGGGTTGTGGGAGGCGGTGACCATGACGCCGGCGTCGCACCCGAGGTGCCGGATCGCGAAGGCCAGCACGGGGGTCGGCAGCGGGCCGGGCAGGAGGTGGGCGCGCACACCTGCGCCGGTCATGATCTCGGCCGTGTCACGCGCGAAGACCGCGGAGTTGTGGCGGGCGTCGTACCCGATCACGACGGCCGGGCCGCCTGCCACGTGGTCGAGCAGGTACGCGGCGAGGCCGGCGGCGGCCTGCGCGACCACCACCCGGTTCATCCGCCGGGGTCCGGCTCCCAGGGCCCCCCGCAGACCGGCGGTGCCGAACTGCAGCCGCCCGTCGAACCGGTCGGCGAGCTCGACGACGTCGTCGAGGTCGATCAGGCGCTGCAGCTCGGCCCGCGTGACCGGGTCGGGATCCTGTTCGAGCCAGACGCGGGCTCGGTCGAGCAGGTCCATGGTCGCTCCTGTCAGATGCGCGGCAGGACGTCGGCCAGCAGGCCGCCCATCCGGGTCGCGGCCGCACGACCGGCCTCGAGGACCTCGTCGTGGTTGAGGGGATCGCCGGTCGTGCCGGCGGCATGGTTGGTGACCAGCGAGATGCCGAGCACCTCCAGCCCGGCCTCGCGGGCGGCGATCGCCTCGAGCGCCGTCGACATGCCCACGAGGTCGCCGCCGATGGCGCGGACCATCGCGATCTCGGCCGGGGTCTCGTAGTGCGGGCCCGGGAACTGCACGTACACGCCCTCGTCGAGACCGGGATCGACCTCACGGACGAGCGCGCGCAGACGCCGCGAGTAGAGGTCGGTGAGGTCGACGAACGTCGCGCCCTCGATCGGTGACGTGGCCGTGAGATTGATGTGGTCGCTGATCAGCACGGGGGTGCCGGGCACCCAGGCCGGGTCGAGCCCGCCGCAGCCGTTGGTGAGCACCAGGGTGCGCACCCCGGCAGCGGCTGCGGTGCGCACGCCGTGCACGACCGAGGCGACGCCGCGGCCCTCGTAGAAGTGGGTGCGACCCAGGAAGAGCAGCACCCGGCGGTCGCCGACCGTCAGCGACCGGATGGTCCCACCGTGCCCCGCGACCGCGGGAGCGCTGAACCCGGTCAGGTCCGCGGCGGGGAACTCCACCTCGGCGGCGCCGAGCGCGTCAGCGGCCGGGAGCCAGCCTGATCCCATGACCAGGGCGACGTCGTGGTCGGCCCCACCGGTGCGTTCGCGCAGCTCGTCGGCGGCTCGTCGCGCATGCTCGTACGGATCCACTGTCGTACCCTACGACAGTGCCGAAGATCCTGGGAGGCTCGCTCGAGGAGCACCGCCTGACCACCCGCCGCCGGGTGTTCGAGGCGCTCGGCACCCTGATGGTGGACCGGTCCTTCGACGCGATCACCATGGCTGACCTGGCGTCGGCCGCCGGCATCGGCCGCACGGCCATCTACAACCACTTCCGCGACAAGGAAGCGGTGGTGGTGGCGTTCGCGACCGACGAGACCAGCCGCTACCTCGACCGGCTGGAGGCTGCGCTGGCGGGCGCGAGGACGCCTGCCGACCGTCTCAGCACCTACGTCCGCCACCACGTGGAGACCTCGGCGCAGTTCCACTTCGGGCTGGGGCCCGAGCTCTACGGGATGCTGTCCCAGTCGGCGTTGCTGGAGATCCGTGACCACGTGGTCGCGGTCGAGACCGTGCTGCGCGACATCCTGGCCGCGGGTCGGTCCGACGGCAGCTTCGTCGACGAGGAGCCGGCCGCCCTGGTCGCCCTGGTGCACGCGTGTCTGCAGCCCCGGCAGGTGCCGGCGGACGCGGCGGCTGCCTTCGTGGTCCGCGCCGTCTCGGCCTGACACGACGAGACCGCCCCGTCCGGTCGGGACGGGGCGGCCTCGTCGGTCCCGGGTCAGCTGACGGCCGGTACCTGCTCCTGCAGGTACTCGTCGTAGCGGAACAGGAACGCGGCCATCTGCTCCCGCAGGACCGGCTGGGCGCCGCGGAAGGTGACGGTGTCGCCGGCCTCCTGGTAGCCGGTGGTGATGCCGGTCGTGGCGAGCCACTCGATCTCGTCGAAGAACTCGAACGCCGGGGCCACGTCGGTGAACGTCGCACCGTCGTCGTCGACGAAGTCCTGCTCGTCGAAGCGGTACAGGAACGCGGCCATCTGCTCGCGCAGCACCGGCTGGGACGGACGGAACGTCCGGGTGCCGTCGGCCTCGTCGTAGCCGGTGGTGATGCCGGTCGACTCCAGCCAGATGATCTCGTCGTAGAACGTGTCGTCCTCGGACACGTCGGTGAACGGCGACTCCGCCGGACGCTCGACCGTGGGCTCGTCGGCGAACCGGTACAGGAACGCGGCCATCTGCTCCCGCAGCACCGGTTCGGCCGGCCGGAACGTGCCGTCCTCGTACCCCGTCGTGATGCCGGACGTGGCCAGCCAGATGATCTCGTCGTGGAACGTCAGGTTCTCCGGGACGTCGGTGAACGACGGCACCTCGTCGACGAAGGTCAGCGGGGTGAGCGTCTCGTAGGACGGCGCGGACGCGCCGCTGCCCGGGTAGGTGATGATGCCGTACTGCGTCAGGGTGGCCGCGGTCGCCGTGGCGTCCAGCGTCGCCCTGTCGACCGTGATCTCGGCCGTGAACGAACCGTCGGGGGTGAGCTCGACACCCGAAGCGCCGGTGACGGGCAGCTGGGCGGACGGGACGGCCCACTTCGTCAGGTCCGGGTTGCCGTTGGCGACACCGCGGGTGGCGCCGCCGGCGCCCTGCGACGGACGCCAGACGTCGGCCACCTTGGCGAACGCGACGTAGGCGCCGCCGGGCTGGCCCAGGAACGGAGGTCGGGCGCCCGTGGCGAGCGCGGGATCGAAGTTCTCGCCCTCGACCGTCACCACGGTGGTGCCGTCGCTGCTGACCTCGGTCTCCGACACCGTGACGGTGGGCGCGTCGCCCTCGTCGAAGGTCACGTCGAACGGCAGCGGCGGCTTGTTGTCCTGCAGGCCACCGCAGCCGGTGGAGTAGAAGTGCGCGACGACGGCCGTGTCGGCGATCGCGTCGATGAACTCTGTCGGCCACGAGCCCCACCAGCCGGTGGCGCCACCCTCGGTGGTGCAGGTGGTCGTCTGGTTCGCGACATCGTTCGTGACGCCCTGGTAGTCCGGGGTCACGCGGAAGCCGCCGTCGGTCTCGACGCTGAGCGAACCCGCGTCGAACGTCGCGAGCTGCAGGCGCCCGAACTCCTCGGCCTCGACCGGATCGCCGTTGACGTCCACGCCCGCACCGAGGGTGAACTCGACGGTGAGGTCACCGGAGCCGTCAGGGTTGACGGTCAGCTCGGGGTCCTCGTAGATCTCGTTCGGTGCGCCGAACGCGACCGGGTAGGCGTTGACCGTGTAGGAGCCGTCCCACGCCAGGGTCAGCACGTCGGTGGCCGCGTCGCGGACGCCGGTCCCGTCGGTGAACTGCACGGCGTTGGGAGCCTTGCCGGCCTTGGAGGTCGGGAACGACGTCGCGGGGACCGGGTCGACCGCGTACTCGGTCTGCGGGGTGGGGTTCGGCGTCGTGGCGACGTCACCCTCGAGGAACGCCGCGTCGCCGGTGAAGTCCTTGAAGCCCCACGGGCCGAAGATGCCGACCTGGGCGTAGCCGCTGAGGCCCCACGTGAAGGTGGCGTCGGTGACGGGGGTGTCGCCCGTGGTGACGACGGGCTCGGCCGAGGCCGGCGCTGCGCCGACGGCGAGCAACGTCCCGGCGGTCATCGCCGCGGCGGCGACCCCCGCGAGGTGACGTCTCGTGCGTGTGCGGATGGACATGTGATGCCTTTCGGGTTCAGCCGGAGGGCTCCGGCGAGGTGCGTCCGCCGGGAGGCGGACCGGGGGATCAGGTCTGAGGGGCCAACCGGCGCGTGCAGGCCGAGGTCGCGGCGACCGTCGCCACCGCGGTGCACAGGAGACCGGCCGCCAACACCCACCACACGAGCTGGTCACGCAGGACCTCGGCCGCGGTGAGCGTGCCCCAGTGCCCGGCCGGCTGGTAGGCGGCAGGGGTGGTGGCCGCGGCGGTGACCGGCGGTGCCGCCACCGGGGTGGGCACCCGCGACGGTGGTGGGAGCGCGTTGCGCGGTGGGGGCTGCACCACGGTGGGTGCCGCGACGGGCTCGGCGGGGGAGGGGACGGAGGGCGGAACGGGCGGTGCCGTCGTGGTGGTGTCGTAGATGACGGTCACGGGCAGGGGCGACTTGAACCGGTCGGTGCTGCCGCCGCTGGTGTACCAGTACGACGCCGCGCCTGCCTCCTCGTGGAACGCCACGAAGGAGGCCGGGAACGCCCCCCAGCCGGCGCCCGACCGCACCTGGGGCGCCGTGGTGTCCACGGCGACGCCGTCCCAGACCGGGGTGACGGTCAGCCCCGACGGATCGGACAGATCGACGTCGGCGAGGTCGGCGAGCACGACCTCGCGGGCGGCGACCGGACCCCAGACGCTCTGGTCGGTCATCGACGACGCGAAGCCCCCGACCGTCGCGGTGAGCTGCCCCGCTCCGTCCTCGACCTGCAGGACCGGGTCGCTGAGGTGGATGAAGCTCATGCCGGAGTAGTAGAGGACCGTCGCGTCGCCGTCCCAACGGATCGTGGCGGTGCCGGCGACCGGGTCGACGGTGCCCTCGCCGCCGTCGAACACCAGCTGGTGGTCGCTGAAGAGCCCGGAGGTGGCCGACGGGATCGGCGCACCGGCGGCGGTGGTCGTCAGTCCGGCCCAGGTCGCCGGCGCGTAGGCCGCACCGTTCCACTTCTCGACCGACACGTCGCCCTCGGACTGGACCCACTGGTCGGGGCCGATGACCTGGCCGCCGCGTCCCGGGTCGGGCAGGAGGCCGGCGCGGAACATGTTCATGGTGCCGGGCGCGAAGGCGCGGTTGTTGGACTCGTGGTTGATGCCCCATCGCAGCTGGGCTGCGTCGATCGCGACCTCCGAGGAAGGCGTCGGGCCGGGCGTCGGGTCGGGCGTCGGGTCGGTCTCGTCGGCCGGCTCCTCCGCGGCTGCCGACGGTGTCGGTCCGGGGAGGATCTCGGCTGCGGTGTCCTCGTCGACGGACGGCTCGGTGGTGCCCGCGGTCGCCGGGCCCCCGGCGAGCAGCACCAGCAGGAGCACGGTGGTGAGGGCGATGAGGGCGCGAGGTCGGGTCATGCGCCGGCCTTCCGTCGGGCGGAGCGGATCCGCAGGGTCGCGAACAGCAGGGCGAGGAGGAGCAGGACGGCCGCCACCGAGGCTGCGGCGATCGGGATCCACGGCACGTCGTCGGCGGCGTCGAGCGCCCGCACGGCGAACGTCACGGTCGGTGCGCCCTCGCCGGACAGCTTCAGCACGTGGGTGCCCGGCGCCAGGTCGACCGGGAGCTCGATCGCTCCGGCGACCTGTCCGTTCAGGCCGACGGCGATGGGGCCGGCCGCGGCCAGTCCGTCGTCCAGCGTGGCGACCACGAGGTCGCCCGGGACGAGCCCGGTCGCGGTGAACGTGAGGATGCGGCCGGGAACGGCCGCCGTGCGGTCGACCACCAGGGTGGGAAGGCCTCCCGTCGCCGCCGGGGCGGCGGCCTCGGGCCCCGCCGCCGGTGCTGCCGGGGTCACGACCTCGGCCGAGGCCGGCGGCTCGCCCCCGTAGAGGTCGGCGACCGACACCGGCGTGAAGGTCTCGTTCGTCGCGTTGGTCACGCCGTGGGCGCCGACGGTGATGATGCCGCAGGTCTCGGTCCGGCAGTCGACGGTGGTGGTGCTGCCGTTGCGGTCGGCGGCCTCGAACACCGCTCCGGGCACCACGACGCTGGCGCTCCACGTGCCGTCGGCCGCGACCGTCCCACCGTTGGCGGCGCCCGCGGTGTCGCCCCCGGGGAACGCGATGAAGCGCTGGAAGCCCTGGTTGTCGGCGGCTTCGCTGTCGGGCACGTAGAAGTAGTTCTCACCGGTCCGGCCGCCCTGGCTGGGCTGCCACGTGCCGCGGACCACCCCGAAGAACACGTAGACGCCACCGTGGCCGCCCTGGATCGACTGGAACCCGGTGCCGGACAGGCGGAGCGTCGTGGCGTAGGTGGGGTCGATCGCGGCGGAGCCGACGTCGTTGCTGATGCCGACCCGGGCGGCGGCCGCAGCCGGCGAAGGGATGGCCAGCGCCCCGAGGACGAGGGCTGCGACGAGGGTCAGGGCGCGTGCACGCACGGGGCCTCCTGGGATCGGGGTGCGGTGAGGCGGCGGGGGACGACGACCAGCCGGTCGCCGTGCTCGAGGACGTCGACGGGGTGGCCGTAGACCTCCTCGACGAGGTCCGGACGGATGACGTCCGCCGGCCGGCCGAGGGCGCGGATCCGTCCCCCGGCGAGCAGGCACACCCGGTGGGCATGGGTGGCGGCGACGGACAGGTCGTGCAGCACCGCCACGACGGCATGGCCGGCCTCGGTGAGGGCGACGGCCTCGCCGAGGACGTGCTCGGCATGCCGGATGTCCAGTGCCGCCGTCGGTTCGTCCAGCAGGACGACGGGTGTCGACTGGGCCACGACCCGCGCGAGCGACGTGCGCGCCTTCTCGCCGCCGGAGAGGGTGGGAAAGGTCCGGGCCGCGAGCCCGACGACGTCGGTGCGCTGCATCGCATCGTGGACGACCCGGTCGTCGTGCTCGTCCTCGGGCCTGCCGGCCCACGGGGCGCGGCCCATCCTGACGACGTCGATCGACCGGAACCCGAACGCCAGCCGCTGCTCCTGGGGGAGCACGGCACGGCGGCGCGCGAGGTCGCCGACCCGGAGGGCCGACACGGGCCGCCCGTCGAGCTCGACGGTGCCGGAGTCGGGCGCCAGGTCGCCGGCCAGGACGTTGAGGACGGTGGTCTTGCCCGCTCCGTTGGGCCCGACGAGTGCCAGCAGCTCGCCCGGTTCGACGGTGAGGCTCACGTCCCGCAGCACGGGGGTGCCGGCCAGGGTGACGTGGACGTTCTCCATCCGCAGGCTCATGCCCAACCTCCCGCGGTGCGTCGGGTCCGGCGCAGCAGCCAGAAGAAGAACGGCCCGCCCACCAGCGAGGTGAGCATCCCGATCGGCAGGTCCGCGTAGGCCACCGCGGTGCGGGCGACCAGGTCGGCGGTCAGCAGCAGGACGGCACCGAGGAGGGCACTGGCCGGCACCAGGACCCGGTGACCCGGGCCGACGACCATCCGGACGACGTGGGGGACCACGAGGCCGACGAACGCGATGATCCCGGCGAAGCACACCGCAGCCGCGGTCAGCAGGGCGACCAGCACGATCGCGACGAGGCGGAGCCGCTCCACGTCGACGCCGACGTGGCGCGCCGCGCGGTCGCCGAGCGCCAGGATGTCCAGGCGGCGGGACAGGACGACGGCGCCGACGATGCCGACCACCACGAGGGGGGCCGAGACCCCGACGTACTCCCACCGGATCCCGTTGAGGCTGCCGAGCTGCCAGAAGATGATCTCCTCGCGGGCCTGCGTGTCGCCGAGGAAGATCATCAGCGCCAGTCCGGCGGCGAACACCGCGTTGATCGCGATGCCGGTGAGCACCAGGGTCACGACCTCGGTCCGGCCGTCGGCCCGGGAGAGGGCGTAGACCAGGAGCGTCGTCACCAGCCCGCCGGCGAAGGCGAAGATCGCGATCGTCCAGGTGCCGGCGAAGGTCAGACCGAAGACGATGACGATCGAGGCGGCGAAGGCTGCTCCGACCGAGACCCCCACGACGCCGGGCTCGGCGAGCGGGTTGCCGAAGACGCCCTGCATCAGGGCGCCGGCGGTCGCGAGCGCGGCCCCGACCAGCACGGCCATCGCGACGCGGGGGAACCGCACCGACCACAGGGTCGCGTCGCCCTGGGGGTGCGACGGCAGGGGCCCGAGGTCGAGCCCGAGGCGGTGCAGGATCGATCCGACGACCTCGCTCGCGGGAATGGCCAGCTGGCCCCGACCGGCGGCGAGCACGATCATCACCACGAGGGCGACACCGAGCACGCCGAACAGCACGCCCGCCCTCCTGCTGCGTGCAGGCGGGAGCTCGACCGGCACGGGCCGGTCCAGGGTCGCGGTCACTCGAGTGCCTGCGGGGCGTACACGGCCACGGCCAGGGAGTTGAGGACCTCGGCGGTGCGCGGGCCGTAGCTCAGGATCTGCGCGTCCGACATGTCCACGATGCGCCGGTTGAGCCCGGCCGGCGTCTGCGCGAGGGCAGGGAGCCGTTCCAGCAGTCCGTCGACCCCACCGACCGACTCCAGGCCCTTGGTCATCATCAGGATGAGCTCGGGCTGCGCCGCGACGATGCCCTCGTCGTTGACCGGCTTCATCCCGGACCAGCCGATCTCGGCCGTGACGTCGTGCAGGCCGAGGGCGTCGATGAGTCCGTCCGCGCCGGAGCCCTCGCCGAACATGTAGTAGACCCCGGCCTGGCCGCGCACGTAGAGGAAGACCGTGCGGATCCGGTCCTGCACGGCCTCCGGCGCGACGTCGGCGATCTCGGCGAGCGTGGCGTCGACCTCGGCTGCGATCCGGTCGGCGAGGAGACGGCCCTCGGCCGGCACGCCGAGGGCCTCGGCCACCTGCAGGGTCAACGACTCGACGTTGTCGAGGGTGCGGGAGGGGTCCACGACCACCACGGGGATGCCGGCGTCGCGCATCTGCAGCACCACGTCCCAGGGACCGAGGGACGTGTCGGTGAGGATCACCGTCGGGTCGAGCGCGAGGATCGACTCCGCGTTGAGGTCGTGTCCGGTCCCGGTCACCAGAGGAAGGTCCGCGGCCTCGGCGAACTGCGTCGACACGTCGCGACCGACGAGCCGGTCGCCCAGGCCCAGCTCGGCGACGGTCTGGGCGAGGGTGCCGTAGACGTCGAGGGCCAGGATGCGGTCGGCGTCGGTGACGGTGACCTCGGTCCCCTGGTGGTCGACGATCGTCACGGGCAGGTTGGGGGAGACGTCCTCGGCGACCGGGTCCACCGCCAGGTCCCCGAGTCCTGCGTGGCTGGGACCCTCGTGCGACCGCGGGTCGGCCAGCGCGGTCACGTCCGACAGGGCGGGGGCCGGGGCGTCGCTGCCGGCGGCCGAGCTCGGGGCCTGGAGGCCGCACCCTGCGGCTGCCACGACGAGCAGCCCCGTGAGCAGGGAGAGCGCACCTGCTGGTCGTCGAGCAGCCATCATCGTCCTCTGGTCGTGGAGTCATGGGGAGGGTAGCATCGGTTAGGAGTGCCTTACCTATTCTAGGTGTATCATGACATCTCGTCAGCATGAAAATGACATGTGGTCAGATTGATCTGACAGACTGTCCTGAAGATTTCGACCCACGTCGCCACACCGCCGGAGGCCCCATGACCGTCACCGCCAGCACGTCCACCGCGCCCGTACCGCTGTCGACGCTCCTGCGGGAGGGGTCGGCTGCCGAGCACCGCGAGACCGAGGGCTCCAGCTTCATGACCGAGCTGCTCGCCGGTCGGGTCGGCGCTGCCGGCTACCTGACCTACCTCGTCCGGCTGCGCCGCGTCTACGTCGCACTGGAGGAGATGGCCCGCGTGCTGGCCGACGACCCGGTCGCTGCGGCGGTCATCGATCCGCGCCTGGAGCGGCTGGCCGGCATCGACGCCGACGTGGCGTTCTGGTCCGAGCGGACCGGCGAGGTCGCCGACGACACCAGTGGCGCGGTGGACCGGTACGTCGGCCGGATCGCCGCGGCGACGGACGATCCGTCGGTGTTCGTCGCCCACCACTACACCCGCTACCTGGGCGACCTCTCGGGCGGACAGGTCATCGGCCGGCTGCTGGAGCGCACGTTCGACCTCGGCGGGCGGGGCATCTCGTTCTACGCCTTCCCCGAGATCCCCAAGCCCAAGCCCTACAAGGACACCTACCGGGCCACCCTCGACGCCCTGCCGCTCGGCCCCGCGGACCGGGACCGGATGCTCGAGGAGGTCAAGGCCGTCTTCGGCTGCAACGGCGAGGTCTTCGACGAGCTCACCGCCGAGCTGCCCCGCTGGGCGGTCTGAGTCCCGGAGGATTGGCCGCTCGCCCGGTCGGTGGGGGAGGATGGTCGGCGTGACTCACGTGGCGATCATCGGTGGCGGACCCGGCGGGTACGAGGCGGCCCTCGTGGCGGCACGACTGGGGGCGGAGGTCACGGTCGTCGAGCGCGACGGGCTCGGCGGATCGACGGTCCTCACCGACTGCGTGCCGAGCAAGACCCTCATCGCGACGTCCGACGTGCTCACCGAGGTGGCCGGGTCGGCCGAGCTGGGGGTGCAGCTGCCGTCGGCGGTGCGCGCCGACCTCGCCGCCGTCAACCGGCGCGTCCTGGGCCTCGCCGGAGCGCAGTCACGTGACATCGCCGCCCGCCTGGCGGCCAGCGGGGTGCGCACGATCGACGGACGGGCCCGGCTCGACGGGCCGGGACGCGTGCAGGTCGAGACCAGCAGCGGCTCAGAGACGGTGACCGCCGACGCGGTCCTGGTCGCCACGGGCGCCCACCCGCGCGTCATCGGCACCGCTCAGCCCGACGGGGAGCGCATCCTGACCTGGGAGCAGGTCTACGCGCTGCAGGAGATCCCCGAGCACATGGTCGTCGTCGGGTCGGGTGTGACCGGCGCGGAGTTCGCCAGCGCCTACAACGGCCTGGGATCCCGGGTGACGCTGGTGTCCAGCCGCGACCGGGTGCTGCCCGGCGAGGACGCCGACGCGGCCGACACGATCGAGGAAGTGTTCCGGAGCCGGGGCATGACCGTCCTGGGTCATTCCCGGATGGACTCGGTCACCCGCTCCGGCGACACGGTCGTGGTGACCCTCACCGACGGACGGGTGGTGGAGGGCAGCCACTGCCTGCTCGCCCTGGGATCGATCCCCAACACCGCCGACCTCGGCCTCGCCGAGAGCGGGGTGCTGCTGGACGACGGCGGGTTCGTCAAGGTCGACCGGGTCTCCCGCACGTCGGTGCCCGGGGTGTACGCAGCGGGGGACTGCACGGGTGTGCTGATGCTCGCCTCCGTGGCGGCCCAGCAGGGACGGATCGCGATGGCGCACCTGCTCGGCGACGCGGTGCACCCGCTCGACCTGCAGCAGGTCTCGAGCAACATCTTCACCTCGCCGGAGATCGCCACGGTCGGACTGTCGCAGCGGGCGATCGACGACAGCGGCCTGCAGGCGGACGTCGCGATGCTGCCGCTGACCGCCAACCCCCGAGCCAAGATGCAGGGTCTGCACGAGGGCTTCGTCAAGCTGTTCAGCCGCCGGGGCACGGGGACGGTCATCGGCGGTGTCGTGGTGGGCCCCAAGGCCAGCGAGCTGATCCACGTCGTGTCGCTCGCGGTCTCGGCGACCCTCACCGTCGACCAGGTCGCCAACGCCTTCACGGTGTACCCCTCGCTGTCGGGCTCGGTGGCCGAGGCCGCCCGCCGGCTGCACCGGCCCTCCTGACGGAGCACGCGGGGAGCCCGTCATACCGGGCAGAACTACACGTGTGTAGTTCGGCGAACTGGTGTGAAAGGTGTGGCGTGTGTGACGGATGTGGTGTGTAATTCGTGCAGCGAGACTCTTCCCCGTCCGCCCCTCGTCCCATTGGATCACCCATGTCGTACCGGTCCGCAGCGCTCAGGCTGCTCCCCCTCGTGACAGCCACGGCTGTCCTGTCGGCGTTCCTCGTCGCCTCGGCGCCCGACGACGCCGTGACGCAGGGTGCGGTACCGCCCGAGGTCGACGCCGTCGGTACCCCCGCGGAGCTGCGGGAGGAGGCGGTGCCCGCCATCGCGGCCCCGGAGCGCCCGGTCTACACGCCCGAGGACGCGGCCGCCGTCGACATCGTCGACCCGGTGGCGCCGGCGATCACCAACGGCGAGATCATCGCCGAGCTCGCGCCGCAGGACCTGCCGGTCTTCGAGCTGTTGGGCGTGGTGTGGGACGGCGGCGTCCCGGCTGACGACGCCGAGGTGCAGGTGCGATGGCGCCAGGACGGCGTCTGGTCGGCCTGGACGCGGCTCGAGATCGACACCCAGGTGGTCGACGGGGGCAATCCCGGCACCGAGCCCCGGTGGGTGGGTCCGTCGGACGCGGCCCAGGCGCGGGTCGTGGCCAGCACCGAGATCTCGCCGGCCGGACTGCGGCTCGTGACGGTCGACCCGGGAGCCACGCCCACGATCACCCCGGCCGCCTCGGTCCAGCCGGGCATCATCTCCCGTGCGGCGTGGGGCGCCGACAACTCCGGGTCCTGCGACTCACCGCGGTACGGCACCATGCGGGGCACGATCGTCCACCACACGGCCGGCTCGAACAACTACTCCGCCGCGCAGTCGGCCGGCATCGTCAAGTCGATCCAGGCGTACCACAAGGGCGCCCAGGGCTGGTGCGACACCGGCTACAACTTCCTCATCGACCGGTACGGCCAGATCTTCGAGGGTCGGGCGGGCGGCATCACGCAGACCCCGCGCGGGGCCCACGCCGGCAACAGCGCCGTGAACACCGACACCATGGGCGCGTCGCTCATGGGCACGTTCGTCAACGACACCCCGCCGCAGGCCATGAAGGACGCCCTGGTGCGCCTCATCGCCTGGAAGCACAGCCTGCACGGGGTCCCCGCCAAGGGCGGCTACTCGCTCGGCGGGGTCTCGCTCAACCGCATCGACGGGCACTACCGGGTCAAGGCGACCGCCTGCCCCGGCCAGCAGGTCATCAACTGGATGAACGCCCCGGGCGGGCTGCGTGACCAGGTCGAGCAGTCCATCGCGACGGGTGGTGCCGCGTTCGGCGTGTCCGGCGACATCGCCCAGTACTGGGAGTCGGTGGGCGGGGCGTCGGGCTTCGTGGGTCAGCCCGTGTCGCCCGAGATCGTCCTGCCGGGCGGGATCGTGCAGCGGTTCGCCGGCGCCGACCTCTACCGGCGTGAGTCGACGGGGCGGGTCTCGCCGGTCCGCGGTGCGATCCGCGGCGAGTTCCGTGTCGTCGGCGAGACCCGTTCGGGCCTCGGCTGGCCGGTGGGCCCCGAGTACGCGATCCCGGGCGGCGCCTACCAGGACTACGAGGGCGGTCGGATCTTCGCCAAGCCGGGGGTGGGCACCTTCGCCATCGCGGCGCCCGTGTACGACGCGCACGAGAACGTGGGCAACGTGGGCGGACCGCTCGGGTGGCCCACCAACCGCGCCGTCCCGTGGGGTCAGGGATCCAAGCAGACGTTCGAGAACGGGACCGTCTACGCGCGTCCCGCCGGTCCGACGGTCGTGATGGCCGGCGGCTTCGACACCGCCTACGTGGCCGCGGGCGGTCCCCTGGGGCCGATGGGTTGGCCGCTGGGAGACGTGAAGGCGGACCGCGTGGGCTCGCACGTGGCGCTGGAGGGCGGCTGGGTCCAGGAGACGCCGGCCGGTCTGGTGCTGGTCCGAGGAGCGATCGCGCGGCACTACCGCGACCAGGGCGGCGTCGACGGTCCGCTCGGCTCGGCGCTGGGTCCGGAGCGGGCCGTGGGCACCGGATTCGTCCAGGACTTCGAGGGCGGTCAGATCCAGTGCTGGCCCGGGGCCATGGTCACGGTCGACGCGCGGGTCGTCGCGGTGCACACCGCGGCCGGTGGACCGACGGGCCGACTGGGATGGCCGCTGACGGCTGCGGTCGATGAGCCGGGCGGGTTCCGTCAGGACTTCCAGGGTGCCAGCGTCTACGGGTCGTCGTCGACCGCCGGTCCGGTCAACCGGGTCCAGGGTGGCCTGCTCGCGGTGTACCGCGCCGGGGGAGGCCCCCGCACGCTGGGCTTCCCGCTCGGCGAGGAGTTCTCGACCGCCACGACCTGGAAGCAGCTGTTCGAGCGGGGTGCGGCGTACCTGCCGCTGAACGGCGTCCCCGGGTCCGTGGTCTCCGGTCGGATCTGGGAGGCCTACGTGGCCGCCGGGGCCGACACCAACGCGGGACTGGGCTTCCCGACGGGCCCGGCGCGGGAGACCGTCGGAGGCGCCCTGCGCCAGCGCTTCAGCGCCTCGGAGATCTACACCTCGTCGTCGGGCACCGCGATCGTCCGTGGCTTCCTGCGCACGATGTACCTCGGTCTCGGGGCCGAGAGCAGCCGGCTGGGCCTGCCACTGGAGTCCGAGCGGACGGTGCAGGACGGCGCTGTCCAGCGGTTCGCCGGTGGCACGCTGTACGTCTCGCCGCGAGGTGCGGCCGCGACGTGGGGCGCGATCCAGGCCGAGTACCTGCGCCGCGGCGGACCCACCGGGTCCCTCGGGTGGCCGGTCGGGCCCGAGACGTCCGACGGTTCGACCTGGAGCCAGCGGTTCCAGAACGGCACGCTGGTCATGACCGCCGCGGGCTTCACGGTCCGCTGACGGGGGCCGGCCGGCGGGCTCGCCGCCGACCCGGCCCTGCCCAGTCGGTCCTGCTCAGGCGCCCTGCTCAGGCGTCGAGGATCTCGGCGATGACGGCGCCCGCGCCGACGGTCGCGCCGATCTCCGCGGCCAGCCCCGAGACCGTACCGGCCTTGTGCGCCGTGATCGGCTGCTCCATCTTCATCGCCTCGATGACGACGACCAGATCGCCCTCGGCGACCTCCTGACCGTCCTCGACGGCGACCTTCACCACGGTGCCCTGCATCGGTGAGGTGAGGGAGTCGCCGCTGACGGCGGCGCCGGCGCCCCCACCGGCCTTGCGCTTGGGCTTCTTCGCCCCACCGGCCGGTGCGGCGGCGGCTCCGAGGCCGCCGGGCAGGACGACCTCGACCCGCTTGCCGCCGACCTCGACGACGACGCGCTCACGGGCGGCCGGCTCGTCGGCCTCGGCGGCTCCGCCGCTGTACGGCTCGAGCTCGTTGACGTAGTCGGTCTCGATCCAGGTGGTGTAGACCGAGAAGGTGCCGTCGGCGGCGGTGAAGGCCGGGTCGTCGACGACGGAGCGGTGGAACGGGATCACGGTCGGCATGCCGTCGACGACGAACTCGTCGAGCGCACGGCGCGACCGGGCCAGGACCTGCTCGCGGCTCGTGCCGGTGATGATCAGCTTGGCGACGAGCGAGTCGAACGACCCGGGGATCGTCTCGCCCTCCTCGTAGCCACCGTCGAGCCGGACGCCGGGGCCCGAGGGCGGGGCCCACCGGGTCAGGGTGCCGGGGGCGGGCAGGAAGCCACGTCCGCCGTCCTCGGCGTTGATGCGGAACTCCATCGAGTGGCCGCGGACCTCCGGGTCGTCGTAGCCCAGTTCCTCGCCGGCGGCGATGCGGAACATCTCGCGCACGAGGTCGATGCCGGTGACCTCCTCGGACACGCAGTGCTCGACCTGCAGGCGGGTGTTGACCTCCAGGAAGCTGATGGTGCCGTCGCGGGCCACGAGGAACTCGCACGTGCCCGCCCCGACGTAGCCGGCCTCCTTCAGGATGGCCTTCGACGACGTGTAGAGGCGGTCGATCTGGTCGTCGGTGAGGAACGGCGCGGGCGCCTCCTCGACGAGCTTCTGGTGACGACGCTGCAGCGAGCAGTCGCGGGTCGACACCACGACCACGTTGCCGTGGGTGTCGGCCAGGCACTGGGTCTCGACGTGGCGCGGCTGGTCGAGGAACTTCTCGACGAGGCACTCGCCCCGGCCGAAGGCGCTGACGGCCTCGCGCACGGCGGACTCGTACTGCTCGGGGATCTCCTCGATCGTCCGGGCGACCTTCAGGCCGCGGCCTCCACCGCCGAACACCGCCTTGATCGCGACCGGGAGGCCGTTGGCCTCGGCGAAGGCGATCACCTCGTCGGCGTCCTTGACCGGGTCCTTGGTGCCGGGGGCCAGCGGGGCGTTGGCCTTCTGGGCGATCTGCTTGGCCTTGGCCTTGTCGCCGAGGGCGTCGATGGCCTGCGGCGACGGACCGATCCAGATCAGACCGGCGTCGAGCACGGCCTGGGCGAACTCGGCGTTCTCGGCGAGGAACCCGTACCCGGGGTGCACGCTGTCGGCGCCGCTGCGCTCCGCCACGGCCAGGATCTTCTCGATGGAGAGGTAGGAGTCGCCCGGGGTGGCGCCCTCGAGGGAGTACGCCTCGTCGGCCAGTCGGACGAACAGCGCGTCCCGATCGGGCTCGGCGTACACCGCCACGCTGCCGATGCCGGCGTCCTTGCAGGCGCGGACGACGCGGACGGCGATCTCGCCACGATTGGCGATGAGGACCTTGGCCAGGGGCTTGCTCACGTACGGTCTCCTCGGGTGGGGGCTGACTGCCAGCCGAGTCTAGAGCCACCGCTCGCCGGGTGGGGCGCGAGGTCGGTGAGCCTCGACCGAGCGGCCCGCTCTGGCCGTCCGCCGACCTGGAGCCCGTGGTTAATGGGTGTTAACCTGAGCGCATGGACTTCCAGCTCTCACGTGACCATGAGGACTTCCGGCAGTCGGTGCGCGAGTTCGCCGAGGCGGAGATCGCGCCCCACGTGGCGAAGTGGGACGTCGACCACCACTTCCCGGTCGACGTCGTGCGCCAGATGGGCGACCTGGGCCTGTTCGGGCTCGCCGCGCCGGCGGAGTACGGCGGCGCCGACGGCGACTTCACCAGCCTGTGCGTCGCCATCGAGGAGCTCGGCCGGGTCGACCAGTCGATGGGTGTCACCCTGCAGGCCGCGGTCGGCCTCGGCATCAACCCGATCCTCACCTACGGGACGGCCGAGCAGAAGGAGCGCTGGCTGCCCGACCTCGTCGCGGGGCGTGCGCTGGCGGGGTTCGGTCTGACCGAGCCCGGCGCCGGGTCCGACGCCGGGGCCACCCGCACCCGCGCGGCGCGCGACGGCGACGACTGGGTGGTCAACGGCTCGAAGCAGTTCATCACCAACTCGGGCACCGACATCACCTCGGTCGTCACCGTGACGGCCCGCACCGGTGAACGACCCGACGGGCGGCCAGAGATCTCGGCGATCATGGTGCCGGCCGACACGCCGGGCTTCGTCGTCGAGCCCGCCTACGACAAGCTCGGCTGGCACATCTCGGACACCCATCCGCTGTCGTTCGTCGACGCCCGGGTGTCCGGCGACCACCTGCTGGGCGAGCAGGGGCGCGGCTACGCGCAGTTCCTCGCCACTCTCGACGACGGCCGGGTCGCGATCTCGGCGCTCTCGGTCGGATGCATCCAGGCCTGCCTCGACCTGTGCGTGCAGTACGCGGGCGAACGGCAGACCTTCGGGGTCCCGATCGGCACCAAGCAGGGGGTCGCCTTCCCCATCGCCGACCTCGCCGTGATGCTGGAGGCCTCCCGTGCCCTGACCTACCGGGCCGCTGCCCTGAAGGACGGCGGTGCGCCGGCCGCAGCGTTCAAGCAGGCCGCGTCGATCGCGAAGGTGTACGCGACCGAGTCGGCCGTCACGGCCACCCGCATCGCCACCCAGGTGTTCGGCGGCTACGGCTTCATGGAGGAGTACCCCGTCGCCCGCTTCTACCGCGACGCCAAGATCCTGGAGATCGGCGAGGGCACCAGCGAGGTCCAGCGCATGCTCATCGCCCGCGGGCTCGGTCTGCCGGTCGAGTAGCGGTCAGGGCCGGCGGTTCCACAGGTCGGTCCAGACGATCCCGAGGTCGCCCACGAGGTCGCGCAGCAGCGGCAGACTGATGCCGACGACCGTGTGGTGGTCGCCCTCGATCGCACGGACGAACGCCCCGCCGAGCCCGTCGATCGTGAAGGCACCCGCCACCAGCAGGGGTTCGCCGGTGGCCACGTAGGCCTCGATCTCGGCGTCCGTCACGTCCGCGAAGTGCACCACCGTGGACGCGGAGTCGACCAGCTCCTCGGTGCCGAGTCGGACACAGTGCCCGGAGTGCAGGACCCCGGAACGGCCGCGCATGCGTCGCCAGCGACTGACCGCCTCGGCGGCCGAGGCCGGCTTGCCGAGGATCTCGCCCTCGAACGCCAGCACCGAGTCGCACCCCACGACGAGGTCGTCGGGACGGGAGACCGCCACCGCCCGGCACTTGAGCTGGGCCAGGGCGGCCGCGAGATTGGCCGGGTCGCGGCTCTGCACCCGCGACTCGTCCACCCCGGACACGATCACCTCCGGCTCGATGCCGGCGGCGCGGAGCGTGGCCAGCCGCGCGGGAGAGGCCGAGGCGAGGACGACCTTCACGACGGCCCCCAGCCCGACGGGTGCGGGCCGTACGTGGCCCGCCGGGCCTGCAGCCGGTGGACGGCCAGCACGGCATCGACCGCCGATGCCGGTCCACCGACGCCGATCCAGTCGGCGTCGACGTCACTCGCGACGAACCAGGCGCGGTCCTCCGGCCACGCCAGGTTGGGCACGCTGATGCTGCGTCGTGGCCAGCCCGGCGCGACGGGCCGCGCCCCCCAGTCGCCCGCCGCGCTCAGCGGGCCGGAGAACAACAGGTAGCTGCGGTGCCCGACGTCGACCCGCGGGCCGTCCAGCACGTCAGGGGCGAACGCGGGTCGGTCCTGCGGTCGCGGCGGACTGAAGATCCGGCCGAGGTCGGAGGAGAAGTCGAACGACTGCTCCAGCTGGCGTCCTCCGTACAGGTCGCCCCAGCCGTCCCAGAGCCCGAACCACGCCTGGTCGGGCGTTCCGGTGTGGCGGGCCAGCACGGCCAGGACGTCGGCCATCACCTCGGTGTCGCTGAGCCCCAGGACCGTGGGCACGCGCGCGTAGGCCTCGAGGCCGGGTGGGCCCAGGGTCGCGAGGGTCTCCCACACCGCCTCGGAACGCACGAACCAGTCGGCCCGGTCGACGTCGGGGCGATGGCGGAGCGGCATCGATCAGCCCCACGCACTCCGGCGCCACTGGTCCGGTCCCGGCCGGTGGGCCGACCGGTGCGCGCGGGCGGGGTGACCCCACTCGCTGCGCGGCCGGCGTGGCGGGACGACCGCGGCCGCCGCAGCAGCGTTGCGGGCCGCGACGACGGCCACCAGGGCGGCGAGCTCCTCGGCGTCGAGGTCCCCCCGGACCACGCGCAGCACGGGACTGCCGGCGAGGCCCTCGGCCGGGCCTGCGGCCCCGTCGGTCGCGTCGTTGGTCACCGCGTCGTCGGTCACAGCGTCGTCGGTCACAGGGGGATGTTCCCGTGCTTCTTGGGCGGCAGCGTCTCCCGCTTGGTCCGCAGCAGTCGCAGGGCCCGGGTGATCTCGGCCCGGGTCTGCGACGGCTCGATGACGGCGTCGATGTAGCCACGCTCCGCCGCGATGTAGGGGTTGCACAGCTCGGCCTCGTAGGCGGCCATCAGCTCGGCCCGCTTCGCCTCGGGGTCGTCGGCGGCCGCGACGTCCTTGCGGTGCAGGATGTTGACGGCACCGGACGCACCCACGACGGCGATCTGCCCGGTGGGCCACGACAGGTTGATGTCGGCGCCCAGGTGCTTGGAGCCCATCACGTCGTAGGCCCCGCCGTAGGCCTTGCGGGTGATGACCGTGACCAGCGGGACGGTGGCCTCCGCGTAGGCGTAGATGAGCTTCGCGCCGCGACGGATGATGCCGTTCCACTCCTGCTCCGTGCCCGGCAGGAACCCGGGCACGTCGACGAAGGTCAGGACCGGGATGTTGAACGCGTCGCAGGTGCGGACGAACCGGGCCGCCTTCTCGGAGGCGTCGATGTCCAGGCAGCCGGCGAACTGCATCGGCTGGTTGCCGACGATGCCGACGCTGCGACCCTCGACCCGGCCGTAGCCGATGACGATGTTCGGCGCGAACATCGACTGCACCTCGAGGAAGTCGCCGTCGTCGAGCACGGTCTCCATGACGGTGCGGATGTCGTACGGCACGTTGTCGGAGTCGGGGATCAGCGTGTCGAGCGCGAGGTCGGCGTCGGTCGGGTCGAGGTCGGCGACCTCGTCGTACGGCTCCGGCTCCTCGAGGTTGTTCTGCGGCAGGAAGCTCAGCAGCGCCTTGGTGTACTCCAGCGCGTCGTCCTCGTCGGAGGCCATGTAGTGGGAGTTGCCGCTCTTGGTGTTGTGCGTGCGCGCACCGCCGAGCTCCTCCATCGTGACGTCCTCGCCGGTGACGGTCTTGATGACGTCGGGCCCGGTGATGAACATGCCCGACGTCTGGTCGACCATGATCGTGAAGTCGGTGACGGCCGGGGAGTAGACGTGGCCGCCGGCGCAGTTGCCGAGGATCAGGCTGATCTGCGGGATCACGCCCGAGGCGTGCACGTTGCGGGTGAAGATCTCGCCGTACAGGCCCAGCGACACGACACCCTCCTGGATGCGTGCGCCGGCCCCCTCGTTGATGCCGACGATGGGGCAGCCGGCCTTGATGGCCAGGTCCATGACCTTGACGATCTTCTCGCCGTACACCTCGCCGAGGCTGCCGCCGAAGACGCTGAAGTCCTGGCTGAACACGCACACCTGGCGTCCGTCGACGGTGCCGTACCCGGTGATGACGCCGTCGCCCAGCGGGCGCCGGTCCACCAGGGCGGGGGAGTGGCTGCGGTGGCGGGCGAGGGCGTCGAGCTCGACGAAGGACCCCTCGTCGAAGAGCAGCTCGATGCGTTCGCGGGCGCTCTTGCGGCCCTTCGCGTGCTGCTTCTCGGCAGCCTTCTCGGCGATCTCGACCGTGGCCTCGTGGTGGCGCTGCCGGAACTCGTCGAGCTTGCCGGCCGTGGTCGTGGCCGCCGTGGCGGCTTCGGTCGTCTCAATCTGCGGTTCGGTCACGCGGGCCAGCGTATCGACACCCCGGCGCGTCCGTGTGTGAGGCTTTGCCCATGACCTCCGAGCCGCCTCCGCCGCTGGACGTCGAGGCGCTCCGGACGGCGTTGACGCCGGAGCAGGGGTGGTACCGCCGCATCGACGTCCAGCCCGTCACCGGCAGCACCAACGCCGATGCCGCCGACGCGGCCCGGGCCGGCGCGCCGGAGGGCACGGTGGTCACCGCCGAGCACCAGACGCACGGCCGCGGACGCCTCGACCGGACGTTCTCGATCCCGGCCCGCAGCGGCATCGCGGTCTCGGTCGTGCTGCGCCCCGACGCGGTGCCGGCCGGACGCTGGGTCTGGCTGCCGTTGCTGGCCGGCCTCGCTCTCGACGACACCCTGAGGGACCTCGGGGTCGACGGGCGGTTGAAGTGGCCCAACGACGTGCTCGTCGACGGCCGCAAGATCTCGGGGATCCTGCTGGAGAGGGTCGAGACGCCGCAGGGTCCGGCCGCCGTGGTGGGCATCGGCCTCAACGTCCTGCTCACTCCGGACCAGCTGCCCGTGCCGACCGCGACCTCGCTCGCGATCGCCGGAGCCACCGACCTGGACCGCACCGCGATCACGATCTCGCTCCTGCGCCACCTGGCACGGCACTACCGCGCCTGGGTCGCGGCCGCCGGCGTCGCCGATCCGGGCCTGCGGGGCGACTACGTGGCGCGGTGCGACACGGTCGGCCGCCAGGTCGACGTGGCGATGCCCGACGGGTCGGTGCTCTCCGGGACCGTGGGCACGGTCGACGGCTCGGGCCGGCTGGTCGTCGACGGCACCGCCGTGAGCGCCGGGGATGTCACGCATGTGCGGCCGCGGCGCACCGAACCGTGACAAGATCGGCCCATGGCGCTGTCCCCGAAGATGCTCATGACGGGTGAGGAGAACCTCACCACGACCCGCACGCACGTCAAGGTCCTGTTCCTGCCGTTCGTCCTGCTGCTCGCGGTCGCCTTCCTGGGTGCCTTCGGCGCCGCGCAGGTGGGTGACTCCGGCGACGGGTACGTCCGCTGGGCGATCATCGGCGTGGCCGTGCTGGTGTTCCTGTGGTTCGTGTTCGTCCCGTTCCTGCGGTGGTACCTGTGGACCTACACGCTCACGACCCAGCGGATCGTGGAGCAGAAGGGCATCCTGACCCGCACCGGACGGGTCATCCCGCTGAGCCGGATCAACGACGTCTCGTTCGAGAAGAACCTCAACGACCGGATCCTGCGGTGCGGCACGCTGGTCATCCGCAGCGCCAGCGAGGAGCAGGGCCTGCTGCTGCGTGACATCCCTCGGGTGGAGGAGTTCCACCGGTCGGTGAGCGACCTGGTCGCCCGGGCCCACCGCACCTCCGATGAACCGATCTGAGCTGCGCGAGGAGCTGGTCGCCCTCCTGCTGCAGGACGAGCTGAGGTACACCACCGCCCAGGTGGCGGAGCGTGGAGGCGTCGGGCCCGAGCAGGCCCAGCGGTTGTGGCGCGCCCTCGGCTTCCCCGACCCGGGCGAGACGGTGGCCTTCGGTGACGCCGACGTCCGGGCGATCCGGTCGGTGCAGGCCGGGATCGAGCAGGGCGTGCTGGAGGACGACACGACCGTCCGGCTGACCCGGGCGCTGGGGCAGACCATGGCCAAGCTGGCCGACTGGGAGGTCTCGACCCTCATCGACCAGCTCGAGCGCGACGTCGGCGCGGGCCGGGCCGGCAGCCGGCTGGAGCGGGCGACCTGGCTCGCCCAGCACGCCGCACCGGTCTTCGAGGAGCTCATGCTGCACGTGTGGCGCCGTCACCTCGCCGCCGCCGCGGCGCGGTTGGAGGCGCTCGGGGCGGCCGACGAGGAGCTGCTGTCGATGCAGATGACCGTCGGCTTCGCCGACCTCAGCCGCTTCACCAGCCTCTCGAACTCCCTGGACGACAACGACCTGGCCGCGCTCGTCGAACGGTTCGAGGAGCGGTGCGCCGACCTGATCACGGCGCAGGGCGGCCGCGTCATCAAGACGCTGGGTGACGCGATCCTCTACGTCAGTCCCGACCCGTGCGGCGCGACCCGCACGGCGCTCGACCTGGTCGCCCAGGTGGGGTCGAGGGACGACCTGCCCGCCATCCGGGTCGGTCTGGCCACCGGCTCGGTCATCAGCCGCCTCGGCGACGTGTTCGGTCCGCCCGTGAACCTCGCGGCCCGGCTGTCGCACGTCGCCCGCAGCAACCGCGTCCTCGTCGACGACGACACCGCTGCCACCTTGGGCCAGGAGTTCGAGCAGCGGGCGCTCCCGCCGCGTCCCCTGCGCGGGTTCGGCAACGTCTCGCCGATCACCGTCAGCCAGCGTCGCGGCTTCCGGACCCGCTGAGGTGGTCGGCCCGCCGAGGCGGGTCGGCGGCTCACTAGGATGGCCGCATGCCCGACCCGACGTTCTACGTCACGACGCCGATCTACTACGTCAACGACGCTCCCCACATCGGCCACGGGTACACCACCACCATCGGTGACGTCCTGGCGCGCTGGCACCGTCAGCGCGGCGAGCAGGTCCACTACCTGACCGGGGTGGACGAGCACGGTCAGAAGGTGCTGCGCAAGGCGGCCGCGGCCGGGGTCTCGCCGCAGGACTGGGTCGACCGCCTCGTGGAGACCGAGTGGAAGCCGATGCTCGCCACGATCGACGCCTCCAACGACGACTTCATCCGCACCACCGAACCGCGGCACGCCCGAGGTGTGCAGGCGTTCTGGGAACGGCTGAACGAGGCCGGCGCGGTCTACCGCGGGGAGTTCTCGGGCTGGTACAGCGTGGGCAGCGAGGAGTTCGTCGGCGACGACGACGTGCGCGACGGCGAGGGCGACGACGCGGGACACCGGGTCTCGGTGCTCGACGGCAGCCGGGTGGAGCACGTCACCGAGGCGAACTACTTCTTCCGGCTCAGCGACTTCCAGCAGCGGCTGCTGGACTTCTACGACGCCCATCCCGACTTCGTGCAGCCGGCCTCGGCCCGCAACGAGGTCGTGTCGTTCGTGTCGCGGGGGCTGACCGACCTGTCCATCTCGCGGTCGACGTTCGACTGGGGCATCCCCGTGCCGTGGGACGACGACCACATCTTCTACGTGTGGATCGAGGCGCTGCTCAACTACGTCACGGCCGTCGGCTACGGCCAGGACGAGGCCCGGTTCGACCGGCTCTGGCCGGCCGACCTGCACATCGTGGGCAAGGACATCGTGCGGTTCCACGCGATCATCTGGCCCGCCATGCTGATGGCCGCGGGTCTGCCCGTGCCGCACCGGGTCTTCGCGCACGGCTGGATCCTGGTGGGCGGCCAGAAGATGTCCAAGAGCAAGGCCAACGGCATCCACCCCGACCAGATCGTCCAGACCTTCGGCTCCGACGCGTACCGGTACTACTTCACCCGGGCGCTGACGTTCGGCAACGACGGCTCGATCTCGTGGGAGGACATCGGGGCGCGGTACCACGCGGAGCTGGCGAACGGCTTCGGCAACCTGGCCTCGCGGGTGGCGGCGATGATCGGCAAGTACCACGGGGGCGTCCTGCCGCCGGCCGGTGCGGGCGGCGCGGCGGAGGCCACGATCGTCGACGGGGTGGTAGGCGCGGTGGCCGACGCCGAGGCGGCGATCGACGCGGTGGCACCGCACGACGCGGTCGCGGCGGTCTGGCGGGTCGTCGACGACCTGAACGGCTACGTCACCGACCAGGCACCGTGGACCGTGGCCAAGGCTGCCGCCGACGGCGACGAGGCGGCCGCCGAGCGCCTCGCGACGATCCTCGTGACGCTTGCCGAGGGTCTGCGGGCCCTCGCGGTGCTGCTGCACCCGGTCATGCCGAAGGCGACCGCGGTGCTGTGGGACTCGTTGGGAGCGGGGGACGCGATCGGTCCGCTGGCCGACCAGCGGGTCGCCGACGTCGCCCGCTGGGGCCAGCTGCCGGCCGGCACCCGGGTCGTCAAGAGTGACGCCCTGTTCCCCCGCATCGACCTCGACTGACCCCCTCCGGGGCGGTGGATTCGCGACCGAATGGCCCTGGCGGGTGCCCAGCGGACCGAAACGGCCCGGATACGGTCGCCTCGGCACCGACGAGAACATTCGGTCGCGAATCCACCGCCCCGCGTGGGTAGGCTCCTCGGGTGAGCGTGCACCTTCCGGATGCCTCGTGGCCGCCGGTCCCCGAGCCGTTGCCGCACCCCGTCGTCGACAACCACTGCCACCTGGACCACCGCATCCGCGGCGGACACCGGATCGACGTCGCCGACGCCCTCGACCTGGCCGCCTCGGTCGGCGTCGCCCGGATCGTGCAGGTCGGCTGCGACCTGCCCAGCTCGGCGTGGGCCGTGGCGACCGCCGAGGCGCACCCGGCGGTGGTCGCCGCCGTGGCCCTGCACCCCAACGAGACCCCTGCGCTGTCCGCCGCCGGTCAGCTGGACGACGCGCTGGCCGAGATCGACCGGCTCGCGGCGCACCCGCAGGTCCGCGCCGTGGGGGAGACCGGCCTGGACTACTTCCGCACCGGGGTCGAGGGTCGTGACGCCCAGCACCGCTCGTTCCGCGAGCACATCGCGATCGCCAAACGTCACGACCGCGCCTTGGTGATCCACGACCGCGACGCCCACGACGACGTGCTCGCCGTCCTCGACGACGAGGGCCTGCCCGAGCGGACCGTGCTGCACTGCTTCTCCGGTGACGCGGACTTCGCCCGCGCCTGTGTCGAGCGGGGCGCCTACCTGTCCTTCGCCGGCACCGTGACCTTCAAGAACGCCCCGGATCTGAGGGATGCGCTGAAGGGCACACCACTGGACCGGATCCTGGTCGAGACCGACGCGCCGTTCCTCACCCCGATGCCGCACCGCGGCCGCCCCAACGCGTCCTACCTCGTCCCGATAACCCTGCGATACATGGCCGAAACACGATCGGTCGACCTGGGGGACCTGTGCCGGGCCGTGGAGGAGAACACCGATCGTGCCTTCGGGGGTCCCTGGCCCCGCCACGGGGCGGATGCGGTGTGATTCCGGGCTTTACGGTTGGACGTGACCACGTCCCTCGCTAGGCTGCTGGGGCCGCACGGCGGCCGTCCGAGCGCTTCGCTGCGCGCACCAACAGACGAGGAACACAGTTTGAGTCAGCACCACCACGCCCACCAGGGCACCCCGAAGTCCCTGACCGCGACGATGCGCGCCCGGCTGCGCCGCGCGGTCCGTACCCCCGAGGGCGGGTTCGCCAAGACCCCGTGGGTCATCGCCCTCAACGTCTTCATCCTGACCGTCGTGGCCGGCGGAGCCGCCGCCTACGCGACCTTCTCGCACTCCGTCGAGCTCACGGTCGACGGCGAGACCGAGCAGATCCGCACCTTCGCGACCACGGTCGACGAGGTGCTGGAGTCCCGCGACATCGCCATCCGTGAGGACGACCGGATCAACGTGGCCGTCTCGGCGCCGCTCGACCAGACCGACGAGATCGTCGTCGAGTACGCCAAGCCCGTGACCATCACCGTCGACGGCTCGGCCACCGAGGAGATCGCCTACGAGCCCACGGTGGGCGACCTGCTCGACCGCCACGGCATCGAGCCGGCCGAGGACGACTACGTGTCGGAGGACCACGCCGACGAGATCCCCCGCGAGGGCCTTGACGTCGTCGTCAGCACCACCAAGAACCTGCAGGTCGTCGCCGACGGCGAGACCCGGTCCGTGCAGACGGCCGCCCCGTCGGTCGCGGAGGTCCTGGCCGAGGCGGGGGTGACCCTCGGCGAGTCCGACGAGGTCGATCCCGGCCTCGACACCCTCGTGGCACCGGACGCCGTCCTGACGGTCGTCCGCGTCCAGACCGAGACGCGCACCGAGGAGGTCGACGTCCCCTTCGAGGTGCAGACGATCGAGGACCCCGAGCTGCTGCGCGGCGACACCACCGTCGAGACCCCCGGCACCGTCGGCCGCGCCGTCGAGACCGTCGACGTCGTGATCGCCGACGGCGAGGTGCGGGAGCGCGTCGTGCTCGAGCGCGAGGTGCTCGTGGAGCCCACGCCGCAGGTGGAGCGGGTCGGTACCCGTGCCCCGGCCGCGGCCAACTTCGCGACCGGCGACTCCGTGTGGGACCGCCTCGCGCAGTGCGAGTCCGGCGGCAACTGGGCCACCAACACCGGCAACGGCTACTACGGCGGCGTCCAGTTCAGCCTGCCGACGTGGCGTTCGATGGGTGGCTCCGGCCTGCCCAGCGAGGCCAGCCGTGAGGAGCAGATCCAGCGCGCCAGCGCCCTGCAGGCGCGCTCGGGCTGGGGCCAGTGGCCCTCCTGCGCCCGGAAGCTGGGCCTGCTCTGACCGACGCACCCGTGCGCCTGCTCGGCGCCACCGACATCCGTCGCCTCGCCGAGCAGGTCGGGGTGCGGCCCACCAAGCAACGGGGCCAGAACTTCGTCATCGACGCCAACACGGTGCGCCGCATCGTGCGGGTGTCGGGGGTCGGACCGACCGACGTGGTCGTCGAGATCGGCCCCGGGCTGGGCTCGCTGACGCTGGCGCTCCTGGAGGTCGCGCGGCGGGTGGTCGCGGTCGAGATCGACCCGGCCCTCGCCGGCGGCCTGCCCGCCACCCTGGCCGACCGGGCCCCCGGTCGCGACGTCGAGGTCGTGCTCGCTGACGCGATGCGCGTCACCGAGCTGCCGGGACCCGCGCCGACGGCCCTCGTGGCGAACCTGCCGTACAACGTCTCCGTGCCGGTCCTGCTGACCTGGTTCGAGGCGTTCCCGTCGATCACCTCCGGGCTGGTGATGGTGCAGGCCGAGGTGGCGCACCGCCTGGCGGCCGCCCCGGGGTCGAAGATCTACGGCGTCCCCAGCGTCAAGGCCGCCTGGTACGCCCAGGTCGAGCTGGCCGGCACCGTGGGTCGCCAGGTGTTCTGGCCGGCGCCCAACGTCGACTCCGCCCTCGTCGCGTGGCGTCGGCGGCCACCCGGCACCGAGCTGGGGGACGAGCGGCTGCGACGCACGACCTTCGCGGTGGTCGACGCGGCCTTCGCCCAGCGCCGCAAGACGCTGCGCGCCGCGCTCGCCGGCCTGGCGGGATCGCCCGACGTCGCCGAGGCGGCCCTCCTGGCGGCCGGCATCGACCCGCGCACCCGAGGCGAGCAGCTCGACGTCCACGACTACGTGCGGCTCGCCGCGCATCTGCCCGGATCCGCCCGGGGTGGGGACGTCGGCCCTCCGTCCCACTAGGGTGGCTGACGATGTCGATCCCCACCGGTGCGCGACCTCTTCGCGGCGGCCGTCACGCCCGTGACCAGAGCGCCGTCGACGACGAGGCGACGGCCGGCGGCTTCGACCGACGGGTGTGGCGCGTCGTCGGCGACCCGCTCGTGCCTCCGACCGCCCGGGGACCGTTGGACGGCATGGCACTGGCCGTGAGCGACATGGTCGCCGTGGCGGGACAGCGTCGCGGACTCGGGCATCCGGTGCGGGTGGCCACCTCGGCTCCCGAGACCGACCACGCGCCCGTGGTGGCGTCGCTGCTGGCGGCCGGCGCCTCGGTGCGAGGCATCGCGCAGATCGACGAGCTCGGCAACGCGTTGACCGGGACCAACCCGCACGTGGGGGCCACGACCAACCCCCGGGCCCCCGACCGGCTCGCCGGTGGTGCCAACTGCGGCGCCGCGGCCGCTGTCGCCCTGGGTCACGCCCAGGTCGGGCTGGGCACCGACACGGTCGGGTGCCTCCGGGTCCCGGCCGCCTACCAGGGGTTGTGGTCCATGCGACCGACCCAGGGAGTGGTGGACGCGTCCGGTGCCACGAACCTCTCGCCCAGCTTCGACACCGTCGGGTGGGTGACGGCCGGGGTGGAGTCGCTGGCGCGCGTCGGGGCGACCCTCCTGCCGGCGGACGTCGCGACGGTGTCGGGTCTGGTGGTCGACCCGGCGATCCTCGCGGCCGCCGACGACCAGGTGCGAGAGGTGCTCGACCCCGCGATGGTCGGACTCGAGCACTGGGACTCCGGGTTGCTGGCGACCGACGCGGCGCTCCACGCCTTCCAGACCGTGGTGGCCGCCGAGGCGTGGCAGGTGCACGGCCGGTGGGTCGAGGAGCACGCCGACGCGATCGGTGCCGACGTCGGTGCCCGGTTCCGTCACGCGGCCTCGGTCGACCCCGTGTGGACGAGACGCTCGACCGAGCAGGTCGCGGAGTGGCGTCACCTCATCCGCACGGCCCTGGCCGAGCAGGTGCTGGTCGTCCCCACGGCTCCGACGGTCGCGCCCCTCGTGCGGGACGCCGACCACCTCCCGGCGCTGCGTCGCGCCACGATCCGCCTGACGTGCCTGGCCGGGCTCGGCGGACTGCCGACGGTCTCGGTCCCGTTGTCCACGACCGCCGGGGTCCCGGTCGGGCTGAGCCTGGTCGGCCCGGCGGGCAGCGACCTGGCCCTGCTCGACCTCGCCGCGGCCCTCGCCTGAGCAGGTCCTGGTTCGTGGCGTCCCCTAGGTTGGTCGAGTGACGTCGACCGTGCGGGTACCCGCCAAGATCAACCTGTCCCTGGCCGTCGGCCCGGCGCGGGACGACGGCTACCACTCGTTGGCCACGGTGTACCAGGCCGTCGACCTGCACGACGAGGTCCGGGCGACCTCGCGTGACGACGGTCGGATCACGGTCACCGTGCACAGCGAGGCGCCGTCGACCGGCGAGAGCGACGAGGTCCCGGTCGACGACCGCAACCTCGCGGTCCGCGCGGCCGACCTCCTGCGCGAGACGATGGGGGTCGAGGAGGGCGTCGACCTCGCCATCCGCAAGGCGATCCCGGTCGCCGGCGGCATGGCCGGAGGATCGGCTGACGCAGCGGCCGCCCTGGTGGCCTGCAACGCCGAGTGGGGCCTCGGGATGTCCCGCGACGAGCTGCAGGAGCTGGCGACCCGGCTCGGCAGCGACGTGCCGTTCCTGCTGCACGGGGGCAACGCGGTGGGCGGGGGCCGTGGTGAGCTGGTCAGTCCGGTGCTCGCCCGCTCCCGCGGCTCGTACCACTGGGTCGTCGCGATCGCCGCCGTCGGACTCTCCACGCCCGCCGTCTTCGGCGAGTTCGACCGGCTCCAGGACGGGGCGGACGTCGAGGAGCCGCGCGTTCCAGACGACCTCCTGAGCGCCCTGCGGGCCGGCGATCCGGCCGAGCTGGGCGCCGCCCTGTCCAACGACCTCCAGGCGGCAGCCCTGTCCCTGAGGCCCGAGCTGCAGGCGACGCTCGACCTCGGCAGGGACGCCGGGGCCCTCGGGGCGATCGTGTCCGGCTCGGGACCGACGACGGTCTTCCTCGCCGGCAGCGAGGCCGAGGGTCTCGACATCGCCTTCGCCCTCGCGGCCGCCCAGGTGTGCGCCGACGTCGTGCAGGCACGCGGACCGGTCGCCGGCGCCCGCCTGATCACGTGACGCCGCTCCTGGGCGGCGAGGCGCTGAGCCTGGCCTACCCGATGCGCACGATTCTCGACGGCGTCAGCATCGGGGTGGGCGAGGGCGACCGGATCGGCGTGGTCGGCCGCAACGGTGACGGCAAGACGACCCTGATGCGGGTACTGGCCCGCCGCACCACGCCCGACGACGGTCGGGTGACGTGGCGCCGGGACCTGCGGATCGGTTTCCTCGACCAGGGTGACCTGCTGGCGCCCGAGGCCGTGGTCCAGGACCTGGTCGTGGGGGACCGGGTCGAGCACGAGTGGGCCGGCGACCCGCGCATCCGCGACGTCATGGCGGGGCTGCTGGGCGACGTCGACACGTCGGCGACGGTCAGCACCCTCAGTGGTGGGCAGCGGCGGCGGGTCGCGCTGGCCGCGCAGCTGGTCGAGGACGTCGACGTCCTGTTCCTCGACGAACCGACCAACCACCTGGACCTGGAGGGGGTCGTGTGGCTGGCTGACCACCTCAAGCGTCGCTGGCCCCGCGGCACCGGTGCCCTGGTGGTCGTCACCCACGACCGGTGGTTCCTCGACGAGGTCTGCGGCACGACCTGGGAGGTGCACGACGGGATCGTGGAGCCGTTCGACGGCGGGTACGCGGCCTACGTGCTCCAGCGGGTCGAGCGCGACCGGCAGTCGGCGGCATCGGAGGCCCGACGTCAGAACGTGCTGCGCAAGGAGCTGGCGTGGCTGCGGCGCGGCGCGCCGGCCCGGACCACCAAACCCAAGTTCCGCATCGACGCCGCCAACGAGCTGATCGCCCGTGAACCGCCCGTGCGCGACGCGGTGCAGCTGATGCAGCTCGCGACGGCCCGCCTGGGCAAGGACGTCGTCGACCTGCTCGACGTGTCGGTCCGGTACGGCGACCGCACCGTGCTCGACCGCGTCGAGTGGCGGATCGCCCCGGGGGAGCGGGCCGGCATCCTCGGCGTCAACGGTGCGGGCAAGAGCACGCTGCTCGGCCTGGTCACCGGCGACGTCGAGGCGTCGTCGGGGCGGGTCAAGCGGGGCAAGACCGTCCGGGTCGCGGCGCTGAGCCAGTCCTTGGCCGAGCTGGACCCCTTCGCCGACGAGCGGGTCCGCGACGTCGTGGCGCGTCAGCGGGCGTCGTACGTCTCCGCGGGCAAGGAGCTCACCCCCAGCCAGCTCCTCGAACGACTGGGCTTCGGCACCGGAGAGCTCTCGACGCCGGTGCGCGACCTGTCGGGCGGACAACGTCGGCGGCTGCAGCTCCTGATGATCCTGCTGGACGAACCGAACGTGCTGATCCTGGACGAACCGACCAACGACATGGACACCGACATGCTGGTCGCCATCGAGGACCTGCTCGACTCGTGGCCGGGCACCCTGCTCGTCGTCTCGCACGACCGGTACCTGCTGGAACGCGTGACCGACCAGCAGTACGCCGTGCTCGACGGCCGGTTGCGGCACCTGCCCGGCGGAGTCGACGAGTACCTCCGGCTCCGCGAGACCCCTCCCGCTCCCGCTGGGCGTGACGTTCCGGCCCCGAAACCGGCTGATCCGGGGCCGAAACGTCACGCCCAGCGGGGAGGTGGGCCTGCGGGCAGCGGTCAGGAGCGGCAGGCGCGCAAGGACGCGGTGCGCCTGGAACGGCAGATCGGCAAGCTCACGGCTCGCGAGGCCGAGCTGGAGCGGCTGATGGTCGAGCACGCCACCGACGCCGCCCGGCTCGCCGACCTGGCGGCCGAGCACGAGCGGGTGGCTGCCGAGCGCGAACGAACCGAGCACGAGTGGCTCGAGGTGCTGGAGGTCCTGGGCTAGACGCCGCTCAGGACTCGAAGGGCACGGTGAGCGAGCGGAGCGCCGTGGCGAGGTGCTCGACGTCCCCTGCGCCGAGCGCCGACAACAGCTCGCGTTCGTGCCGCATCAGCTCGGCCAGGGCGGCATCGACCGCACCCCGCCCGTCGGCGGTGAGGCGGACCATCACGCCGCGCCGGTCGTCGGGGTCGGGCCGTCGCTCCACGAGTCCCCGCTGCACCAGCCGGTCGACCCGGTTGGTCATCGTGCCGCTGGTCACCAGGGTCTCGGCGAGCAGCTGGCCCGGCGACAGCTGGTACGGCTCGCCGGAGCGACGCAGGGCCGACAGGACGTCGAACTCCCACCCGACCAGGCCATGGGCGGAGAACGCCTGCTGCCGGGCCCGGTCGAGGTGGACGGCGAGGCGCGAGATGCGGCTGAGCACCGCCATCGGCGACACGTCGACGTCCGGGCGTTCGCGCTGCCAGGCCGCGATGAGGCGGTCGACCTCGTCGTGTCCCACCGGCGTCGCAGCGTTCATGGGTGCCATCGTAGGCGGGGGGCCGAGAATGCCTGCTCGTCGCGGGACGCGGCCGTAGCCTTCCCCCATGGACCTGCACGAGCTGGTGGCCGCCGGCCCCACCACCCAGACCGCCCGTCTCCGCGCCGGGGACGTGTCGGCCACCGAGCTGGCACGAGCCACCGTCGAACGCATCGACGCCGAGTCGTCGCGACTCAACGCCGTCGTCGAGCTGCTGGGCGAGGAGGCCACCGCGATGGCGGCCGCGGCGGATCGGCGCCGGTCGGCCGGCGAGGACGGCCCGCTGCTGGGCGTGCCGATCGCGGTGAAGAACGACCTCGACGTGGCGGGGCACGTGACCGGGCTCGGCAGCCGAGCCATGAACCGCAAGGCGACGACGGACGCGGACCTGGTGGCACGACTGCGCGAGCTCGGAGCCGTCGTGGTGGCGTCCACCGCGCTGCCCGAGCTGGCGGTCTACGGGTTCACCGAGTCGGCCGCGACCGGGGTGACGCGCAACCCGCACGACACCGGCCACACGCCGGGTGGTTCCTCGGGCGGGTCCGCCGCGCTCGTGGCCGCGGGCGCGGTGGGACTCGCCACGGCTTCGGACGGCGCCGGGTCCATCCGCATCCCGGCCGCCTGCTGCGGTCTGGTGGGGTTCAAGCCGACCCACGGCACGGTCCCGAGCTCCGGGGGGTGGATCGGCCTGTCGACGCAGGGCGGCCTGACCCGCACGGTCGCCGACAGTGCCCTGTACCTCGACGCCGTCGGCACGTTCGCGACCTCGTTGACGTCGGCCGCTGCAGGAGGCGGGCCCGAGCCGCTGCGGATCGGTCTCAGCACCAGTGCCTCCGCGGCGACCCGTGCCGAACCCCTCGACCCCGAGGTGACCGGGGCGATGCGGCGGGCGGCCGACGCGCTCGCCGCGGCCGGTCACGACGTCCGCGAGGTCGAGATCCCGTACGGGCTGGACGCCAAGGCCCTGACGGTCCGGTACCTCGCCGGCATCCGGGAGGTGGCCGGGACGGTCGACGACCCGGCGCTGCTCGAACGTCGCACCAGGTCGATCGCCCGGCTGGGTCGTCCGTTCGGGCGCGGCGCGATCGACGCGGCATGCCGGGCCGGCCACCGCTGGGGTGCCACGGTGCACGACACGGCCGGCGTGGACGTCTTCCTCACGCCCGTGATGAGCGGTCCGGCCCTGCCGGTCGGTCACTTCGACGGCAGAGGCGCCCTCCGCACCGTGCTGTCGATGAACGCCTTCTACCCGTACACCGCGCAGTGGAACCACGCGGGCACGCCCGCGGTCTCGCTGCCGGCCGGGACGAGTCGGTCGGGCCTGCCGCTGGCCGTGCAGCTGATCGCCCGGCGTGGCGACGACGCCGACCTGATGGCGCTGGCGGCCCAGCTGGAGGCGGGGCTCGGCACCGACGGCTGAGCGTCGGTCCGTCCGTGCCCGCCGGCCGAGCCGCGGGCGGTAGCCTGATCCCGATCCCCGGTTGGTCTGCCGGCAGGGCCCGCCTGACTTTGAATCAGGACAAGCGACGCAGGTTCGACTCCTGCCCGGGGAGCTACGGGGCCCCGTCCGTCGACCAAGGAGAACCGTGAGCGACCAGGTCACCGCCATCGTCCTCGCTGCCGGCGCGGGCACCCGGATGCGTTCGCGCACCGCGAAGGTGCTGCACCCCATCGGCGGACGCAGCATGATCGCGCACGCCCTGCTGGCGGTGCAGCAGACCGGTGCCGGCACGGTCGTCGCCGTCGTCGGGCACCAGCGCGACCAGGTGTCGGCCGAGATCAGCGCGATCGACCCGTCGGTGGTCCACGCCGTGCAGGAGGAGCAGCGGGGCACCGGCCACGCCGTCCAGGTCGCGCTCGACGCCCTCGGTGCGGTGCCGACCGGAACGGTCCTCATCACCTACGGGGACGTGCCGCTGCTGACCGGCGACACGCTCAGCACGCTCCTGCGCGAGCACCGCGACGCCGGTCGAGCCGTGTCGGTCCTGACCTACCGGCCGCTCGACCCGGCCGGCTACGGCCGGATCGTCAGGGCCGAGGACGGGTCGGTGCTGGCGATCCGCGAGCACCGCGATGCCAGCGCCGACGAGCTCGCCATCACCGAGGTCAACAGCGGGATCCTCGCCGTCGACGCGGGGTTCCTCGACCGCGCCGTGCGTTCCCTGGACGCCGGCAACACCCAGGGGGAGTACTACCTGACCGACATCGTCGGCCGCGCGGTGCAGGACGGGCTCCCGGTCGGCGCCCACGTGCTCGAGGACCTCTGGCAGACCGAGGGGGTCAACGACCGCCACCAGCTCGCGCGGCTGGGACGCGCCCTCAACGACCGCCTCACGCGGCACTGGATGGACGAGGGGGTGACCATCGTCGACCCGGCGACCACCTGGATCGACTCGGCCGTGCAGCTGGGTCAGGACGTCACCCTGCTGCCCGGGACCCAGCTGCTCGGCGCCACGGTGGTGGCGGACGGCGCCACGATCGGACCCGACACGACCCTGCGCGACGTCGAGGTGGGCCCCGACGCCGAGGTCGTCCGCACCCACGGGTCGAACGCCGTGATCGGCGCCGGGACCACCGTCGGACCGTTCGCCTACCTCCGTCCGGGCACGGTGACCGGTACCGGGGCCAAGATCGGCACGTTCGTCGAGACCAAGAACACCCGCCTCGGCGACGGCGCCAAGGCGCCGCACCTGTCGTACCTCGGTGACGCCGACATCGGCGAGGGGACCAACATCGGGGCGGGCACGATCACGGCCAACTACGACGGGGTCGCCAAGCACCGCACCAGCATCGGCCGGCACGCCCGCACCGGCTCCGACAACGTGTTCGTCGCGCCCGTCTCGATCGGTGACGGCGCCTACACGGCAGCCGGTACCACGGTGCGCGACGACGTCCCGCCGGGGGCGCTGGCCGTCGGAGGGGACCGGCAGAGGACCATGGAGGGGTGGGTCGAGGCCAGGCGGCCCGGCTCCGCATCCGCCGAGGCAGCACGTCGAGCACAGGAGTCCACCGGTGAGTAGGCCGTCGTCCAGCAACCGCACCCCCACCAAGAACCTGATGCTGTTCTCGGGGCGCGCGCACCCGGTCCTGGCCCAGGAGGTGGCCGAGCTGCTCGAGGTCGACCTCGTGCCCACCACGGCCTACGACTTCGCCAACGGCGAGATCTACGTGCGGTTCGACGAGTCGGTGCGCGGCTGCGACGCCTTCGTCATCCAGAGCCATGCCGCGCCGATCAACGACGCGATCATGGAGCAGCTCATCATGATCGACGCGCTGAAGCGCGCCTCGGCCAAGCGGATCACCGTCGTGCTGCCGTTCTACGGCTACGCCCGTCAGGACAAGAAGCACCTCGGGCGTGAGCCCATCTCGGCCCGGCTGATGGCCGACCTGTTCCTGTCCGCCGGGGCCGACCGGCTGATGACCGTCGACCTGCACACCGCCCAGATCCAGGGATTCTTCGACGGCCCCGTCGACCACCTGCTGGCGATGCCCATCCTCACGCGCCACGTGCGCAGCACCTACGGGGACCGGCCGCTCGCCGTCGTCTCGCCGGACGCGGGCCGCATCAAGGTCGCCGAGTCGTGGGCCAACGCCCTCGGCGGCGCGCCGTTGGCGTTCATCCACAAGACCCGCGACGTCAACCGGCCGAACGAGAGCAAGGCCAACCGGGTCGTGGGCGAGGTCAAGGACCGCACCTGCATCCTGGTCGACGACCTCATCGACACCGGCGGCACCATCGTGCAGGCCGCCGAGGCCCTGATGGCCGAGGGGGCGGCCGAGGTGGTCGTGGCGGCCACCCATGCGGTGTTCTCGGGCCCGGCGGTCGACCGGCTGAAGAACTCCGTCGCCACCGAGGTGATCATCACGAACACCCTGCCGTTGGCCGACGCCCAGCACTTCGACAACCTGACCGTCCTGTCGATCGCCCCGCTCTTCGCCCAGGCGATCGCGGCGGTGTTCGAGGACGGCTCGGTCACGAGCCTGTTCAAGGACTGACGCCGCCTCCGACCGATTTCTGTCGGCCGGACCTCCTGCGGTAGAGTCGCCGGGTTGCCTGGCGAGGGTGAGCGATCACCGTCATCGACAGGGTGCTCCACCGACGGGCCCCTGCGTGTCGTGTGTCGAGCACCGCCCGGGCTGTCCCACAGTCCTGCACACCGAACCACCGTTCGCACCATGCCGAGGAGAGCCCCCGTGGCCGAGATCAAGATCGCCGCCCAGACCCGCACCGAGTTCGGCAAGGGGGCCGCCCGCCGCATCCGTCGCGCCGACCAGGTGCCCGCCGTGCTGTACGGCCACGGCTCCGACCCCGTGCACGTGACCCTGCCGGGCCACGACCTGATGCTCGCGCTGAAGAACTCCAACGCGCTGCTGAGCATCGACCTCGACTCCGGCTCGCACCTGGTGATCCCCAAGCAGGTCCAGCGTGACCCGCTGAAGGGCTTCATCGAGCACGCCGACCTGCTGATCGTCAAGAAGGGCGAGAAGGTCACCGTCGACATCCCGCTGACCCTCGTCGGTCAGGCCGGCCCCGACACCCTGGTCGTCACGGAGAACTCCACCGTGTCGATCGAGGCCGAGGCCACGCACATCCCGAACGAGATCGAGGTCTCGATCGAGGGTCTGGCCGCCGGGGAGCAGATCCTGGCCAAGGACCTGGTGCTGCCGAAGGGCTCGACCATCGCCGGCGACGAGGACCAGCTGATGATCAACATCGTCAACGCTCCGTCCACCGCCGAGGTCGAGGCCGAGCTGGCCGAGGCCGAGGCCGAGGTCGGCATCGAGCACGACGCTCCCGAGTCCGAGGCCGGCGACTCCTCCGACGCCGCTGGCGACGAGGACGGGTCGGCCGAGTCGGAGTGACCTGGCTGATCGCCGGGCTCGGCAACCCGGGCCCGGCGTACGCCGCCACCCGGCACAACGTCGGGTACCTCGTCACCGACGTTCTCGCCGAGCGGGTCGGCGGCCGGTGGAAGTCGCACCGGGCCAGCCGCGCCGAGGTGGTCGAGGGCCGGCTCGCCGGGGAGCGGGTCGTCCTGGGCCGCAGCCGTTCCTACATGAACGAGAGCGGTGGACCGGTCAAGGCCATGGCGACGTTCTTCGACGTCGAGCCGGAGCACCTCGTGGTGGTGCACGACGAGCTCGACATCGACTTCGGGCAGCTGCGTCTGAAGCTCGGCGGTGGCGACAACGGTCACAACGGGCTGAAGTCGATCCGCGGATCGCTCGGCACCGGTGACTTCCACCGGGTCAGGGTCGGCATCGGCCGGCCCCCCGGTCAGCAGACCGTCCATGACTACGTGCTCAAGCCCTGGTCGGCCGCCGAGCGCAAGGAGCTCGACCTGAACGTGGTCGAGGCCGCCGACGCCGTCGAGTCCCTGCTGACCCGTGGCCTCGAGGCCACGCAGAGCGCCTTCAACCGCTAGGCCGACGATGACCTCCACCGCACCAGCCACCGCGAGCTCCCCGCCCGCGCTGCGTGACCTCGCGGCCCGCCTGACGGCCGAGCCGGCGATCGTGGCGGCCCTCGGTGACCGCGACGACGGCGTCCACGAGGTCGCCCTGCGGGGTCCGGCGGCGATGCGTCCGTTCGTGACGCAGGCCCTGGCGGGTGTCACGACCGTGCTCGCCGTGACGGCCACGGCGCGCGAGGCCGACGACCTCGCCCGCGTGCTGTCGGCGTCGTTGGGTCCCGATGCCGTGGTGTCCTTCCCCGCGTGGGAGACGCTGCCGCACGAGCGGCTCTCGCCGCGTTCGGACACCGTGGGGCGCCGGCTCGCGACGTTGCGCCGGCTCGTCCACCCGGTCGGCGCGCCCCCACGGGTGGTGGTCGCGCCGGTGCGGTCGGTCCTTCAGCCGCAGGTCAGGGGCCTGGCCGACCTGACGCCGGTCGAGATCCGTGTCGGGGACGACCACGAGCTCGACGCCCTCGTCCGTGACCTGGCGGCGGCCGCCTACACCCGGGTCGACCTCGTCGAGCGACGCGGCGAGTTCGCCGTGCGCGGCGGCATCGTCGACGTGTTCCCCCCGACGGAGGAGCACCCGCTCCGGCTCGAGTTCTGGGGCGACACGGTCGAGGAGATCCGCCGCTTCGCGGTGGCCGACCAGCGCACCCTCGAGCCGGTCGACCACGTGTGGGCCCCGCCGTGTCGCGAGCTGCTGCTCACCGACGCCGTCCGGGCCCGTGCCGCGCAGCTCGCGACCGATCACCCGGCCCTGGCCGAGCTGTTCGGCAAGATCGCCGAGGGGCACGCCGTGGAGGGCATGGAGTCCCTCGCGCCGGCGCTCGTCGACCAGATGGAGCTGTTCGTCGAGCTGCTGCCCGAGCGGTCGACGATCCTGGTCTGCGACCCCGAGCGGGTGCGGGCCCGTGCCCACGACCTGGTGGCCACCAGCGAGGAGTTCCTCCAGGCCTCGTGGGCGGCGGCGTCGGCGGGCGGCGAGGCGCCGATCGACCTGGGCGCCGCCGCCTTCCACACGCTCGACGACGTGCACGGGCAGACCCTGTCGCTGGGCCATGACTGGTGGTCGCTCTCGCCCTTCGGCAGCGACATCGACGGTAGTCGTGAGCTGGACGTCGAGGAGGCCCCGACCTACCGCGGCGACATGGACGCGGCCCTGGTCGACCTGAGGGGTTGGCTGGGAGCCGGCCTCGAGGTGGCGTTCGTGGTGCCCGGTCACGGCCAGGCCCAGCGCACCGCCGAGTGGCTGGCGGAGAACGACCTGCCGGCCGCGATCGTCGAACCGGGCGACGAGGTCGCGAGCGGTGTCGTGCGCATCTGCTGCGCCGAGCTGGAGCACGGTGTCGTCGCGCTGTCGCTGGGCCTGGCCGTGCTGACCTACGACGACCTGGTCGGTCAGCGGGCGGCCGACCGCTCCGAGCGCAAGATGCCCACCCGCCGTCGCAAGCAGGTCGACCCGCTGGAGCTGTCACCGGGCGACCACGTGGTGCACGAGCAGCACGGTGTCGGCCGCTACGTCGAGCTGGTGAACCGGGTCGTGCAGGGCGCGGCGCGCGAGTACCTGGTCATCGAGTACGGCTCCAGCAAGCGGGGCCAACCGGCCGACCGGCTCTTCCTGCCGATGGACCAGCTCGACCAGATCAGTCGCTACGTCGGGGGTGAGAGCCCCACGCTGGACCGGCTCGGCGGCTCGGACTGGACCAACCGCAAGAACAAGGCGCGCAAGGCGGTCCGGCAGATCGCCGGCGAGCTGATCAAGCTGTACGCGGCCCGGCAGTCGACCCAGGGGCACGCGTTCGGCCCCGACACCCCGTGGCAGGCCGAGCTGGAGGACGCCTTCGCCTACGTCGAGACGCCCGACCAGCTCAGCACCATCGAGGAGGTCAAGCGCGACATGGAGCGCGTGGTCCCGATGGACCGGCTGGTCTGCGGCGACGTCGGCTACGGCAAGACCGAGATCGCGGTCCGGGCGGCCTTCAAGGCGATCCAGGACGGCAAGCAGGTCATCCTGCTGGTGCCCACGACCCTGCTGGTGCAGCAGCACTACGCGACCTTCGCCGAGCGGTTCGGCCAGTTCCCGGTGTCGATCCGTCCCCTGTCGCGGTTCCAGACCGAGTCCGAGAGCAAGGCCACCCTGGAGGCGCTCGCCGAGGGTTCGGTCGACCTGGTCATCGGCACCCACCGGCTGCTCCAGCCGGGGGTGCGCATCAAGGACCTCGGGCTGGTCATCGTCGACGAGGAGCAGCGCTTCGGCGTCGAGCACAAGGAGGCGCTCAAGCACCTGCGGGCCGCCGTCGACGTGCTCAGCATGTCGGCCACGCCGATCCCGCGCACGCTCGAGATGGCGGTGACCGGCATCCGTGAGATGTCGACCATCGCCACGCCTCCGGAGGAGCGGCACCCGGTGCTGAGCTTCGTCGGGCCGTACGAGGACCGTCAGGTCGTGGCCGCCATCCGCCGCGAGCTGCTGCGCGAGGGTCAGGCGTTCTACATCCACAACCGGGTGCAGAGCATCGACAAGGCCGTCGCCCGTCTGCGGCAGCTGGTGCCGGAGGTGCGGGTCGCCGCCGCCCACGGCCAGATGAGCGAGGCCCAGCTGGAGCAGGTGATGCTGGACTTCTGGGAGAAGCGCTACGACGTGCTGGTCTGCACCACGATCGTGGAGTCTGGGCTGGACGTCTCGAACGCCAACACCATGATCATCGAGCGCTCCGACACGCTGGGGCTGTCGCAGCTGCACCAGCTGCGTGGACGGGTCGGCCGCGGCAGCGAGCGGGCCTACGCGTACTTCCTGTACCCCCCGGACAAGCCGCTCACCGAGACCGCGCACGACCGCCTGGCGACCATCGCCCAGCACTCCGAGCTCGGCGGCGGCATGGCCGTGGCCATGAAGGACCTGGAGATCCGCGGCGCGGGCAACCTGCTGGGCGGTGAGCAGTCCGGTCACATCGCCGACGTCGGTTTCGACCTGTACGTGCGGCTGGTCGGCGAGGCCGTCGCGGAGTTCCGCGGCGAGGCCGAGCCGGAGCGCGAGGTCAGGATCGAGCTGCCCATCGAGGCCCACCTCCCGCTCACCTACCTGCCGAGCGAGCGGCTGCGGCTGGAGATGTACAAGCGGCTCGCCGGTGTGCGCACCCCCGACGACGTCGTCGAGCTGCGGGCCGAGCTGGTCGACCGGTACGGGGAGCCGCCCGAGGTCGTCGAGACGTTGCTGCAGGTGGCGCTGCTGCGCATCAAGGTCCGCGACGCCGGGCTCACCGAGGTCACCGCGGCCGGCTCCAGCGTGCGGTTCGGGGAGATCGCCCTCCCGGACTCCGCGCAGATGCGCCTGCGCCGGGTGTACCCCAAGAGTCTGTACAAGGAGGCGGCGCGGATCGCGCTGGTGCCGCGTCCGCGGGAGTCCGGCATCGGCGGCAAGCCGCTCGTGGGGCGTGCGCTGATGGACTGGGTCGGTACGGTCGTCGACACCCTGGTGGCCTGACCGGCTGCTGGGTCGACCACGGAGCCGGGCTTGGTCCGGTGCCGGAGAATGGGGCCATGCGCCGCCTGCTCGTCGTCCCGGTGGCCGTCCTGGCCGTGGTGGCCGGCTGTGGGACGGTGACCGGGGGAGGACCGACGGAGCGGCCCCGCCCCGACGTCGATCTTCCGGAGCGGGCGGTCGCAGCTCCAGTGCTCGCCGGCGTGGTGGAGGCCGGGTGGCTGGGCCGCACGTCCGGGTCGACGGGCATCCCGCCGCGGGTCCTGCAGGCCTACGCAGCGGCCGAGTCGCGGCTCGCCGAGGAGGACCCCGCCTGCGGCATCGGCTGGAACGTGCTGGCGGGCATCGGGCAGATCGAGTCCATCCACGGCGCCGTGAACGGCTCGCGGATCGGAGCCGACGGGGTGGCCTCACCGCCGATCATCGGCATCGCCCTGGACGGCGACGGCGTGGCAGCGATCCCCGACACCGACGGCGGCCGGCTGGACGGCGACACCGAGTGGGACCGGGCGGTCGGTCCGATGCAGTTCATCCCGACCACGTGGGCCGAGTGGGGCGCCGACGGCGACGGTGACGGGCGCCGCGACCCCCAGGACGTCGACGACGCGGCCCTCGCGGCCGCCCGCTACCTGTGCGACGCGGGCGTGGTCCAGGAGAAGATCGGCTTCACCGACGCGGTGCTGACCTACAACCGCAGCGCGCGCTACGCCCGCGACGTCAGCAGCACCGCGACCGCCTACGCCCGCGACACCGCCTGACCCCCGCCCCGTCTCCCTCACCCTCCCGCTGGCAGTGACGTTTCGGCCCCTGAATTGCCTGATCCGGGGCCGAAACGTCACTGCCAGCGGGAAGGGGAGAGGTGGTCAGTCCTCGTCGAGGGTGCCGACCGGGTCGAACACGAAGGAGCCCAGGTGCTGCTGCACGCCTCGGAAGGCGTCCGCGATCTCCGGGTCCCGCAGCGCCCGCTCCAGCGACCGCAGGGCGTCCTCGGTCGCGGCGTCGGTGGTCTCCTCGACAGGCTCGTCCATGGCACCATCGTCGCGCCGACCATCGCGGTCCGCACGCTCACGGGTCCTGGTCCGAGGCGAGGGCAGTGGTGCGGGGATCACGGCGCCGACCGCCCAGTATCGTGTGACCGCAACCACAGAGAGGCTGTCATGATCCGTCACGTGCGCACGCTGGGACTGCTCGTCCCGGCTCTCCTGCTGGCCGGCTGCGGCGGGATCAGTCCCGGTGCCGCCGCCGTCGTCGAGGGCCAGCGCATCGCGATGTCCGACGTCGACGACGCTGCGGTCGCCGTGTGCCTGCTGAACGCCGGGCCGGACGGGGCGGTCGACGGTGCTGATGCTCGGCGGCAGGCGGTCAGCACCTACGTGCTGCTCGAGGTCGCGCGGAACCTGGCTGCCGAGCAGGACCTGCGCATCGCCGCGAACGACCGGCAGGTGACGGCCGAGCAGCGCCGCGAGCTGGCCGAGCTGGCGGGGGACGACGTCGAGGTCGAGGTCGTCGTCGAGGTGGTGGAGGCGAACCGCGAGATCCTGGCGATCGCCGATGCCCTCGGTGCCCGCGAGACGGGGCTGCGTCCCGGCGACACGACCGACCCGGAGCAGATCGACCAGATCCGCCAGGCCGGGAGCGCGGTCATCTCCGACGCCGTGGCCGCTGCCGACGTCGAGTTCGACCCCCGCTTCAACCTCGACACCGGCGGAGCGCTCGTCGGGCCCAGCGGTGGCCTGGCCGCGGCGTCCGGCGACCCGGTCGACCCGGCCGCGCTGCCGGCGACGCAGCGCTGTGCCTGACCCGGGGGCCGCGGGAACTGAGGTCCTGCGGCTGCTGGAGGTCACCGACCGACTGTTCCGCGAGTGCCCGTGGACCCGCGAACAGACCCACGACTCGCTCCGGCCGTACCTGCTGGAGGAGGCGCACGAGGTCCTCGAGGCTCTGGACACCGGCGACACCGACCACCTGCGTGAGGAGCTGGGCGACCTCCTGATGCAGATCGTGTTCCATGCCCGCCACGCCGAGGGGCAGGGCGGCTGGGACATCGACGACGTGGCGGCCGGCATCGCCGACAAGCTGGTCCGCCGGAGCCCGCACGTCTTCGCCGACGGGTCCGCGGCCAGTGCCGACGAGGTCGACGCGGCCTGGCAGACCATCAAGGCGGCGGAGAAGCGCCGCTCGGGTCCGACCGAGGGCATCGCCGCGACCCTGCCGGCGCTCGCGAGGGCGCAGAAGGTGCTGGGGCGCGTCCCCGACCTGTCCCTCGAGGGCGACGACCTCGGCTCACGGCTGCTGCGACTCGTGGCCGAGGCCGAGGCTGCCGGTCTCGACGCCGAGGGCGAGCTGCGTCGCGCCGTCGCGACCCGCCTGGCCTGAGCACCGCGACCGAGCTGGCGCGACCGGAGCCGGACTCACCGCCGAGGGGCCGGGGACACGAGGGGTCGACGCACTAGGCTGGTCGGCGAACGACACCGCCCGCACCACCGTCGCGAGGAGCAACAGCTGTGGCACAGATCGAAGCCGTCGGAGCACGCGAGATCCTGGACTCCCGGGGCAACCCGACCGTGGAGGTCGAGGTCGCCCTCGACGACGGCACGATCGGTCGGGCAGCCGTCCCGTCCGGGGCTTCCACCGGCGCCTTCGAGGCCGTCGAGCTGCGGGACGGCGGCGACCGCTACCTCGGCAAGGGTGTGTTGAAGGCCGTCGAGGGCGTCAACGGCCCGCTGCGTGAGGCTCTGGTCGGCTTCGACGCCGACGACCAGCGCAGCATCGACCAGGCCATGAACGACATCGACGGCACCCCGAACAAGGCCACCTACGGCGCCAACGCGATCCTGGGTGTCTCCCTCGCCACCGCGCACGCGGCTGCGGAGTCGGCCGGTCTGCCGCTGTTCCGGTACGTCGGCGGGCCCAACGCGCACGTGCTGCCCGTGCCGATGATGAACATCCTCAACGGCGGGTCGCACGCCGACTCCAACGTCGACATCCAGGAGTTCATGATCGCGCCGATCGGTGCGACGACGTTCGGCGAGGCGTTGCGCCAGGGCGCCGAGGTCTACCACGCACTGAAGAGCGTCCTGAACGAGCGCGGACTCTCCACCGGCCTGGGCGACGAGGGCGGGTTCGCCCCCAACCTGGACTCCAACCGCGCCGCGCTCGAGCTGATCTCGGTCGCGATCGAGTCCGCCGGGTTGCGGGTCGGCCACGACATCGCGCTCGCGCTCGACGTCGCCGCGTCGGAGTTCTTCGAGGACGGCTCGTACTCCTTCGAGGGCCAGCAGCGCTCGGCGGAGCAGATGTCGGCCTACTACGCCGAGCTCGCCGCGGACTTCCCGATCGTGTCGATCGAGGACCCGCTCGACGAGGACGACTGGGCCGGCTGGACCACGCTCACCGACACCATCGGGGACCGGGTGCAGATCGTGGGCGACGACCTGTTCGTCACCAACGTCGAGCGGCTGTCGCGCGGCATCAGCGAGGGTGCCGCCAACGCCCTGCTGGTCAAGGTCAACCAGATCGGCTCGCTCACCGAGACCCTCGACTCCGTCGAGCTGGCGCACCGCCACGGCTTCGCCTGCATGATGAGCCACCGTTCCGGCGAGACCGAGGACACCACGATCGCCGACCTGGCCGTGGCGACCAACTGCGGTCAGATCAAGACCGGGGCCCCGGCCCGCTCCGACCGAGTCGCCAAGTACAACCAGCTGCTGCGCATCGAGGAGCTGCTCGGTACCGCGGCCAGCTACGCCGGCGCTTCGGCCTTCCCGCGGTTGGCGCTCTAGACCGATGGGATCGCGGCCGGGCGGCAGCTCGCGCCCCGGGGGCCAGTCGGCCCGCGGGGGCAGCCGCAACCGTCCGGCCAACCCGTCCACGTCGCGAGGGCGCGCCAAGCCCGCGCCCACCGGTGGTGGCGGTTCGAGGTTCACGACCCGAGCCGTCGTGCTGCTGTCGATCATCGTGCTGCTCATCGCCTCGTACACGTCGTCGCTGCGGACGTTCTGGGACCAGCGGCAGGAGATCCGCGCCACCGAGGCCGAGATCGTCATGCGGCAGCAGGCGATCGCCGAGCTGGAGGACGACGCGGCCCGGTGGGACGACCCCGCCTACGTCAAGCAGCAGGCCCGCGAGCGCTTCGGCTGGGTGCTGCCCGGTGAGGTCGGCTACCGGGTGATCGGGGCCGACGGCGAGGTGGAGGGCAACGCGCCCCGCCTGGCCGAGCCGCCGTCGTCGGAGCCGCCGCCCTGGTACGACCGACTCTGGAGCAGCGTGCAGACCGCGGGGGAGGACCCGGTGGAGCGTGCGGTGGAGGAGTCGGTGCCCGACCAGGTGCTGGAGCCGGCCGAGTGACCGCCGGACCCGCAGCGGTCGACCCTGCCGACCTCGACGCCGTGGCCGCCCAGCTCGGGCGGCCGGCCCGCGGGGTGCTGGCGATCGCCTCGCGCTGCCCGTCCGGCCATCCGAACGTCGTCCGGACCGAGCCGCGCCTGGACGACGGCACGCCGTTCCCCACGTTGTACTACCTCACCTGCCCCCGGCTGGCGGGCGCCATCGGCACCCTGGAGGCCTCCGGCCTGATGGCCGACATGTCGGCCCGCCTGCAGGAGGACGCCGAGCTGGCAGCGCACTACGCCCGTGCCCACGAGATCTACCTCGCCGAGCGGGAGGCGATCGGCCACGTACCGGAGATCGCCGGCATCAGCGCGGGAGGCATGCCCACGCGGGTCAAGTGCCTGCACGTCCTGATCGGGCACAGCCTGGCCGCGGGACCGGGCGTCAATCCGCTCGGCGACGAGGGCATCGAGGCGTTGGCCGGCCTGTGGCCCACCCACGACTGCGCGGCGGTCCCGGCATGACCCGCGTGGCGGCCATCGACTGCGGCACCAACTCCATCCGCCTCCTCGTGGCCGACGTCGACGGCGAGGTCAAGACCGACCACCTCCGCGAGATGCGCATCGTGCGGCTCGGCGAGGGTGTGGACCGCACCGGACGGCTCGACCCGGCCGCCGTCGGACGTGCCGTCGAGGCCACCCGCGAGTTCGTCGGTCAGGCCGAGGTGCTGGGCGCGGAGGTCGTGCGGTTCTGCGCCACGTCCGCCGCCCGCGACGCCGCCAACGCCGACGAGTTCCTCGACGCGATCGAGTCGGTCGTCGGGGTACGGCCGGAGATCCTCTCCGGTGATGCCGAGGCGCGGGCGTCCTTCCTCGGCGCGACGCGCGACGTGGGTCAGGGCCCCACGGTCGTCGCCGACATCGGCGGAGGCTCCACCGAGCTGGTCGCCGGTGACGGTGAGCAGGTCGACCACGCCGAGTCCTTCGACATCGGTTCGGTGCGTCTGACCGAGCGGTTCCTCGCGTCGGACCCGCCGACGATCGCGGAGATCACCGAGCTGATCGACCACCTCGACGACGTCCTGGCGGCCAGCGTGGACGGTTGGTCACCGATCGAGCGGTTCGTCGGGGTCGCGGGCACCGTCACCACCGTGGCGGCGCACGCCCTCGGGCTGGACTCCTACGACTCCGCCCGCATCCACGGAGCCGTGCTGCCGGTCCCGACGGTCCGCGCCGCATGCGTGTCGTTGGTGCAGATGCCGGTGGCCGACCGGCGGGCGCTGCCGTTCATGCACCACGGCCGGGCCGACGTCATCGGTGCAGGCGCGTTGATCCTCGACCGCCTGCTGGAGGTGCTGCCCCTGGCCACCGGCGACGTGCTCGTCAGCGAGCGCGACATCCTCGACGGCATCGCCTGGGGCGCCGTCGAGGCCCCGGGCCGCTGATCCCTTGACTTGCCGCTGCGGAAAGTGATTGACTTTCCGGTATGGAACATCACGGGGACAGGGACGACGCCGACACGTCCGGGAACGTGGCACCGCTCGACATCGTCCAGCAGGCGCGGGCGGCCGCGGCCGACCGGCTGGTCACGCGGTGGTGGTACCACCCGACGCTGGGCCTGCTGTTCATGGGCTACACCGTCTCGCTCTCGTTGGGCACCCGACTGGTCCAGATCATCGGGTTCGTGGCGTTCTTCGCCGGCGTCGCGATCCTCGTGCAGGCCTACCAGCGGATCGCCGGCGTGTGGCCGTGGGGACACCAGGACGGACCCGCGACGCGCTGGGCTTACGCCATGGGCGCCGCCGGCGGCATCGGCTTCGGCACCGCCTTCCTCCTCGCCCGGCTCGGGGCGCACCCGGGATGGATCTGGGCGATCGGCGTGCTCCTCGCGGTCGCGGTCGTGGTCCTCGGGCACCTGTACGACCGCGCCCTGGCGGCCGACCTGCGTGCCGCCCGGTGACGGGCGGGTTCGACGAGGTCGTCCACGCCCCGCAACGGCTGCGGATCTGTGCCTTTCTCGACGCGGTCACCACGGCGGAGTTCTCCGCCGTGAGGGATCTGCTCGGAGCGGCCGACTCGGTGGTCAGCAAGCACCTGAAGGTGTTGGCCGACGCCGGCTACGTCGCGATCGACAAGCCGACCGGCCGGGGTCGCGTGCGGACCTGGGTGGGTCTCACCCCGGAGGGGCGTGCGGCGTACCGCGGCCACGTGGCGGCGTTGCGGGCGATCGTCGCGGAGTGAGCGACCGGGGGGACCGACCGGTGACTAGGCTGGGCGGGCTCCCGTGGCCCAACTGGCAGAGGCAGGCGGCTTAAACCCGCTGACGGTACGGGTTCGAATCCCGTCGGGAGCACCGCTCGTGCGGACGGCCGCGGTCAGGCCGGTCGCGGCGACGACGCGCAGGTGATGCAGGTCCGGGCGGCCGGGCGGGCCAGCAGACGCTCGCGCGCCACCGCCAGCCCGCAGCGCTCGCACCTGCCATAGGTGCCGGCCGCGATCCGGTCCAGCGCGGCGTCGACGTCGGCCAGGTGGCGGCGTGCGGCGGCCAGCAGCGCGCCGGCCTGCGAGCGCTCGAAGGCGATGGTGGCGCCCTCGGGATCGTGCTCGTCGTCGGTCGCGGTGTCGCGTGCGGCCTCCACGATCGATGCGACGTTGCCGGTCAGGCCCGCGATCCGGTCGCGGGTGCGCTCGCGATCGGCCCACAGCTGCTGCTGCAGTTCGGGAACGTCGTCGTGCAGCACCTGGGCGCACCCCCGGGGACGGTCGGGACCACGGCGGGACCGCCGATGCCGTCAGTGTGGCAGCGAGCGCCGACAGATCCGGTCAGCGTCGGACCGCCCGGAGGTCGGTGATGGGCCGGCCCGCCGCCACCCCCTTGGCCTCGAACCGGGTGAGCGCCCGGCCCGCGAACCGCTCGGCCGGTCCGCCGTCGAAATCGTCGGAGCCGGCGATGACCTCGGCCATCTGCTCGGCGTACTCGGCCCAGTCGGTGGCCAGGCGCCACACCCCACCCGGACGGAGCACCCGTGCGGCCAGACCTGCGAACGCCGGCGTCACGAGCCGGCGCTTGTGGTGGCGCGCCTTCGGCCACGGGTCGGGAAAGTTCACCCACAGCTCGTCGACCGACCCGGCGGGCAGCATCGTGGCGAGCGCCTCGGCCGCATCGACCATGGCGAGCCGGACCGAGGTCAGGCCGCGATGTCGCAGGGTCACCAGCGTCTGGGCGACTCCGGGCCGGTAGACCTCCAGGCCCAGCAGGTCGACCTCCGGCCGTTCCTCGGCCGCCCCGCAGATGACCTCTCCGCGTCCGCCGCCGATCTCGACGACCAGGGGCGCCCGGCGGCCGAACACGGCCTCGACGTCGAGCACGAAGCCGGGGTCCACCGAGGTGCTGGAGCCGGCTCGGGGCAGGTCCAGCACGAACTGCTCCCCGACGGCGTCCCACGCGGCCTGCTGGCGCTCGGTCAGCCGGCCGCCGCGGCGGGTGAAGGACACCGGGGTGGCTCGGTACCGGGACGGCGGGTCGGTCGAGGTCACCGGACGACGGTACAGAACCACCGTGGTGCGTCGACCGGCGCGTGGAAGGGCGTGGTCATCGGATCTGGTGACCGGATCTTGCTGATCGATGGCCGGGAACGGTCTGGTCCGGGCCGACGGGCCTTCCTAGGCTCGGCCCATGACGATCACCCCCGACACCAAGGACTGGACCTGGGTGCTGCGCGAGGCGTGCCCCGAGTGCGGGTTCACGGCGGCGGCCGCCCCGCCGCAGGACGTCGCCGACCGGATCCGACAGCATCCCGCCCGGTGGGCCCGGGTCCTCGGTCGGGCCGACGCCGCGGTGAGACCGTCGCGCGGTGTGTGGTCGCCGACCGAGTACGCCGCGCACGTGCGCGACATGTACCGGGTCTTCGACGAGCGACTCCGGCTCGTCCAGGAGGTCGACGACCCGGAGTTCGCCGACTGGGACCAGGACGAGGCGGCGATCGCCGGCGACTACGCGTCACTGGTCCCCGAGGACGTGGCGGACGACCTCGCCACTGCGATCGGACGCATCGCGGCGACGCTCGACGCCGTACCGGGGCAGGGCTGGGTGCGACCGTGCCGCAGGTCCAACGGCTCGGTCTTCACCGCCGGGTCGCTGGCGCAGTACATGCTGCACGACGACGTGCACCACCTGCACGACGTCGCGGGCTGAGCTCAGCCGACCGGTCGCGTGGGTTCGCCTCGCTGCGCTCTCGCCCTCGCAAGCTCGGGCTGGCGAACGCGGGTGGTGGTCGCCAGGGAGCGGAGCGACCGTGAGGGCGGAGCCCGAGGCGACGGCTGACGTGGGGTTCGCCTCGCTGCGCTCACGCCCTCGCAAGCTCGGGCTGGCGAACGCGGGGCCGGGCGCTCTCGGTGGTTGAGGTGCTGCGAGGAACGAGCAGCCTCGAAACCACCTCTCTCGGTCGCCAGGGAGGGGAGCGACCGTGAGGGCGGAGCCCGAGGCGACGGCTGACGTGGGGTTCGCCTCGCTGCGCTCACGCCCTCGCAAGCTCGGGCTGGCGAACGCGGTGCCGCTCACGGTCGCCAGGGAGCGGAGCGACCGTGAGGGCGAAGGCCGACGCGACGCTCGCGTGGGTTCGCCTCGCTGCGCTCACGCCCTCGCAAGCTCGGGCTGGCGAACGCGGGGCCGCGCGCTCTCGGTGGTTGAGGTGCTGCGAGGAACGAGCAGCCTCGAAACCACCGCTGTGGTCGCCAGGGAGCGGAGCGACCGTGAGGGCGGAGCCCGACCCGACGCTCGCGTGGGTTCGCCTCGCTGCGCTCACGCCCTCGCAAGCTCGGGCTGGCGAACGCACCACTCTGGTCGCCAGGGGTTCGCCTCACTGGTTGCAGGGCGAAACCGGGCCGCAGCGGGATACATTCCGGTGGTTCGTGCGTTGTATAGGGTGTAGTCACCGGCCCCACCAGCGGGGCACACTCCCACGGAGGAAGCAATGCAGAGCAATAACCCGGTCTTCGCCCGAAGTGACGGCTTCAACGGCCGAGGCGGAGCTCCCACCACGACCACCAGCAACGATCCGTCGCAGTGGCGGATCGACCTCGACGCCCAGCCCGGCGCGTCGCTGGGCGGCGGAACCTCGACGGGTCGCATGACCCTCGACACCGTCGTCGAGAAGACCGCCATCAGCCTCGGTCTGCTCGTCGCGACCGCCGCCGTCGCCTGGTTCCTCATCGGCGACCTGGCCACCGAGGGCGCCCTCGCCACGGCGTTCGCCTTCGCCATGGGCGGAGCCATCGTCGGCCTGGTGCTGTCGCTGGTCAACTCCTTCAAGAAGGTCGTCAGCCCCGCGCTGGTCCTGGCCTTCGCCGCGGTCGAGGGCGTGTTCGTCGGCGCCTTCTCGAAGATCATCTCCAGCTACGTCGGCGACCCGACGATCGTGTTCCAGGCCGTCCTGGCCACGATGGTCGCGTTCTTCGGCACGCTGGCCGCGTACAAGTTCTTCAACATCCAGGTGACCGACAAGTTCCGCAAGGTCATGACGATCGCGATCTTCAGCTTCGTCGGCGTCATGCTCGTGAACTTCGTGCTCAGCCTCACCGGCGTGCTGGAGTCCGGCGGCCTGCGCGGCTTCAACACCCTCGGCCTCGTCGTCTCGGCGATCGCCGTGGTGCTGGCCGTGTTCATGCTGATCATGGACTTCGACTTCGTCGAGAAGGGCATCGAGGCCGGCCTGCCGGAGCGCGAGTCCTGGCGTGCCGCGTTCGGCCTGACGGTCACCCTCGTGTGGCTGTACATCGAGCTGCTGCGCATCCTCGCGATCCTGCGCGGCGACTGATCCGCTCGTCCCTCACGGGACGACAGCACGAACGGCCGGACCCCTCGGGGTCCGGCCGTTCGTCGTCGTGCGGCGGTACGGCTCAGCGCCGGCGGCGCAGGACGCCGGCCCAGCGGCCGGCACCGCGCACCTCGGTGCCGTCGCGGTGCGTCGCGAGGTCCGCCGCCTCGTCGACCGGCATGACCTGGCTGGGGGCGTCGTCCTCGACCGGTTCGCTGCGACGTTCGTGCACGGCGTCGGCGACCGACGACAGCAGCGCCGTGACGAGGCTCGCGTAGCCCGACGCCGAGGGGTGGAACCGGTCGTCGCCGAACATCAGCTCGTGGTGCTGGATGAAGATGGGGCCCAGCAGACCACCGAGCGAGACGGTGCGCGCACCCGCCTGGACGGCCGCCACGGTCTGCTTGCGGGCCAGCCGGCGGCTGGAGAGGCGCGCGACCGACCGCAGCGGCTCCTTGATCGGGCGGACCGTGCCGAGGTCCGGGCAGGTGCCCACGACGACGGCGGTCCCGGCCTCCACGAGTCGGGTCACGGCCAGGGAGAGGTCGTACGCCGCGTCCCTCGCCGACTTCAGGTGGGTCACGTCGTTGGCCCCGATGACGATCACGGCGACGTCCGCGGCCAGCGGCAGGGCGCGGTCGACCTGCTCGGCGAGGTCCGAGCTCTCGGCACCCACGACGGCCACGCTGTGCATCTGCACCGGCGAGGCGAGGCGTTGCGCGAGCCCGTAGCCGAGCAGCGCCGGCGGGGTGGTGAGCGCGGTGAGCATGCCGTAGCCCACCGCCGCGGAGTCGCCGAGCACGACCGCCCGGATCGTCTCGCCCGGCTGGTCGTCCCCGTAGAGGCCGTCGGGGGAGGGTGGGCGGGCGTCGGTGACCCCGATGAGCCGGCGCGCGAGGACCGTCTCGCCGAACAGGAAGCCGGCCGTCGTACCGACGGTGGCGACGGTCCCGACAGCGGTCGCCGTCGCGATCTTGCGCCTCATCCCCATGGCACCAGCGTAGGTGGGTTGGGCGTGGCCCCTGAGGTCGGCCGTGCTGACGCCGCCCCCGGCCGCACCGAGCCGACGGTGGGAGCCTCCGCCTAGGATGGTGCCGTGCCCGACGTCGTCCCGAACCTGCGTGATCTCGGCGGCGTCCCGGCCGCCGACGGCCTGACGATCCGTCCGGCCCGTCTGCTGCGGAGCGCCGCCCCCTGGGCCGACGACGTGGCGCCGCCGGGGATCCTCTGGCCACCGACCACGGTCGTCGACCTCAGGTCGGCCATGGAGACCGAGCACGATCACCCGATCGCGGGCTCCGGTGTCTCGGTCGTCAACATTCCTCTCCTCGCCGCGCTGCGACCCGGTGCTCGCATCGCCGCGACGCTGTCGGAGATGTACGGCGTCGTGCTCGACACCGCCGCCGACCGGCTCGTCGACGTCGTGCGCGCCGTGGCGGACTCCGAGGGCCCGGCGCTGGTGCACTGCGCGGCCGGCAAGGACCGCACCGGTGTCGCGGTCGCGCTGATGCTGAGTCTCGTCGGCACCCCCCGCGAGGCCGTGGTGGCCGACTACCTGGCGACCGAGCTGCACCTCGACGCGATCCACGCCCGGCTGGAGGCCAGTCCCGGTGCCGAGCACCGGGTGCACCTGCCGGCGGAGTTCTTCACCGTTCCCGTCGCGGCGATCCTCGCGGTGCTGGACGTGTGGGACTCCCACCCGCACGGGGTGCACGGATGGTTCCGCGACGCGGGGGGCGGGAGCGACGACCTGCTGCGCCTCCGCACCCACCTGCTCGGTGACACCATGGAGGCATGACCCCCACCTCCTCCGGGCCCGTCACGCTGGACGCCCGCGACGTGCCGCTCGGCGGTGTCCGCGGGCTCACGGTCCACCGGACGCTGCCGTACCGCGACCTGCCCACCGTGGGCGCCTGGTGCTTCGTCGACCACTTCGGTCCCACCGACGCGCGCATGGAGGTGCTGCCGCACCCGCACACGGGACTGCAGACCGTCACCTGGCCGCTGGCCGGCCTGATCCGGCACCGCGACAGCCTCGGGAGCGACGTGGTGCTGCGCCCCGGGGAGCTCAACCTGATGACGTCCGGAGCCGGGGTCTCCCACTCGGAGTTCAGTGCCGACACGACCTCCATGCACGGGGTCCAGCTGTGGGTCGCGCTGCCGGAGCACCGGCGCCACGGGGCGCCCGACTTCGAGCACCTGCCGGACCTCCCCGCGGCGTCGGGCGCGGGGTGGGAGGCGATCGTGTTCGTGGGGTCGTTCGGTGGCGTGACCTCGCCGGCCACGGTGCACACCCCGATGGTCGGCGCACAGCTGGTCGTCGAGGAGGCGCAGCTCGACCTGGAGCCGACCTTCGAGCACGCGCTCCTGGCGGTCGACGGTCCGGTCGAGGTCGACGGCGTCACGGTGCAGCACCGGGACCTGCGGTACCTGCCGGTCGGCGCCGAGCAGGTCCGGGTCGCCGCCGGCGGCGGCCGGGTCCTGCTGATCGGCGGTGAGCCGTTCGACGAGGACCTGGTGATGTGGTGGAACTTCATCGGCCGCAGCCACGACGAGATCGAGGCGGCTCGCGCCGACTGGGAGTCCGCTCCCACGGCCGGACGCTTCGGCCACGTCGAGGGCCACGACGACCGCTTCATCCCGGCCCCGCCGCTACCGGGTGTGCGGCTGACCCCCCGGCGCCGGCGGTAGCCGGGCAGGGGTGAGCCACGCCACGGCGTGACCCCCTTCACACGACGTCGCCCCACGGCGTACGATCTCGTATCGAGATACCGTCGGTATCGGAATGGACGGGAGCCAGCATGGGTCACTTCACGAACAAGGTCGCCGTGGTCACGGGCGCCGGGTCGGGCATCGGCCGCGCCCTTGCGCTCGAGCTGGCCCGTCGCGGCGCCCGGGTCGCCATCAGCGACGTCGACGTCAGGGGTCTGGACGAGACCGAGGCGCTCGTGCGTGGGCTGGGCGGCGACGTCCGCAGCGACGTGCTCGACGTCAGCCAGCGCGAGTTGGTCATGACCTACGCCGACAGCGTGGTCGAGCACTTCGGGCGGGTGAACCTGGTCATCAACAACGCCGGCATCGCCTACTTCGGCAACACCGACGAGACGCCGTTCAAGGACATCGAGCGGGTCATGGACGTCGACTTCTGGGGCGTCGTCAACGGCACCAAGGCGTTCCTTCCGCACCTCGAGGCGTCCGGGGACGGCCACGTCGTCAACATCTCCAGCATCTTCGGACTGTTCGGCGTCCCGTCGCAGGGCGCGTACAACGCGGCCAAGTTCGCCGTCCGCGGCTTCACCGAGGCGCTCGCGATGGAGATGCGCATGTCGGGCAAGCCGGTCAAGGTCACCTGCGTGCACCCCGGTGGCATCAAGACCAACATCGTCCGCAACTCCACGGCCGTGCAGACCCGCTCGGAGGACCTGCAGCGCATGTCGAACCTCTTCGACAAGCACCTCACCCGCACCACCGCGGCGAAGGCGGCCGAGGTGATCCTCGACGGGGTCGAGAAGGGCAAGGTCCGCGTGCTGATCGGTCCCGACGCCAAGGTGCTCGACCTGATGGTGCGGGCCGCCGGACCGCGCTACCAGAGTCTGGTCCGCTTCTTCGCCGGTCGCACCGGGCTCTGAGGCCGGCGGGTCGGCGATGCGCAACGACTGGTCCGGACAGACCTTCCCGCACCCGCCGGGCCGCCTGCGGTTCGTCGGTGACGTCCGGAGCGTCGACCCGTCCCGGCCGTTGATGTCGATGCTGCAGCACGCCCGGACGTTGGGAGAGATCTTCGAGTTCCAGGTCTTCGACCAGAAGTTCGTGTTCGTCGCCGGCGCCCGACTCGGGGCCGAGCTGTGCGACGAGTCCCGGTTCGGCAAGGACCTGCCGCCGGCCCTGACCTCGCTGCGCGAGTTCGCGGGCGACGGCTTGTTCACGGCGTTCACCGAGGAGCGCAACTGGGGGCTGGCCCACGACCTGCTGCGTCCGGCGTTCACGCGTCCGGCGATGCAGTCCTACCACCCGATCATGGTGGAGACGCTCGACGAGCTGTTCGCCTACTGGGACCACCAGGAGGGTCCGGTCGACGTCTCTCGCGACATGACGAAGCTGACCATGGAGACGCTGTCACGGGCCGCGTTCAGCAAGGACTTCGGTTCGTTCACCAGCACCGAGGTGCACCCGTTCGTGCCGGCCATGATCTCCGCGCTCCGCACGGCCCAGCGGCTGGCCACCCTGGACACCGCCCCCGGGGGCGCGCTGATCAAGCGGCGTCTGCGTCGGCGCAACGCCCCTCACCAGGCGTACGTCGACGACCTCATCGACGGGGTCGTCGCCGAGCGCAGGGCGGGTCCGGCCTCCGACCACGATCTGCTCGGCATCATGCTGCAGACCCCGCATCCTGAGACCGGCGAGCGGCTCGACGACCTCAACATCCGCTTCCAGATCCTCACCTTCCTGGTGGCCGGCCACGAGACCACCTCGGGCGCCCTGTCGTTCGCGCTGTACTACCTCGCGCGGCATCCCGAGATCCTCGCGCGGGCCCAGGCCGAGACCGACGAGATCCTGGGGCCGGACCCCGACGCCGTGCCCGAGTTCGAGCAGGTGGCCAAGTTCCGGTACCTGCGCCGCGTGCTCGACGAGGCCCTGCGCCTGTGGCCGACGGCTCCGGCGTTCGGGCGTGGGCCGCGCGAGGAGGTGACGCTGTCCTCCGGGCACACCATGCGCCCCGGCGACTGGGCCATCGTGATGCTGCCGGCGATGCACCGTGACCCCGAGGTGTGGGGCGAGGACGCCGAGGAGTTCGACCCCGACCGGTTCCTGCCCGAACGGTCGCGGGCGCGCCCGGCGCACACGTACAAGCCGTTCGGCACGGGGGAGCGGGCCTGCATCGGCCGTCAGTTCGCGCTGCACGAGTCGATCCTCGTGCTGGCGCGGCTGCTGCACCGGTACGACCTGTCCGGTGACCCCGGCTACGTGCTGGACGTCAGTGAGCGGTTGACGATCATGCCCGAGGGGTTCGAGCTCACGCTGACGCCCCGGACCCCCGCTGCCCTCACCGGCGGCCCCGCCGAGGACGATCAGGAGCCCAGCGAGGTCCCGCCGTCGGAGTCGACGTGCCAGGCCGGGTTGAACGCGATCTCCCAGACGTGCCCGTCCGGGTCGGACACGTAGGCCGAGTAGCCACCCCAGGACGTGGGAGCCGCGGCCCGGGTGACGCGGCCGCCGGCGGCGACCACCTCGGCCACCACCGCGTCGACCGTGGCCGGATCGGGCTGGTTCTGGGCCAGGGTGATCCCCCCGCACGAGGTCCCGACCTCGTCGCGGGGCCTGACCGGGAGACCCGCGTCGGCAGCCTGCTCGTCGCGGCTCCACAGGGCGACGACGAAGCCGGGGAGCTGGTAGAAGGCGACCTCGTCCTCGACGTTGCCGCGGCGCCACCCCAGACCGCGTTCGTAGAAGGTGCGGGCGCGGTCGAGGTCGTCCACCCCGAGGGTCACGACGCTCATCCGTTGGTCCATGGCGTCCACGGTAGGTGACGGCTCGGACAGCTGGGTGACCCACGGCGAGGCCCGCCCTCCCGGTGGCGGGACGGGGCGGGCCTCGCCGCGGACCTCACTCGGTCGAGCCGGCTCCGTCGGCGACGGTGATGCGCGTCGGCTCGGTGCCGGCGTACACGCCGGCGACCCGGATGCTCAGCACGCCGCGGTCGTAGGCGGCGCTCACCGCATCGGGTCCCAGGTGCGACGGCAGACCGAAAGACCGCTTGAACGCCCCGTACCGGACCTCGCTGATGGTGCTGGTGGCGTCGCCGTCGGCCCGCTGGTCGACCCGCTCGCCACTGACCACGAGGCGGCCGGTCACGACCTCGACCGAGACCTCGCCGGGGTCGATGCCGGGCAGGTCCATCCGGAGCACGACGTCGTCGCCGTCACGGACGGACTCCGCAGCCGGGGTGAAGTCCAGCCGCTCACGGGCGGCGGGAGCGATCGTCGAGCGGACGAGCGCGTCGAACTCGGCGAACAGGGGGTCACGACGGGAACGGACGGACAGCGTGGACATGGTTCCTCCTGATGACTCGTCGCCGGCCACCGCGGCCGGCGAACCTCTCACACCTTGAGTCTGCCTGACTCAACTTATGTGATCAAGAAGAAATCAGGGTGTTCGCGATCGGCGAACGCTGACGCCGCAGGATCCGGAAGCCGAGCGTGGCCGCCACGAGGCAGGCGAGCGCCACCACGGCCACGAACGGGCCGAAGACGTCGGCGATGCCCCAGCGGGTGGCCGCCGCGCCCGCCAGGATCGTGGGCACGGCCATCGCCCCGTAGGCGCAGACGTAGAACGCCGACATGACCTCGCCGCGGTTCTCCCCGGGCACCACGTTCGTCAGGTGGCGCAGCGAGCAGCCGAAGGCCAGGCCGAAGAAGAAGCCGATGAGCACGGCCGACACGGCCACCGCCCACGGGTTGCCGATCGCCAGGGCCGGCACCGCCAGCAACAGCGACAGGCCGGTCCCCACGTCGCCGATGACCGCCATGGGAGCAGCGGTGCGTTGGCCCGCGACGATCTGGCTGAGGACCGCGGCCCCGCTGCTCGCAGCCACCACGGCGCCGCCGAAGACCAGGTTGCGCAGGCCGGTGGACTCGGCCGCGAGCGTCGGGAACAGCGACAGGAACACGCCGAGGACCGACCAGGACGCCATCGCGCCCAGGGCGGAGAAGGTGAAGTCGGTGGTGATCGCGGCAGGTATCCGCGGGCGCGCGACGCGCAGCGGCACGCTGCCCCGGCCGTGGTGGGTCTCCTCCATGCGCCACAGCGCGACACCCAGACCGGCGACCAGCACCGCGATGACGCCGTACGGCAGCACCAAGGGGGCCGGACCGTACTGGGCCAGCACCGCGGCCCCGAGGATCGCGAGGGTCACGCCGATGTTGAACACGATGCCGGTGAGGTGCCCGGTGCGGGCGCCCAGCTCGGGGCGCAGGTCGAGCAGCGCGGCCGAGATCGCCACGACGCTGGCGCCGACCGAGGCGCCGTGCAGCACCCTGGCCAGGACCAGGACGGGGACGCGCAGCTCGTCGGGGACGGCCGGTGCCGCGGCGAAGACGGCCAGACCCGCGAGCATCCCGACGACGGCCACGGAGATGACCGGCTTGCGACCGAACCGGTCGGTGATCGCTCCGGAGAACAGCACGGCGGCCAGCGCCGCGAAGGCGTAGGCCGCGAACACCACCGTCGTGGTCACGGGCGCGAGCCCCCACTCGCTCATGTAGACGCCGTACAGGGGTGCCGGCACCGTCGAGACCCCGAGCGCCGTGCCGAGCAGCAGCAGGAGCGTGGGGTAGGCCCACCGCTGGACGGGGCCGGTGGGTGCGGTGGCGACCCGCGGGACGTAGGTCTCAGCCATACGTGACGCCGGTGGCGTGCAAGGGGCAGTAGCCGAACGGGTTCTTGACCAGGTACTGCTGGTGGTACTCCTCGGCGTAGTAGTAGTCACCGAGGGGAGCGATCTGGGTGGTGATCTTGCCGTAGCCGGCGGCGGTCATCCGCTCCTGGTAGCGCTCCCGGGACTCCTCGGCCGCCGCCTGCTGCTCGTCGGTGGTGGTGAACAGGACCGACCGGTACTGCGACCCGCGGTCGTTGCCCTGCCGCATCCCCTGGGTCGGGTCGTGGTTCTCCCAGAAGGTCCTCAGCACCTCCGAGAACGGCAGGACGGCCGGGTCGAAGACGACCCGGACGACCTCGGCGTGCCCCGTCCGCCCCGAGCACACCTCCTCGTACGTCGGATGGGGGGTGAAGCCGCCGGCGTAGCCCACCGAGGTCGACCAGACCCCCGGCAGCTCCCAGAACGTCTTCTCCTCACCCCAGAAGCAGCCCAGGCCGACCACGACGACCTCGAAGCCGTCGGGAACGTCGGACTCGATCGGGTTGCCGGTCACCAGGTGCCGGTCGCCCACCCGGTGGGGGCGCTCCGCGCGGCCCTTGAGGGCGTCGTCGGCGGTGGGCAGGTCGGTCTTCTTGAACGGGAAGATCACGGCGGGTCCTTTCGGGGGGTGACCGCTGCGTCAACACCGGCGGGGACCGATCTGTTCCGCCGGTAGGGTCGGGCGCATGGGGACAGAGGCATGAACGGGCGGTACGAGGTTCCGGTCGGGATCGACGTCGCGACGCAGTGGGCGTGGCGGCTGCTGGTCCTCGCCGCGGCCGGTCTGGGACTGCTGTGGCTCCTGCAGTTCTTCTCCGAGATCACCGTGCCGATCGCCGTGGCCCTGCTCGGCACCGCGCTCACCGTCGGTGCGGTCGACTGGCTGGACCGGCTCGGGCTGCCTCGTCTGCTCGCGACCCTCGTGGTCACCGTCGTGATGATCACGGGCCTGGTGGGTCTGCTGGTCCTGATCGGGCAGCAGCTGTCGACGCAGTTCGACGAGCTGCGGGTCAGCGTCGTCGACGGGGTCGGTCAGATCGAGGACTGGGCCCGCACGGGACCGCTGGGCCTGTCCGACGACCAGATCTCCGACTACGTGACCCGCGTGCAGGACGCGATCGCCTCCACCGACACCGACACCGCGATCGGGCAGGCGACCTCCCTCGGGGTCACCCTCACCCACTTCGTGACCGGCTTCTTCATCGCGCTGTTCGCGGCCATCTTCTTCCTGTACGAGGGCGACCGCATCTGGGCGTGGCTGGTGACGCTGTTCCCGCGCAGCGCCCGCGGTCGGATCAACTCCTCGGGTCACCGGGCCTGGGAGTCACTGACCAGCTTCGTCCGGGCCACGATGGTGGTGGCGTTCATCGACGCGGTGGGCATCGCCCTGGTCGCCCTCCTGCTGGGCGTCCCGTTGGCGCTGGCGATCGGCGTGCTGGTGTTCCTCGGTGCCTTCGTGCCGATCGTGGGCGCCTTCCTGTCCGGCATGGTGGCGGTCCTGGTCGCCCTCGTCGCCCAGGGGCCGTGGACCGCGCTGTTCATGCTGCTCGGCGTCATCGCGGTCCAGCAGATCGAGTCGAACGTGCTGCAACCGTTCGTCATGGGCCGACTGGTCGCCGTGCACCCGCTGGCGATCATCCTGGCGATCGTCGCGGGCATCACGGTCGCGGGCATCGTCGGAGCGCTCGTCGCGGTGCCGATCGCGGCGATGCTCAACGGGGTGGTCAAGCACCTGGCCGAGGAGGCCGGCACCCCGCTGCAGCCCGACGGCCTTCCCGAGGCGCCGCCGGAGGACACGACCTGATGACCGACCTCGGCGACGTCCGGGCCGCCCGCGAGCTCCTCGAGGGGGTCGCGGAGGTGACCCCGGTCGCCCACTCGCGGTGGCTGAGCGAGCTGACCGGCACCGAGGTCGTGCTCAAGTGCGAGAACCTGCAGCGGACGGGGTCGTTCAAGCTCCGCGGCGCGTACACACGGATCGCCCGGCTGGGTGAGTCCGGTCGACGCGCCGGGGTCGTCGCGGCGTCGGCCGGCAACCATGCGCAGGGGGTCGCGCTGGCGGCGCGCATGCTCGGGACCCGGGCCACGATCTTCATGCCCACCGGGGCCGCGCTGCCCAAGGTCAGCGCCACGCGGGGCTACGGGGCCGACATCGAGATGGTCGGCATGGACGTGACCGAAGCCCTCGCCGCGGCCCAGGAGCACGCCGAGCGCACCGGCGCGGTGATGATCCATCCGTTCGACCATCCCGACGTGCTCGCCGGGCAGGGCACCATCGGCCTGGAGATCCTCGAGCAGGTGCCCGACGTGCGGACCGTCCTGGTGCCGATCGGTGGTGGCGGTCTGGCGGCGGGCATCGCCCTGCTGCGACGCGAGCGCCCGGACGTCCGGGTCGTCGGGGTGCAGGCCACCGGCGTCGACAGCTACGCGCCTTCGCTGGTGGCCGGGCACCCGGTGCGGGTGCAGATGCAGCCCACGATGGCCGACGGCATCGCGGTGGCCGAGCCCGGGGCCGTGCCGTTCGGCGTCATCGCCGACCTGCTGGACGACATCGTGACGGTCGACGAGAACGCCATGAGCCTGGCGCTCATCGGGTTGCTGGAGCGGGCCAAGCTGCTGGTCGAGCCGTCCGGGGCCGCCGGCGTCGCCGCTCTGCTGGACCGGCCGCACGCGTTCGCCGGACCGATCGTGCCGGTGCTGTCCGGCGGCAACATCGACGCCCTGGTGCTGCTGGAGGTGATCCGGCACGGTCTCACCGCCGCGGGCCGGTTCCTGAAGATCCGGGTGCGGATCTCCGACCGCCCGGGAGAGCTGATGCGGCTGCTGACCGACCTGGCGTCGCTGCAGGTCAACATCCTCAACATCAACCATGACCGGGCCAGCGAGACGCTCGGGGTCGGCCAGGTCGAGGTGGCGTTGCAGGTCGCGACCCGGGGGTCCGCGCACGCGGCCGACGTCATGGCCCGCGTCGGCGCCCTCGGCTACGACCTCCTCTGACCCGCTGATTCCCAGGATATCCCAGAAAACTGACACTGGACCCCTGTTGCAACAGGGGTCCAGTGTCGGTTTCCCAGGAAATCCTGGGAAACTGCGGTCGGGTCAGAAGGGGGTGGCCTCGACGACCTCGACGGTGATCGAGCGACCGTTGGGGGTCTCGTAGGTGGCGGTGTCGCCGGCCTTCTTGCCGAGGATCGCCGCGCCGAGGGGCGACGTGGGGGAGTAGACGTCCAGGTCGACCGACGAGTCCAGGCTCAGCAGCTCGCGCGAGCCGAGCAGGAACGACTCGGTGTCGTCGTCGCCGGCGAAGCGGATGGTGACCTTCATGCCGGCCTCGACCAGACCGTCGTCGGCCGGCTTGTCGCCGACCTCGGCCCGACGCAGCATGTCCTCGAGCTGACGGATGCGGGCCTCGGTCTTGCCCTGCTCCTCGCGGGCGGCGTGGTAGCCACCGTTCTCCTTCAGGTCACCCTCGTCGCGGGCGGCGGCGATCTTCGACGTGATGTCGGAGCGGACCTCACCGCGCAGGTGGTCCAGCTCGGACCGCAGGCGGTCGTAGGCCTCCTGGGTGACCCAGATGGTGTCGGTGTCCGTGGGGTGGTTCATGGCAGCCTCCTCGACGTGCGGCACCCCGGGCGATCAGCCCGGGGTGAACCCACGAGGCTACCACCTAGTCGGCGACGCGGCAGGACCTCAGCACCCCGGTGACGGCCCGTGCAGTGGTCTGCACCGTGATGTCCTCGCGCACGACCGCCACGTCGGCCGGGCCCACCATGACGGTGCGTTCGCCGACCACGGCATGGTCCGACCCCTGCGCGTAGACCGCGCACTCGACCGCGACGGGCTCGTCGCGGCGGATCTCGACGGTCAGCACGACCGAGTCGTCACCGACGACGTCGTAGCCGTACAGCACGGCCGACACCGGTCGCGGCTGGAAGGCCAGCCACGCAGCCCAGGCGACACCGGCGGTGATGCCGACGGCGGCGATCAGCGGCCAGAACCACCGTGGCCGCCGGCTCACGCCGTAGCGGTCGCGCAGGTCGGTGGCGGGGTCGGTCATGCCTCCAGTGTCTCAGGCCGGACCCACCCGGGCGACCTGCGCACCGGGGCGGTGGGAAACTGGGCGGGTGAACGAACAGCTGCGGCTCATGCACGTGCACGCCCACCCCGACGACGAGTCGAGCAAGGGCGCCGCGTCCACCGCCAAGTACGTGGCCGAGGGAGTCGACGTCCACGTCGTCACCTGCACCGGTGGTGAGCGGGGGTCGATCCTCAACCCGGGGTTCGAGCACCCCGGCATCGTCGACAACCCCGACCTGATCACCGAGATCCGCCGCGAGGAGATGGACCGGGCCCGCGAGATCCTGGGCGTCACCCAGGAGTGGCTCGGGTTCGTCGACTCCGGGTGGCCCGAGGGCGACCCGAAGCCGCCGCTGCCGGACGGGTGCTTCGGACTGGTCCCGGTCGAGGAGGCCGCGGAGCCGCTGGTGCGGCTCATCCGGTCGATCCGTCCGCACGTGCTCACCACGTACGACGAGAACGGCGGGTACCCGCACCCCGACCACATCCGCTGCCACGAGATCAGCGTGCTGGCCTACGAGGCCGCCGCCGACCCCGAGCGCTACCCCGACTGCGGTGAGCCCTGGCAGGTGTCCAAGCTGTACTACCACCTCAGCTGGAGCTACCCGCGGATGAAGGCGATCGACGACGCGATGAAGCGGCACGGGTTGGAGAACCCGTTCGCCGAGCGGGTCCGCGAATGGGTGCGCAAGCCCGAGGACGACGCCCGGCTGACCACGCGGGTCGAATGCGCCGAGTACTTCCCCGTGCGCGACGCCGCGCTGCTGGCCCACGCGACCCAGATCGACCCGAACGGCTTCTGGTTCAAGATCCCCCACGAGGTGCAGGCCGAGGCGTGGCCGACCGAGGACTACCAGCTGGTCGACTCCAAGGTCGACACCCGGGTGCCCGAGGACGACCTCTTCGCCGGACTGCGCTGACCGCGTGACCTCGACCGCCGAGATCGCCCTGGTGGCCGGCACCGCCGGGGCGGCCCTGAACGCCGGGGTGTTCCTCGGGTTCCAGGTCGCGGTGATGCCGGCGCTGCGGGGCGCGGCCGACCGGACCTTCGTCGAGGCGATGCGGCGGGTGAACGTGGCGATCGTCAACCCGGTCTTCCTGCTGGTGTTCGCGGATCCCGTCCCGGCGTTGGGCGTCGCGAGCGTCGCCACCGGCGGCGACCGGTGGGTGGTGGCAGCCCTGGTGCTGCACCTGGTCACGGTCGGCATCACGGCCGGGGTCAACGTGCCGCTCAACGACCGGCTGGCGGCTGCCGGTGCGGTCCACGACGCCGCCGAGCTGAGCCGGGTGCGGTCGGCGTTCGAGCCCCGGTGGGTGGCCGCACACCACGTGCGCACGGCCACGGCGGTGCTGGCAGCGGTCGCCGGGCTCGTGGGCCTCGCCACGGCCGGTTAGGCTGGGGGCATGTACGAGTTCGCCGCCTTCGCCCTGGAGACCACCACCGAGCGCGGCCTCGACCCCAACATCGTCAAGCCGGGCTGGACCGCGCTGATCATCTTCGGCCTGATGGTCGTGGCGGTGATCCTCCTGTGTCGGTCGTTCGTCAAGCAGGCCCGTCGCACCGAGCTCACGTGGCCCGAGGAGGAGCGGACCACCGACGTGTTCGGTGCCCCGATCGACAAGCCCCGCGACTGACGCACGCCGACGGCGCCGCTGGGGTCACCCCGGCCGGGGTCCGACGAACCGCGCGACGTGCTTGGCGATGGCCGGCGCCTGGTCCTCCTGCAGGAAGTGTTTGCCGGGCAGGGCGATGATCTCGTCGGTGCCGGCGGCACGGCGTAGCGACGCGCCGTGCTTCGCGATGGGCAGCGCCGGGTCCTGCTCGCCCCACAGCACCTGGACCGGGAACAGGCCGCTGCCGAGGACACCGACGTACTGGTCGCGCTTCGCCCGGGTGAGCTCGAAGCCGCGCATGATCGACAGGAACGCTGCACCACCGTCCCCGCGCTTGAGCAGGTCGACGTAGGCGTCCAGCTCCTGCCGGGGCACCGCGGACATGTCGGCGACGCCTTGCAGACGCATCAACATCCGGAAGAGGGGTTTGTTCAGGCTTCGGAGGTAGGCCTTCCCGACGCCTCGCACAGCGAAGGGCTGCATGCTCCACGGGCGCCGGAAGGTGTCGACCTCGACCAGCGTGTTCAGGACGGTGAGGGAGGCGATGCGCTGCGGGACCGCGGAGGCGAGCTCGAACCCGACCGGCCCGCCGATGTCGTGGACCACCAGGTGGAACCGGTCGAGCCCGAGAGCGTCGACGGCGGCGAGGGCGAACCGGCCGAGCCCGGTCCACGAGTAGTCGAAGTCCACCGGCCGCTCCGCGAGGCCGAGCCCGGGCAGGTCGAAGGCGATGCCCCGCAGTCCTCGTGAGGCGAGCTCGGGAAGCACCTTGCGGTAGAGGAACGACGACGTGGGCACCCCGTGGATGCACACGACCGGTTCTCCGGACCCCTCGTCGATGACGAAGCTGCCGACACCGCCGGCCGTGAAATGCCGACCGGACGCCTCGTGCCGGGTGATGACCTCGCGACTGTCCATGCTCGCTCCTGCTGACGGTGGCTCCACCCTCGTGGGCCGGTCGAGGTCAGGACTGTACCGGTGGACGACCGGGGCCGCCGGGAGAGCCGGTCACGGGGTCTGCGTGATGATGGAAGGCGTGAACCGTCTTGCCGCCGCCACGAGCCCGTACCTGCTGCAGCACGCCGACAACCCCGTCGACTGGTGGGAGTGGTGCGACGAGGCCCTGGCCGAGGCCCGGCGACGCGACGTGCCCGTGCTCCTCAGCGTCGGGTACGCCGCCTGTCACTGGTGCCATGTCATGGCGCACGAGTCGTTCGAGGACGCCACGACGGCCGCCTACATGAACGACCACTTCGTCAACGTCAAGGTCGACCGGGAGGAGCGCCCCGACGTCGACGCCGTGTACATGCGGGCCACCCAGGCGATGTCGGGCCACGGCGGCTGGCCCATGACGTGCGTCCTGACGCCCGACGGTGAGCCGTTCTTCGCCGGCACCTACTTCCCGCCCGAGCCGAGGGGCGGGCACCCCGCGTTCACCCAGGTCCTGCAGGCCTTGAGCGAGGCATGGGCCGAGCGTCGGGACGAGGTGCTCACGGTCGGCCGCGACGTGGTCGCCCACCTGCGCGAGACCACCGAGCCGGCCGGCGACCGGCTCGGCACCGCCGACCTGGATGCTGCGGCCACGGCGCTCGCCGGGCAGTTCGACGACGACGCCGCCGGTTTCGGGGCCAGTCCCAAGTTCCCGCCGTCGATGGTGCTGGAGTTCCTGCTGCGTCACGCCGACCGCACGGGGTCCGCGTCCTCGATCGCGATGGTCGAGCGGACCGCCGAGGCGATGGCTCGCGGTGGTCTGTACGACCAGCTCGCGGGTGGGTTCGCCCGCTACTCCGTCGACCGGTTCTGGCGGGTGCCGCACTTCGAGAAGATGCTCTACGACAACGCCCAGCTGGTCCGGGTGTACCTGCACCTGTGGCGGGCCACCGGGTCGCCGCTGGCGGAGCGCGTCGTGCGCGAGACCGCCGACTTCCTGCTGACCGAGCTGCGGACGGCCGAGGGCGGGTTCGCCTCGGCCCTCGACGCCGACTCCGACGGCCATGAGGGCACGTTCTACGTGTGGAACCCCGACCAGCTCCTGAAGACGCTGGGTGCCGCGGACGGCGCCTGGGCCACCGAGCTCCTGCAGGTGAGCGCGACGGGCACCTTCGAGCGGGGATTCTCCACCCTGCAGCTGCCGACCGACCCCGACGATCCCGAGCGGTGGGACCGGGTCCGGGCGCGGCTGCTCGCCGCCCGGTCGACCCGGACCCGCCCCGACCGCGACGACAAGGTCGTGGCGGCGTGGAACGGCCTGGCGGTGTCGGCCCTCGCCGAGGCAGGGGTGCTGCTCGACGTGCCGGAGTACGTCGACGCAGCGGTCGTCGCCGCTGAGCTGCTCGCCACGGTGCACACCGCCGGCGGATACCTCTTGCGCACCTCGCGGGACGGCGTCGCCGGTCCCCACGCGGGGGTGCTGGAGGACCACGGCGCCGTCGCCGAGGCCTACCTGGTCCTGCTCGGGGTCACGGGTGACCTCCGGTGGTGGCAGCGGGCCGAGCCGTTGCTCGACCGGGTCCTGACCGACTTCGCCGATCCGTCCGGCGGGTTCTTCGACACGGCCGAGGACGACCTCGTCGTCCGGCCCCGCGACACCTCGGACAACGCCTATCCCTCCGGTACGAGCGCGGCCGCGGCGGCCCTGCTGACGGCCGCCGCCGTGACGGGTGAGCAGCGTTGGCGCGAGGGAGCGGAGTCCGCCCTGACCGCCGCGGCGGAGGTCGCGCGGCACGCGCCGCGGTTCGCCGGGCAGACCCTGGCCGTCGCCGAGGCCGCCGTGGCAGGACCCCTCGAGGTCGCGGTGGTGGGCCCGGCGGGGGCCCGGGACGAGCTCCACCGGGCGGCCCGTCGCCTCACGTCGCCGGGCGCCGTCGTGGTGGCGGCCGACGCGGGGCTCGAGCTGCCCCTGTTCGCCGGACGTCCGGCGGCCGGCGGCACCCCCACCGCCTACGTGTGTCGCGACTTCGTCTGCTCGCTGCCGGTCACCGAGCCCGACGCCCTCACCACGGGCTCCTGACCGGACGGACGTCGTTCAGGCCCGGTCGTAGGCCAGCAGGCTGATGCCGATGTAGTGCACCACGAACGCGGCGATGGTCAGGGTGTGGAAGATCTCGTGGAACCCGAACCACTTGGGCCAGGGGTTCGGCCGCTTGAACCCGTAGACCAGGGCACCGACGGTGTACAGGCCGCCGCCGGTGACCAGCAGCACCAGGACGGCGGTGGGCGCCTCCTCGCGGAACTGGTCCCAGTACAGGACGGCGGCCCACCCGAGCAGGACGTACAGCGGGACGTACAGCCACCGGGGCGCCCCCACCCAGAAGATGCGGAACGCCACCCCGACGAGCGCCCCGCCCCACACCAGGCTCAGCATGATGAACGCCTCCCTGGACTCCAGCAGGAGCAGCGAGAAGGGGGTGTAGGACCCGGCGATCAGCAGGAAGATGTTGGCGTGGTCGATGCGCTTCCAGATCACGCGGGCCTCGTCGGACCACGTCCGCGTGTGGTACAGCGCGCTGCAGGTGAACAGCGCCAGTGCCGAGACCATGAACACGGCGGCCCCGGCCCTGACGACCACGTCGTCGGCGATGACCATCATGACGAGGAACGAGAAGAAGGCGAGGGGCGCGACCGCCGCGTGCAACCAGCCGCGCAGCTTCGGCTTGATCTCCTCCAGGTTGACCCCCAGCCGCGACACGACGTCCGAGCCGGTGTGGTCCGGCTCCGCGTGGTCGGGGTCGAGGGTCGGGCCGCCGGACGGGATCATGCGTTTACCCTAGCCGCATGGGACTCAGCCAGGTCGCGTACGGAGCGTACGAGAGGCGGCTCACGCGACGGCTCGACCCGCGGCGCCTGCCGCACCACGTGGGGGCGATCGTCGACGGGAACCGGCGGTGGGCCAAGGGCGCCGACCTCGACCTCGAGCGGGGGTACCGGGCCGGCGCGGCGAAGGTCGACGAGTTCCTCGGCTGGTGCGACGACCTCGGGGTGCAGATCGTCACGTTCTGGGTGTTGTCGACCGACAACCTGCAGCGCTCGCCCGAGGAGGTCCGCAGCATCCTGGGCGCGGTGGAGGACCTGGTCGACCGGCTGTCGGCCGACGGCCGCTGGCGGGTCGCCATCATGGGCAGCCTCGACCTCCTCCCGCCCGAGTCCGCCACGCGGCTGCAACGGGCGGCGGACTCCACCGCCGGGCACGAGGGCCTGCGCGTGAACGTGTGCGTCGGGTACGGCGGACGGCAGGAGCTCACCGACGCGATTCGGTCGTTGCTGCTGGAGCAGGCCGCGAAGGGGCGGGACCTCACCGAGGTCGCGGAGACGCTCGTGGTCGACGACATCGCCGAGCACCTCTACACCAAGGGACAGCCCGACCCCGACCTCGTCATCCGCACGTCCGGCGAGCAGCGGCTGTCGGGGTTCCTGCTCTGGCAGAGCGTGCACTCGGAGTTCTACTTCTGCGACGCCCTGTGGCCGGCCTTCCGCCGGGTGGACCTGCTGCGGGCCATGCGGTCCTACGCCGCCCGCCAGCGTCGCTTCGGCACCTGACCGAGCGAGCACCCCACGATGCGTGACGTTCGTGGTCGATTCCTCCACGCGAACGAACAACAACGTCACACATCGCGGGGAGATGCGCGTCGCGGTCGGTGGGCGATCTGTTCACATCGTCGTTACCGCGAGGTCGGGCGTGTCGCCCGTCGACGGAGCGCCGGCAGGCTTACGTTCGAGACGTGTTGATGCTCGCCCCTGAGCCCGACCGCCCCACTCGCACCTGACGACGAGGGCCGGCGCAGGGTGCGCGCAGGCTCGGTAGGAGACAGCCGTGGCTGATCTGACGAGTACACCGCGCACGTACGTCCTGGACACCAGCGTCCTGCTGGCCGACCCGGCCGCCATCTACCGGTTCCACGAGCACGAGGTCGTCGTGCCGGTCGTCGTCATCACCGAGCTGGAGGCCAAACGGCATCACCCCGAGCTGGGGTACTTCGCCCGGTCCGCCCTGCGCTACCTGGACGACCTGCGGGTCCTGCACGGCACCCTGGACGCTCCGCTGCCGATCGGCGACGAGGGCGGCAGCCTGCGCGTCGAGCTCAACCACATCGACTCGTCCTCGCTGCCCGCCGGGTTCCGTCTGGGCGACAACGACACCCGCATCCTGTCGGTCGCGAAGAACCTGTCCGACGAGGGGCATCACGTGACCCTCGTGTCCAAGGACCTGCCGATGCGGGTGAAGGCCTCGGCGGTCGGCCTGACCGCGGAGGAGTACCGGGCCGAGCTCGCGCTGGAGTCCGGGTGGACCGGCATGCGGGAGCTGGAGGTCGACAGCATGGACCTCGACGACCTCTACGAGCACGGGGTGCTCGACCTGGCGGAGGCCCGTGAGCTGCCGTGCCACACCGGCCTGGTGCTGGTGTCCGACAAGGGCAGCGGACTCGCCCGGGTCACCCCCGACAAGCAGGTGCAGCTCGTGCGCGGCGACCGCGACGCGTTCGGCATCCACGGCCGGTCGGCCGAGCAGCGCATCGCCCTGGACCTGCTGCTGGACCCCGAGGTCGGCATCGTGTCGCTCGGCGGTCGCGCGGGGACCGGCAAGTCGGCGATGGCCCTCTGCGCCGGCCTCGAGGCGACGATGGAGCGCGGCCTGCACAAGAAGGTCGTCATCTTCCGCCCGCTGTACGCCGTCGGCGGCCAGGAGCTCGGCTACCTGCCCGGCAGCGAGTCCGAGAAGATGGGCCCGTGGGGCCAGGCGGTCTACGACACCCTCGGCGCCGTCACCTCTCCGGCGGTCATCGACGAGATCCTCGACCGCGGGATGCTCGAGGTCCTCCCGCTCACCCACATCCGCGGCCGGTCGCTGCACGACTCGTTCGTCATCGTCGACGAGGCCCAGTCGCTGGAGCGCAACGTGCTGCTCACGGTGCTGTCGCGGATCGGGGCCAACTCCAAGGTGGTGCTGACCCACGACGTCGCCCAGCGGGACAACCTGCGGGTCGGGCGCCACGACGGCGTCGTCGCGGTGGTCGAGAAGCTCAAGGGACATCCGCTGTTCGCGCACGTCACCCTGACGCGCTCCGAGCGGTCCCCGGTCGCCGCCCTGGTCACCGAGATGCTGGAGGACGTCACCCTCTGAGCACCGCTCCCGGGCCGACCGTTGTTAGTGTTCTGGCGTACTTGAGTGCTCCGGGGGGAACCACCATGGCCGACCTGTTCATCGACGCCGACGTGATCGGCCGGACGAAGTCACGGCTGACGTCGGTCACGGACCTGCTCGACGGTCCGTGCCGAGCGATGCGCGACCTGCCGCGCGACGCCGTCGCTCAGGCCCGGCTGCGGGACAAGCTCGGAGAGTTCGGCGACGAGTGGGAGTGGGGCATCGGCAAGCTGGGCGAGTTCTCCGGCGCGGCCTCGGACGGCCTCGGGCAGATCCTCGAGGCCTTCTCCGAGGCCGAGGACGAGCTGAAGGCCGTCCTCGACGAGGCCGGGGAGCAGTCCCGATGAGCCGGCCCGCGTTCGAGGGTCTCGGGTTCGACCCGGCGCCCGGTGACCTGCGTCTCGTCGACTCCGCGACCCGTGACCTGCGGGACACCGTCCGTGCCCTCGAGGAGGTCGACCGCGTCCTGCGGTCGGACCGCGACGGCGAGTGGGTCGGGAAGGCGGCCGAGGCCTTCCGGGAGATGGTCGGCGAGGAGCTCGCCCCGCGGGTCACCCAGGCGCTGACCAGCTTCGACGGGGCGTCGAGGGCGATGCTCGACTGGGCGAGCCGCCTCGAGGACTTCCAGCGACGGGCCGACGTGCTGGAGGCACGTGCCCGGGAGGCCCGCGCAGCCGTCTCCTCCGCCCAGGCCGCGGTCGACCATGCACCGTCCCCCGACCCGGCGCCGCCCGGCGGGCCCCCGGCCGACGACCCGATGACGCCGCTGCGGACCCGGCTCAGCGGCGCCAACACCGAGCTCGAGGGCGTCCTGATCGACGCCCGCTCCCTGGCGGACGAGGTCGAGGAGGCGGCCGGCGGGACCGCCGACCGGCTGTCCACCTCGGCCGGCTCCGCCCCGGACGAGCCGGGCCTGTTCGAGCGCATCGGGGACGCGCTGAAGGACATGGCGACCTGGGTGCTCGACGAGTTCGAGTGGTTGATCGACTTCATCGAGACCGTCCTGCCGTACCTCGTGTTCGCGTTGGCGATCGTCGCCATGTTCGTGCCCGGCCTCAACATGCTGGTCCTGGGGCTGGCGCTCACGATGATCGCCGTCGACGTCATCCAGGCCATTGCCGGCGAGGGGAGCTGGGGAGACGTCCTGCTGGGCGTCGGCCTGCTCGCGCTGGGCGCCGGTCTCGGTCAGATCGCGTCCCGGGCCATGGCGGCGCAGGGCAATGCGTTCCGGATCGTCGTCAACTCACCCGGCCTGGTGAGCAACACCGGCCGGGTCATCCCGGGCACGGCCACCGCCGTCATCCGCTTCAGCCCCAACATCCACAACATGGCAGGGCTGGTCCAGTCCATCAGCAAGGTCTCCGAGGCCTACACCAGTGCTCCGCCGAACCTGCGACCCGTCTTGCCGACGTGGCCGCCGGGATCGCGCCGATGACGGCGGGCGTACCCGTCGGGACCCCGTCCGAACCCTGGGAGTTCCGCGCCCAGGTGCCACCCGGCTACATCGAGCTGGTGCACCACGAGACCGACGACGACATGCTCGCGTTGTTCGACGAGATGCTGCAGCCGCACGCCGACCAGCTCTCCGACGCCGACCTGGGCGCCACACGGACCCAGCTGGTCTCGGCGCGACGTCTCCTGTCGTCGTCGGGACTCCAGATCGGCGGCGTCCTCATGACGGCGTGGGAGGGGCGGGCCACGACGTGGCTCTACGGCGTCTGGTTGCTGCACGTCGAGAGCGACGTGGGACTGAACCCCGTCGGGCTCGTCGAGCGGGTCCTCGGAGGAGTGCTCGGTGGCGGCGGGTCGCCGGTCGCCTCGCTGCTGTCCGACGTCGTCCAGGAAGACTTCGAGCTGCTCGGCGGTCGGGTCGGGTCGAGCCTGTACGCCGTCGCCGACACGACCGCCCTGACCCCGCCCGCGGGCCTCGAGGGGGTGGACCTCCCCACCTCCGCCGGCCTGGTGCTCGCCGCGGTCCCCGTCCCCGAGCTGCCCGAGGTCGCTGCCCTCGTGGTGGGCGCCGCGCCCACGGTCGAGGAGCGCGGCGCGATGGCGGTGTTCGCCAGCGGCATCGCGCACACCGCCCACCTGATGCCCGACGACCCGCAGGTCGAGGCCCGTCCGGTCGAGATCTCGATCCTCGACGCCTTCGGGATCGCTCGATGACCGGGGCACCGCGGCCCGACCTCGCGCCTCCGCCGCGCGAGTGGAGCTCGCGCGGGGTCATGGTGCGCGAGCGGAAGGTCGCCCTCGCGGCCCTCGAGCGCGAGGCGTGGCTGGACCGGCGGCGGCCCGCCCGCGGAGCTGCCGCACTGGCGCTGCTGATGCTGGGGCAGGTGCTCGGCGGCGCCACCATCTCGGTGGCGAACTTCGACGACTCCGGCGAAGCGGCCCTCGTCGGCGTGATCCTGCTGGTGTGCGCGGCCGCCATCGCGGCCGGCCTGTGGCTCGGCCTCCGGGTGTGGCGGGAGGGGCGTCGGGTGGTCGATGCGCTGGTCGCCTGGGAGGAGGTCATCGACCTCGTCCCCGTGGACGGCAGCTTCGTCCCCGTCGAGGACCGGGAGATCCAGGACGCCGCCGACGACGACGAACGGCGGTCGATCCGCCGGCGCAACTGGGTCCGCTTCCGCGCCCGCACGTTCCAGTTCTCGCAGATGCCGCGGATCGCCCTCGCGGTCCTGATGGCCCTGCCCGGCATCGCGATCGTCGGAGGATTCGTCCGGGCCCTGGCCGCCGGACCGCCGGTCCCCTCCGAGGCCGTCGGCGCCCTGCTGCCGGGCCTCACCCTGCTCGTCTTCGCGGCCGTCGTGTTCGGGGGCATGCAGCGATTCAGTTCGGCGGTCTTCCGCCGTTGGCGCCGCATGCGACGCATGGATCGAGAGATCCACGACGAGCGCGGCCGGCGACGACCGCAGCAGGGCGGTCGAGAGTCGCCCTGACCGGCCCGGGGGGTCCGTCGTGCACCCTGAACCTGCCCGGCCGGTGTGGCACAGTGTCCCCGTGAGAGCGAGGGGAGCGGTCGCGAGGTTGTCGTGCGCGCTGGCACTGGTGTCGGTCGCCGCCTGCGCCGACGACCCCGCTCCTCGGGTGCCAGTGGTGCAGTGGGCGACTCCGCCCGACCGCGCAGACCTCACACCCCTGGCCGACGCCTGCACCGAGGCGGCCGGCGGGTCGTACCGCATCGAGATCGAGACCTTGCCCGACGACGTCGGGCTGCGACGCATCGAGATCCTCGACCGGCTGCGGGCCCGCGACGGCTCGATCGACCTGGTCGGGGTCGACACCTCCCTGACGACCGAGCTGGCGGAGGCCGACCTGCTCGCCCCGCTGCCCGAGGAGGTGCTGTCCAGCCTCGACGGGTCCACCCGGCCGGAGGCACTGGCCGCGTCGACGGTCGGCGACACCGTCGCCACCGCCCCGTGGTGGTACGAGCCGTACCTGCTCTGGTACCGCGGTTCGCTCGCCGAGCGGGCCGGCCTCGACGTCACCGCGCCCATCACGTGGGACGAGCTGATCACTGCCACCGCCCGGCTGGGCGGCACGCTGCAGATCGCCGACGCGGACGGTCTGGGCACGTCGGCCTGGCTGACGGGACTGGTGGCGTCGGCGGGCGGGGACGTCGTGACCGACCTCGACTCCGCTGCCGGTGAGCAGGCCGCGGCGGTCGTGCGCCTCTACGCCGATGCCCGGATCGGACCTGGACCCTCACCCGACTCGCTCGCGGCGTTCGCCGGTCCGACGGGCGCGTTCCTCGTGGCACCGGCGTCGGTCGAGGCCGACCCCGAGCTCGCGATCGTCTCGGCCGAGCTGTCGAGCACCGGCTACCCCGTGATCGACCCGAGCACCGCCGCTGCTCCCCTCACGGGTGTGGGGCTGGCCGTCCCACGGGGCGCCACCGATCCGGCCGCCGCCTTCGAGGCGATCACCTGCCTGACCAGCGCGGAGTCCGCCGAGCGGCTCGCCGACCTGACGGGGCACACCCCCGCCCAGCGCACCGGCGACGAGGTGGTGCTCGCGCCGGACGCCGACCCTGTCGACCTCCCCGACCCCCGCGCCGACGTGGTCGGCGACGCGCTCGCCGGCGGGGTGCCCGAACCGGCCGTGGCGCAGTTCGACGCCTTCCGTCGGTCCGTGGACGACCGGTGGTCGCCCGTCACGGCCGTCGTCGGCGCCACACCGGCGCGCACGGCCGCCGAGATCCGTTCGGCCCTCGCCGGGGACCTGCGATGAGGGCCCGCTTGCGCAGCCTCCGGGGACCCGGCCTGCTGGTCGTGCCCGCTGCCCTGCTCGTCGTCGTGCTCGTCGGCCTTCCGGTGGTCCGCCTGGTGTGGTCGGCTGCCGGACCGGGCGGATCCGCCGGTGTCGACGAGTTCGTGACGGTCCTCGGGTCCGGGGTGTGGTGGACCGCCGTGGGCGTCGGCGCTGCCGTGGCCGTCGCCGTGGCGCTCGTCCAGCTCACGCTCGCGCTCGCGTTCGCGGGTGCCCTGCGGCACGTGGAGTCGGTCTGGCCCGTCGCGCGGATCCTGCTCCTGCTGCCGCTGGGGTTCTTCGGCGTCGTCACGGCCTTCGCCTCGGGGGCGGCGGTCGACGGCGGATTCGTGGCGACGTGGTTCGAGCTCGACGACCCCGGCCCGACCACCCGGCTCGCGGCCGTTGCCGCGGGTGAGGCGTGGCGGACGCTCGGTGTCGTCACCGTGATCGTCTACCTGGGCCTGGCCCGCGTGCCCCGACGCGTCATGGACCAGGCGGTCGTCGACGGCATGACGCCGTGGCAGCGCTGGCGTCGGGTGGTGCTCCCGATCGCCGCCCCGGCCCTGGCCCTCGCTGCGGTGTACCGGGTGCTCGACTCGTGGCGCCTCGTGGACGGCCCGATCCTGGCCGACCGCACCGGCGACGTCACGCGCACCGCCCCACTCGTCGTGTGGGACACCGCGTTCGGGTCGTACGACACCGCGCTGGCCGCGGCCGCGGCGATCGTGCTGCTGGTGCTGAGCCTGGTCCTCGCGACCGCGGCTGCGTTCGCGCTGCGGGGGGTGGCCAGACGATGACGCCCACCGTGCGCTCCCGGCTCCTCGCCGCGGGCGTGGCGTTCCTCGCCGGCTTCGGCCTGGCGAACTACGCCATCTTCCGTGTCCCCCCGCCGGACCAGTGGTTGTGGGTCGGCTTCGCCGCGGTGCTCATCGCCACCAGTGCCTGGGCCGTCGTGATCTCCGACAGTCCGCGGCCGGTCTCGGTGTGGGCCGTCATCGGGCTGGAGTTCTTCACCCTGCTCACCCTGGTTCCGCTGCTCTGGGTCGTGACCCTCGCCGTGACCCCCGGGGATGCCGTCCCGACGGCCTTGGTGCCCGAAGGCTGGGACCTCTCGGCCTTCTCGGACCTGCGGCAGTCGGCCGACCTGCGCGGGGCGGCTCTCACCTCGGTGCTCGCGGCGGCCCTGGCCACCGCGGTGGCGATCCCCGTGGGGCTGGCCGCGGCCGTCGGGCTCTTCCGCTCCGGGTCGCGAGCGGCCCGGTGGTCCAGGGTCGCGGTGGCCGGCCTCCTGATGGCGCCCCTGGTGGTCCTGGCGGTCGCCGCGGAGGACCTCGCCGTCCGGGCCGAGCTGGTCGACCGGGTCTGGGTCGTGGGCGTCGCGCAGAGCGTCATCACCGTCCCGCTCGCCACGTGGATGTTCGTCCGTCTCCTGCGCTCGTCCCCGTGGAACCTGGTCGAGGCAGCACGGGCCGACGGCGCCCGGCGCCGGACGGTCCTCCTGCGGGTGTGGCTGCCGTCCGCCGGGCCGAGCGTGCTGGTCGTGGCCCTCACGGTGTTCGTCGTCGCCGCGCAGGACCTGGTCCTCGGCGCTGCACTCACCGCCTCTCCCGGATCGGCCACCCTGCCCAGCGCCCTGCTGTCCCTGCCCGTCGCCCCGGAGTCGGTGTCACTGGCCGCGGCCGCCGGCCTGGTGTGGCTCGTCCCGACGGCCCTGGCGCTCGTCGTGCTCTCCCGTCCCCTCACCCGACTTCTGGGAAGATCGTCCTGATGACTTCTGTGCACCTGCGCCACGTCTGCGTCCCGGGTTCCGGTGACGACCAGCTGCTCGCCGACGTCGACCTCGATGTCGAGGAGGGCACGACACTGGCGGTGGTCAGCCCCTCGGCCGCGACGCGAGCGGCGTTGCTGCGTGCCGTGGCCGGCCTGGAACGCACCGCCACCGGGGAGATCTCCTTCGGCGACGACGACGTGTCGGCCGAGGACCCGCGGGGGCGGGACGTCTCGGTGGTGTTCGCCGACCATGCCCTGTACCCGCACCGCGACGTGCTCGACAACCTCACGGCCAGCGCCACGGTGCGCAAGGGCACCGACACCGAAGCCCTGGCCGAGCAGGTCGAGCAGGTGGTGGAGCAGCTCGCGCTGTCCGAGCTGCTCGACCTGCGACCGGCCGACCTCACCGACGAGCAGCAGCAACGGGTGGCCCTCGGTCGGGCCCTGGTGCGGGAGGCCCGGCTCTACCTGTTCGAGGAGCCGTTCGCCGCTCAGGCCGAGCGGGTCCGGCCCCACGTGCGATCCGTCGTGCAGCAGTGGCAGGTCGAGCGGGGCCGCACCTCGCTGGTCGCCACGGCCTCGGTCAGCGAGGCCCTGGCGATGGCTGACCTGATCGCGGTGCTGCACCGCGGTCGGGTCCACCAGGTCGGTACCGCGCGGGAGGTCTACGCGCGCCCCTCCGACCTCTTCGTCGCCTCCTACCTCGGGATGCCGCCGATGAACCTGCTGCCGGGTCTGGTGCACGAGGGCCGCGTCGAGACGCCCGTCGGGACCGTCGCGCTGTCGCAGGCGCAGATCGACGGCGTCGGCGACCGTCGAACCGTGATCGTGGGAGTCCGGCCCGAGCACTGCCTGGACGCGACGCGCGGCGGTGTCGACGTCAGCGGAGGGTTCGACGGCACGACCCGGGTGGACGAGGTCGAGTGGCGCGGGGACACCCAGCTGGCGTTCCTCGGGTTCGAGGTCGAGCCGGAGGTGGACGAGGCGCTGGAGGCCATCGAGGAGTTCTACGGCTTCGACCTGTTCCAGCACTTCCTGGTCGTCCGGATCGACGCCGGGGGCGAGCTGGAGGCCGGCATGTCCATGCACGTGGTGGTGCCTCCCGAGCACGTGAGCCTGTTCGACGCCCAGACCGGTGCCAATCTCGCCGTCGTCGACTGAGGCCGTCGGGCGCCGCGGAGCGCTCCTCGTCACCTCGGTCGCGCTGCTGACCGGGGCGGCCCATGCGGTGCTCGCGGTGCGCCAGTTCGAGCGCTTCGAGCTGCGGTCGTGGGACAACGCGATCTTCGAGCAGGCGTTGCGGGGCTACGCCGGCTGGGGCGCGCCGATCGTCGACGTCAAGGGTCCGGGGTTCCACGTGCTGGGCGACCATTTCTCGCCGATCTACGCCGTGCTCGCACCGGTGTACCGGCTGGTCCCGGCGGCCCAGACGCTCCTGCTCGCCCAGGTGCTGCTGCTCACCGTCTCGACGCTGGTGATCGGCCGGCTGGCGCTGCGTCACCTGGGCCCGGTGGTCGCGGTGGGCACCACGGCTGCCTACGGACTGTCCTTCGGTCTGCAGTCGGCGGTGGTGGCGGAGTTCCACGAGGTCGCCTTCGGGGCACCCCTGCTCGCGCTGGCCGGGGCGGCCTGGGTGGACCGGCGACCCGACCGGGTCGTGCTGTGGTCGCTCCCGCTGCTGCTGGTCAAGGAGGACCTCGGACTGACCGTCGCCGTCATCGGGGCGGTGCTGTGGTGGGCGGGGGAGCGACGTCGCGGGCTGCTCCTCGTGGCGGCCGGGGTCGTGACCTTCGTGCTGGTGCTCACCGTGGTCCTGCCCGGCTTCAACGCCGAGGGGTCGTACGCGTACACCAGCACCCTCGGCGGCGAGCGCGGCATCGTCGCCACCGTGCTGACCGCCACCGACACCAAGCTGCTGACCCTGCTCCTCACCTTCGCGATCACCGGTCTGGCCGCCCTGTTCTCGCCGTGGGCGTGGCTGGTCGTCCCGACGTTCGCCTGGCGGTTCGCGGGCGACGTCCCGTTCTACTGGGGCACCGAGTGGCACTACTCGGTGCTGCTCATGCCGATCGTCTTCTGCGCGGCGATCGACGCAGCGGTGCAGCGACCGTCCGTGCGCCGGCTGCTGCCCGTGGGCGCGGTCGTGACGGTGGTGACCCTGGCCGGTTCACCCGTCCTGCGGGTGCTGGACGCCGACCTCTACCGCGACCCCCCGCGGGCTGAGGTCGCCCGTGAGGCCATCGAGGCCGTGCCCGTCGGGGCTCCTGTCGTCGCCGACATCGCCCTGCTGACCCACGTGGTGACCGACCACCGGGCCTACTGGCTGGGGACCGTGGGGGACGCCGAACCCCGCCACGTGCTGGTGGACACCACCGCCGGGATCGGTTCGCCGGCCGATCCCGTGGCCTGGGCCGAGGACCGCTTCGGCGGCCGGTGGCGCACCGTCGTCGAGGGTGAGGGCATCGTGCTCGCCTCCCGCACCGACTGACCCGCCCCCCTCAGGGCGGTGGATTCGCGACCGAACTGCCCAGGCGGTGCGGATGCGACCGAATGAGGCTCCAAAAGGTCGCGAATCCACCGCCCGGGTGGGGGCGGGACGGAGCGCGGATCAGGGGTGCGTCATCGACATGACGTCCAACGCGGCGTCGAGGTCGGTCTCGCTGATCTCACCGCGCTCCACGAAGCCCATCTCGATCACGACCTCGCGGATCGTGCGACGTTCGGCCACGGCCTGCTTGGCGACCCGGGCGGCGTTCTCGTAGCCGATGTGCCGGTTGAGCGGCGTCACCACCGACGGTGAGGACTCCGCCAGGAAGAGGCACCGTTCCTCGTCCGCCTCGATGCCGTCGACGCACCGGTCCGCCAGCAGCCGGGACGCGTTGCCGAGCAGCCGCATCGACTCCAGCAGGTTGCGACCGATGACCGGCAGCATCACGTTGAGCTCGAACGACCCCGAGGCGCCGGCGACGGCGATGGTGGCGTCGTTGCCGATGACCTGCGCCGCCACCATGAGGGTCGCCTCCGGCAGGACGGGATTGACCTTGCCCGGCATGATGCTGGACCCCGGCTGCAGGTCCGGCAGACGGATCTCACCCAGGCCCGTGCGGGGTCCCGACCCCATCCAGCGCAGGTCGTTGCAGATCTTGGTCAGGCTCACCGCGACCGCGCGGAGCTGGCCGGACATCTCGACCAGCCCGTCGCGGGCGCTCTGCGCCTCGAAGTGGTCCACCGCCTCGGTCACGGGGAGTCCGGTCGACTCGCGGAGCAGGTCGATCACCCGGGCGGAGAACCCGGCCGGGGTGTTGATGCCGGTGCCGACCGCGGTGCCGCCCAGGGGCACCTCGGCGGTGTGGGGCAGGGCCGACTCGACGCGGGCGATGCCGCGACGCACCTGCATCGCGAAGCCGCCGAACTCCTGGCCGAGGGTCACCGGGGTCGCGTCCATCAGGTGGGTGCGACCGGACTTGACCACGGTCGCGAACTCGGTCGACTTGGCCTCCAGCGCCGTGGCGAGCTGCTCCAGACCCGGGATGAGGTCGTGCGTGGCCGACGCGGTGGCCGCAAGGTGGATCGAGGTCGGGAACACGTCGTTGGACGACTGCGACGCGTTGACGTGGTCGTTGGGGTGCACCTCGCGGCCCAGGGCGCGGGTGGCCAGGGTGGCGATGACCTCGTTGGCGTTCATGTTGCTGGACGTGCCGGACCCGGTCTGGAACACGTCGATCGGGAACTGGCCGTCGTGGGCCCCGGTCGCGACCTCCTGCGCGGCGGCGACGATCGCGTCGGCGATGTCGCGGTCGATCACGCCCAGCTCGCCGTTGGCCTGCGCCGCAGCCCCCTTGATCTGGGCGAGGGCACGGATCTGCGCCGACTCGAGCGGGGTGCCCGAGATGGGGAAGTTCTCGACGGCTCGCTGCGTCTGGGCGCGCCAGAGTGCGTCGGCGGGCACGCGGACCTCGCCCATGGTGTCGTGCTCGGTGCGCCACTCGGTGGTGTTGTCGGTCATGCGGCCACGGTAGCCTCGGACCCCCCGGGTCCCGCTACTCGGCGCTGCGCACCCGGATGCCGCCGAGCGGCACGGTCACGGTGCCCCCCGGGTCCGTGAAGAAGTCGTTGCCCTCGCCGTCGACGACGATGAAGGCGGGGAAGTTCTCGACCTCGATCTTCCAGACGGCCTCCATGCCCAGCTCGGGGTACTCGATGACCTCCTGGCTGCGGATGCAGTCCTGGGCGAGCCGGGCGGCCGGTCCGCCGATCGATCCCAGGTAGAAGCCCCCGTGGGTCCGGCACGCGTCGGTCACGGCCTTGCTGCGGTTGCCCTTGGCCAGCATGACCATCGATCCGCCGGCGGCCTGGAACTGCTCCACGTAGGAGTCCATCCGGCCGGCGGTGGTGGGACCGAACGAGCCCGACGCCATCCCCTCGGGTGTCTTGGCCGGTCCGGCGTAGTACACCGGGTGGTCGCGCAGATACGCCGGCATCTCCTCGCCGGCGTCGAGCCGCTCCTTGATCTTGGCGTGGGCGATGTCGCGTGCCACGACCAGGGGACCGGTGAGCGACAGTCGTGTCTTGACCGGGTGCTGCGCCAGCTGGGCCAGGATCTGCTCCATCGGGCGGTTGAGGTCGACCTCGACGACCTCGCCGCCGGAGATGTCCTCGGCGACGCCCGCGTCGGGCATGTACTGGGCCGGATCGGTCTCGAGCTGCTCCAGGAACACGCCGTCGGCGGTGATCTTGCCGAGCGCCTGGCGGTCCGCCGAGCACGACACGGCGATGGCGACGGGGCAGGAGGCGCCGTGTCGGGGCAGGCGGACCACGCGGACGTCGTGGCAGAAGTACTTGCCGCCGAACTGCGCCCCGATGCCGAACGACTGGGTCAGCTCGAACACCTGCTGCTCCAGCTCGAGGTCGCGGAATCCGTGCGCGCTCATCGAGCCCTCGGTCGGCAGGTCGTCGAGGTAGTGGGCGCTGGCGTACTTGGCGGTCTTCAGGGCGAACTCGGCGCTCGTGCCGCCGATGACGACTGCCAGGTGGTACGGGGGGCAGGCCGCGGTGCCGAGACTGCGGATCTTCTCGTCGAGGTAGGCCAGCAGGCGCTCGGGGTGCAGGACCGCCTTGGTCTCCTGGAACAGGAAGGACTTGTTGGCCGAGCCGCCGCCCTTGGCCATGAAGAGGAACTTGTAGGCCGGTCCGCCGTCGGGCTCCGGCGCCGAGTACAGCTCGATCTGGGCCGGCAGGTTGGTACCGGTGTTCCTCTCCTCGAAGGTCGTCAACGGAGCCAGCTGGCTGTAGCGCAGGTTGAGCCGGGTGTAGGCGTCGTAGACGCCGCGGCTGATCCACTCGGCGTCGTCGGCCCCGGTCAGGACGCCCTCGGACTTCTTGCCCATGACGATGGCGGTGCCGGTGTCCTGACACATGGGCAGCACCCCGCCGGCCGAGATGTTGACGTTCTTGAGCAGGTCCAGCGCGACGAAGCGGTCGTTGCCCGACGACTCCGGGTCGTCGATGATGCGGCGGAGCTGGGCAAGGTGGGCCGGCCGGAGGTAGTGGCTGATGTCGTGCATCGCCTCGGCGGTCAGCTGCTGGATGACGGCCGGGTCGACCTGGAGGAAGGTCCGACCGTCGACCTCGACGGTGCGGACCCCCTCGGTGGTCACCAGGCGGTACGGCGTGGTGTCCGGTCCGGTGGGGAGGAGGTCGGAGTACAGGAAGTCAGCGTCGGGCACGCCCCGACGATACCGGCGTCAGGCCCGCCGTGGTCCGCGGGCGGCGAACACCCAGTAGGACTCCTGGCGCCCTTGGAGCCGCACCGGGTGCTCGGTCACGGCGACGTCGGCGAAGGCTGCGGAGAGGGTCGACCGCAGGGGCGGGGAGTCGGCCATCGACCACACGGCCAGGACGCCGTCGTCCCGCAGGCGGTCGGCGCAGGTCGTGACGAAGTCGGTCCCGTAGACGGCCGCGTTGGTCTCGTGCACCAGGAAGTCCGGACCGTTGTCGACGTCGAGGCAGATCGCGTCGAGATCGCGGGCCGGACGCGACGTGACCGCGCGGCGGACGTCGTCGACCTCCACGACGCAGCGCGGGTCGGCGAGCAGCTCGGCGCCGGGCACGGTGCCGTCCCGCATCCAGGCGACGAGGTCGGGCTCGAGCTCGACGACGGTCGCCCGGGTCAGGTCAGGGTCGGCGAGCAGCTCGGCGAGCGTGAAACCGAGCCCGAGTCCCCCCACGAGCACGTCGCGCGCTCCGGCGTCGAGCACCGCCCGGGCCAGCAGTCGTTCGGAGCCGGTCTCGACGTCGTCCATGACGAACACGCCGCCCACGCGCAGCTCCAGCGCTCCGTCGTCGCGCCGCCGCACCTGTGCACCCACCCCGACGGTCTACCACCGTGGTGACCGGGATCTCGAGCGGAGCCGCAGATGCGGAGATAGAGTTACCTTCATGCCGAATCTGAGGATCAGCGATGCAGCCGTCTTCCTGGGCGTCAGCGACGACTCGGTCCGGCGATGGATCGACGCCGGCGAGCTGGCGTCGTCCGTCGATGCCGCCGGGCGCAAGGTCGTCGACGGCCACGAGCTGGCGCTCTTCGCCCGCGACCGCACCCGGACCGTGGAGGACCCGACCGGGATCGGCAGTTCGGCGCGCAACCGGTTCGTCGGGCTCGTGACCGACATCCGGCTCGACGCCGTCATGGCCCAGGTGGAGCTGCAGTGCGGCCCCTTCCGCGTCGTCTCGCTGATGAGCAGCGAGGCGGTGACCGACCTCGGTCTCGAGCTCGGGTCGATCGCCACGGCGGTCGTCAAGTCCACCCACGTGATCGTGGAGACGCCCGGGGGACACTCATGAGGCGACTCCTCCTGACCGCAGCCGTGCTGTTCGCGACCACGTCCTGCGGGTCGGACCCGGGGGCTGCCGAGGAGGTCACCCTGACCGTGTTCGCCGCGGCGTCCCTGACCGCGACCTTCGAGGAGATCGCCGAGGAGTTCGAGTCCGCGAACGAGGGCGTGACGGTCCGGCTGAGCCTCGCGGGGTCGTCGGACCTCGTGGCGCAGCTCCAGCAGGGGGCGCCCGCCGACGTGTTCGCGTCGGCCGACGAGCGCACCATGGCGAAGGCGACCGACGACGACCTCATCGACCCGGCACCCCGGATCTTCGCCACCAACACCCTCGTGATCGCGACCCCGCCGGGCAATCCGGCCGGCATCGCGGGACTCGCGGACCTGGCCGACGAGGCGCTCAACGTCGTGGTCTGCGCCCCCGAGGTGCCGTGCGGCGCCGCCACCGAGCGCGTCGGGACGGCCGCCGGCGTGGAGATCTCCGCCGACAGCGAGGAGCAGTCCGTGACAGACGTGCTCGGCAAGGTCCGCAGCGGTGAGGCCGACGCGGGACTGGTGTACGTGACCGACGCCGCCGGCGCGGGCGACGACGTCGAGCGCCTCGCGTTCGCCGAGTCGGGTGCTGCCGTGAACCGCTACCCGATCGGTGTCGTCGCCGGCAGCCCGAACGCCGACCTCGCGGCAGCCTTCGCCGCTTTCGTGCGGGGTACCACGGGGCAGCGGATCCTCGGCGCGGCCGGATTCGGGTTGCCGTGACCGCCACGGTCGGGTCGGGTCTGCCGCGGTGGGTGTTCGTCCCGGCTGCGGTCGGAGCGCTGTTCGTGGTGCTCCCGCTGGTCGCCATGGCCTCCCGGGTCCAGTGGTCGGAGTTCGCCCAGCTGGTGACCTCGGAGTCGTCGAGGGCCGCACTCGGGCTGAGCCTGCGGACCTCCCTGAGCGCCACCGGACTGTGCGTGCTGCTGGGGGTCCCGATGGCGCTGGTGCTGGCGCGGACGAGCTTTCGCGGTCAGGCGGTCCTGCGGTCGCTCGTGCTGCTGCCGCTGGTGCTGCCGCCGGTCGTGGGCGGCATCGCCCTGCTCTACACCTTTGGCCGGCAGGGCCTGCTGGGGGAGACCCTGGACCTGTGGGGGCTGCAGATCGCCTTCTCGACCACCGCGGTCGTCATCGCGCAGACCTTCGTGGCCCTGCCGTTCCTGGTCGTGAGTCTCGAGGGCAGCCTGCGGACGGCCGGGCACCGCTACGAGCAGGTGGCAGCCACCTTGGGCGCCCGACCGACCACGGTCCTGCGCCGGGTGACGATCCCGCTGGTGCTGCCCGGTCTGGTCTCCGGGGCGGTGTTGTCGTTCGCCCGCGCCCTGGGCGAGTTCGGGGCGACGCTCACCTTCGCCGGCAGCCTGCAGGGGACCACCCGGACCCTGCCGCTGGAGGTCTACCTGCAGCGCGAGACCGATCCGGACGCGGCGGTGGCGCTCTCGCTGGTGCTGGTGGTGGTCGCGGTGCTCGTCGTCGGGCTGGCCTCCCGGTCCAGGAGCGCGGCATGACCCTGCACGCCGAGATCGTCCTGACCGCTCGCGACGTCTCCGTGGCGGTCGACGTCGGCGACGGCGAGACCGTCGCCCTGCTGGGACCCAACGGTGCGGGCAAGTCCAGTCTCCTGGGTGCGGTCGCCGGGCTCCTGCGGCCCGACGCCGGTGTGGTCGTGCTGGACGGGCGGGTCCTCGTCGACGACTCGACCTGGGTGCCGCCGCACGCGCGCGGGGTCGCGATGCTCGCGCAGGACCCGCTGCTGTTCCCCCACCTGACGGCGCTCCACAACGTCGCCTTCGGTCCGCGCAGCACCGGCCACGGTCGTGCGGAGGCGACCCGGAGGGCGCGGGAGTGGCTCGAGGCACTGGACGTGGGCCACCTGGCCGACCGTCGACCGGCCGAGCTGTCCGGGGGCCAGGCGCAGCGGGTCGCGCTCGGTCGGGCGCTGGCGGCCGAACCGCGGCTGCTGCTGCTGGACGAGCCGATGGCTGCCCTCGACGTCGCGGTGGCCCCGCAGCTGCGACAGGTGCTGCAGACGGTGCTGCATGACCGCACCACGGTCGTGGTGACCCACGACCCGCTCGACGCGCTCCTGCTCGCCGACCGGGTGGTCGTCATCGAGGCGGGTCGGGTCGTGGAGTCCGGGCCGACGCGTGAGGTGCTGGCGCGTCCTCGGAGTGCGTTCGCGGCTCGCATCGCGGGGCTCAACCTCGTGAGCGGGAGGGTGGTCACCGGCGGGGTGCGGACCCGGGAGGGGTCGGTGGTCGCGGGCGTCGCCGCTCCCGGTCTGGCCGCCGGGTCCGACGCGGTCGCCGTGTTCAGCCCCGCCGCCGTGGCGGTGCACCGGGATCCGCCGGGCGGCAGTCCGCGCAACGTGCTGCCGGTCCGCGTGACCGAGCTGGAGCCCCGCGGAGAGCTGGTGCGGGTGCGGGCCGGCGACCTGAGTGCCGACGTCACCCTGTCGGCGGCCGCCGACCTGGCACTCGTCCCGGGCACGCCGGTGCTGTTCGTGGTCAAGGCCCGGGAGGTCGCCCTGCACCCCGCGGGCCTCCGTGCCGACTGAGCACCTCACGGGACTCGGGCGGGAGCGCGTTCAGGCGCGGGCAGCGGTGTCGACGATCGCGTCGACGTAGGTGTCCCACAGGGCCGGCGGCAGGTCGTGCCCCATCTGCGGGACCTCGATGAGCTCGGCTCCCGGCACCGCCCTGGCCGTCGCAGCGCCACCGGAGCGGTGCACGAGCTTGTCGGCGAGGCCGTGGATCACGGTCGTCGGGACCGTCACGCGGGCGAGGTCCGCGGTGCGGTCGGGCTGGGTCAGCACGGCCAGCATGTGCCGCAGCACCCCGCTGGCGATCCAGCCCCGGTCGTAGGTGACCTCGGCGCGTCGGCGGGCGGCACCCGGATCCGGCGGGTAGCCGGGGGAGCCGATCAGCTCGCCGGACCGGATCGCCGCGGCGATGTAGTCGTCGCGGGTCGGGCCCGACCGTCCGAGCAGGTTGGGGACCAGGCTCGGCTGCTGCCACCCGACGGTGCGCCGGCCGGTCGTCGACATGATCGACACCAGGGACGCGACCCGTGCCGGGTGGGCGATGGCCATGGTCTGCGCGATCATGCCGCCCATCGACACGCCCGTGACGTGGGCCCGGTCGATGCCGAGGTGGTCGAGCAGCCCGATCGCGTCCTCGGCGAGGTCACCGATGGAGTAGGGCGCGGCCCCGCCCAGCTTCGGTACCAGAGCCCGCAGGAGGTCGGTGCGGCCGACCCGGTGCTGGCGCAGCTTGGTGGACCGCCCGGTGTCACGGTTGTCGTAGCGGACGACGAAGTGCCCCCGAGCCGCGATCATCCGGCAGAGCTCCTCGTCCCACCACCCCATGGGACCACCCAGTCCCATGACGAGCAGGACGGCGGGGTCGCCGGGGTCACCGAACGTCTGGTGGCACAGGTCGATCCCCGACGGCAGGCTCGCGAACTGCTCGTCGGACATCGCGACGGCCGCCGGTCCGGGCTCCTGACGGGGCACGTCAGTGCTCGTAGTCGATGCTGGAGTACGCCTGCAGCTTCGCCAGCCGGTGCTCGCTGGTGATCTTGCGGATCGTGCCGCTGCGGGACCGCATGACGATCGACTCGGTCGTGGCCCGGCCGGCGCCGTACCGCACGCCGTCGAGGAGGTCGCCGTCGGTGATGCCGGTCGCGACGAAGAAGCAGTCGTCGGCGGTCACGAGATCGTCGGTGAGCAGCACCTGGTCGAGCTCGAGGCCGGCGTCGACGGCGCGCTGCCGCTCGTCGTCGTCGGTGGGCCACAGCCGGCCCTGGATCACGCCACCGAGGCACTTCATGGCGACCGCGGTGATGATGCCCTCCGGTGTGCCACCGATGCCGACCAGCAGGTCGACGCCGGTGTCCGGGCGCGCTGCGGCGATCGCTCCGGCCACGTCACCGTCGGTGATGAAGGTGATGCGCGCGCCGGTGTCGCGGATCTGCTGCACGAGGTCGGCGTGGCGTGGGCGGTCCAGGACGCAGACGGTGACGTCGCTGTGCGAGACGCCCTTGGCCTTCGCGACCAGGGCGATGTTCTCGGCGACGGGCAGCCGGATGTCGACCACGTCGGCCGCCTCTGGTCCGGTGGCGAGCTTCTCCATGTAGAACACCGCCGAGGGGTCGTACATCGATCCGCGGGGCGCGACGGCCATGACGCTGATGGCGTTGGGCATGCCCTTGGCGGTCAGGGTGGTGCCGTCGATCGGGTCGACGGCGACGTCGCACTCCGGCCCGGTGCCGTCACCGACCTCCTCGCCGTTGAACAGCATGGGGGCGTCGTCCTTCTCGCCCTCGCCGATGACCACGACGCCACGCATCTGCACGGTGTTGATGAGCGCTCGCATGGCCGCGACGGCCACGCCGTCGGCGCCGAGCTTGTCGCCCCGGCCCACCCAGCGTCCGGCGGCCATGGCCCCGGCTTCGGTGACCCGGACGAGGTCGAGGGCGAGGTTGCGGTCGGGGGCCTGAGCGGCGGGCTGGAGTTCTTCCACCCCGAAACCATACCGTCGGGCGAGCGGCGCCCCCGCCACCTCCCGCGGGTCGTCGCGTGGGCGCCCGCTCGTCAGCCGGTGGAGATGCTGACGGCCGGACCGGTCGCGGTCGATGCGACCCAGCCGGCGTCGGACTCCCGTGCGCTCCAGGTGCGGCCCTCGAAGCTGACCGATCCGATCCGCAGGCGGGACGCGTTCGCCACGGCGTAGTGCGCGACCGACCAGCCCGCGGCCGAGATCAGCTCGGGGGACCCGGACGGGGTCACCGACACGACGTCGTCAGCGACCGTGGCAGCCAGCGGACCGAAGGCGGCATCGAGGTCGGCCGCCACGTCGGCGGCGTCCCCCGGACCGGTCGGGTCGATGCTGCAGGAGAACGCCGCCGGGCTGAAACCTCGCAGGGCCGATGCGAGCGCCCTGGACCGGTCCTCGTGCTGCGCGTAGGCGTCGGGGAAGCCCGACCGCTGGACGGCCTGCGCGGCCACGGTGATCTCGAGGTCCTCGTAGCCGGGAACCTGCACGAGCCCGTCGTAGAACTTCCCGATCGCGTAGACGGGGTCCAGGATCTGCTCCACCGACCCCCAGCCCTGGGACGGCCTCTGCTGGAAGAGCCCCACGGAGTCACGGTCGCCGTAGTCGATGTTGCGGACCTTCGACTCCTGGAACGCCGTCGCGATGGCGATGGTGGTGGCACGCGGCGGCAGTCCCCGTTCGACCGCCATCGCGGACATGAGCGAGGCCCACCGGGCCTGCTCCAGGTCGACGCGGGTGCGCGTCTCGCCCACCGTGGCGCTGCAGCTCTCCGCCCGCAGGGGCCCGCGGTCGCTCATCGTGAGGGCGACGAACGACGCCGCGGCGACCAGGGCGCCCACGACGATCCACCGGACGGGCACGACGGACGGTCAGTTCGCGTGGAGCTCGGCGTTGAGCTCGATGCCGGTGCGACCGTGCCGCGGCCGGGCCTCGACGGCGCCGGTCTCGGAGTTGGTGAGGAACAGCAGACCGTCCTGGCCCGACAGCTCGGCAGCCTTCACGACGCTGCCGTCCGGCAGCGTGACGCGGGTGCCCGCGGTGACGTAGCAGCCGGCCGCGACGACGCAGTCGTCACCGAGCGAGATCCCGATGCCGGAGTTCGCGCCGAGCAGACTGTTCTCGCCGATGCTGATGACCTGGCTGCCGCCGCCCGACAGCGTCCCCATGATCGAGGCCCCGCCCCCGACGTCGGAGCCGTTGCCGACGACCACACCGGCCGAGATGCGGCCCTCGACCATGGCGTGTCCGAGTGTCCCGGCGTTGAAGTTGACGAAGCCCTCGTGCATCACCGTGGTGCCCTCGGCGAGGTGGGCGCCGAGCCGGACCCGGTCGGCGTCGCCGATGCGGACGCCGGAGGGGACGACGTAGTCGGTCATCCGCGGGAACTTGTCGATGCTGGTCACGGCGACGTGCTGCCCGGCGGCGCGGGCCCTGGCGCGGGTGCGCTCGAAGCCGTCGACGGCGCAGGGACCGATCGACGTCCACACGACGTTGGTGAGCAGCCCGAACTGGCCGTCGAGGTTGAGGCCGTGCGGTCGGACCAGCCGGTGGGACAGCAGGTGGAGGCGCAGGTAGACGTCGTACGGGTCGGTCGGGGCGACGGCGAGGTCGTCGACGACGGCGTGCACCACCGCGCGTCGGACCTCTCGGACGGGGTCGACGCCCTCCAGGGCCGTGAGCATGTCGGGCTCGTGCTCGTGGCCGGCGGGCGCACCGAGCCGGGGCTCGGGGTACCAGACGTCGAGGACGTCGCCGTCCTCGGTCAGGGTGGCGAGGCCGAAGGCGTGGGCTCCGGGATGCTCGGTGGTCATGGGTCCACGGTATCGAGGCCGAACGAATGCTGACGCCACGCCTCGTAGACCGCGACCGACGCGCAGTTGGCCAGGTTCATGGACCGGCGGCCCGGGAGCATCGGCAGCCGGAGCCGGTCGGTGACCCGCGGATCGTCCATCACCTCGCCCGGCAGACCCGTCGGTTCCGGGCCGAACAGCAGCACGTCACCGGGCCGGTACCGGACGTCGGTGTAGACCCGCTCGGCCTGCGCCGTGAAGGCGAAGACCCGTGCCGGGAGCAGGTGGTCCCACGCTGCGTCGAGGTCGGCGTGCACCGTCACGACGGCGAGGTCGTGGTAGTCCAGTCCGGCCCGCCGCAGCTTGGTGTCCTCCAGGTCGAACAGCGGGTCGACCAGGTGCAGCTCGCTGCCGGTGGCCGCGGCGAGGCGGATCGCGCTGCCGGTGTTGCCGGCGATGCGTGGTTCGAAGAAGCAGATGCGGAACACGGCCCGAGCGTACGGTCCGACGATCCGAGCGGGGGCCACCCCCGCGTGCCGCTAGGGTGTGCGCCATGTCGAAGCTTGCCAAGGTCCACGTCACGCACCAGTTCACGTCCGACCCGGCCACCGTGTTCGCGGCGCTCTCCGAGCACGAGAACCTCGCCTCGATCTTCCCCGCCAGGATCACCCGGGTGCGCAACGGGCACGACTCCCGCAACGGCGCCGGCTCGGTCCGCCGGCTCAAGATCGGCCCTCTGCCCGCGTTCGAGGAGACGGTCATGACCGCCGAGGAGCCTGCGCTGATCGAGTACCGCATCACCAAGGGCAGCCCTCTGAAGTCCCACCGCGGCGTGCAGCGGCTCACCCCCACCGCCGACGGCGGCACCCAGCTGGACTACACGATCGAGTTCGCCGCTCCCGTGCCCGGCCTGGCGAAGGTCGTCGCGCTGGCGCTCACGCAGTCGATCACCTCGGGTCTGCCGAAGCTCGCGCCGTAGACCCACGGAGCACCAGCAGCGGTCGCGTGACCGGGTGCCGGTGACAGGACTTGAACCTGCACGTCCGAGGACACAGGATCCTAAATCCTGCGTGTCTACCAGTTCCACCACACCGGCCCGGCCCCCAGCCTAGCCAGACCCCGTCCGTCAGCCGTCGAGCCCGAGGTCGCGTCGCAGCTTCGCCACGTGTCCGGTCGCCTTGACGTTGTAGGCGGCGTGCGTGACGGTGCCGTCCGGGCCCACGACGATCGTCGAGCGGATGACGCCCTGGACGACCTTGCCGTAGAGCTTCTTCTCGCCGAAGGCTCCCCAGGCGGTCATGACCTCCTTGTCGGGGTCCGACAGCAGCGTGATCGTGAGGGAGTCGCGCTCGCGGAAGGCTGCGAGCTTCGCGGGGGGATCGGGCGAGATGCCCACGACGGTGTGGCCGGAGGCCTGCAGGTGGTCCAACGACTCGGTGAAGTCGCAGGCCTGCTTGGTGCACCCGGGGGTCATCGCGGCGGGATAGAAGTACACGATCACCGACCCGCCCCGCAGGTCCGAGAGCGTGACCTCCTGTCCGGAGTCGTCGGACAGGGTGAAGTCCGGAGCGGGGTCGCCTGCCTGCAAACGCGTCGTCATGGGTCCTATCCTTGCCCACGGGGGCCGTCCGGTCCCTGTGAGGTCGAGGGAACGAGGACATCGTGGGCAACGCCGAGACGAAGAACCTGGTCGAGGAGATCGACGATCTTCGTGATCATCTGGCCGACACCATCGACGAGCTCATCGACCGGACCAGCCCCAAGTCGATCGCCCGACGGGCCCTCGAGCGCGTCAAGGCGCGGTTCGTCGACGAGTCCGGGTCCCCGCGGCTCGAGACGATCGTGCCGGTCGTCGCCGCCGTCGCCGGCACCGTCGCCGCGGCCGTGGTCATCCGCCGTCTGACGAACTGACGAGGGGCGGGCGGTCCGTGGACCGCGGCGACGGTCGGGTGCGTCGACTGCGGCACCTGCGGAGCAGCGAGCCGTGGCCGGTCCGGCTCGCCACGCTGCGTCGCCGGTGGCGGCTGGTCACGCGGTTGAGCGTCTCGACCGCAGCGGCCTACGGCATCTCGACCCACCTGCTCGGCCACGAGCAGGCGTTCTTCGCGCCGATCGCGGCGATCATCACGATCATTGCCGGCGCCGGTCAGCGGTGGCGCACCCTGCTGGAGCTGGTCGCGGGCGTGGCGGTCGGGGTGCTCGTCGGTGAGCTGCTGATCCTCACGATCGGCCGCGGGGTGTGGCAGATCGCGCTCGTGGTCGCCCTGACGGTGGCGGTGAGCACGCTGGTCGGCATCAAGGGACTCGCCCTGACCCAGGCCGCCAACTCCGCGGTGCTGCTGGCCGCCGTGCTGCCCGTCGCCGGCGCGGGCGATCCCGCCGTCACCCGGTTCCTCGACGCCCTCGTGGGCGGAATCTGCGGCATCGCGATGGTGCTGCTGCTGCCGCGCAACCCCGTGCGCGACATCGATGCGCAGGTGCAGATGCTCCTGGCCCGCCTGGCCGACGTCCTCACCCGCACCGCCGAGGCGGTACGCAGCGGTGACGCCGGTCTGGCCGACGCGGCGCTCGCCGACGCCCGTGGTGCCCAGGGCCTCATGGACGACGTCGCCTCGACGGCGCACAACGTCGCCGAGATCGCCCGGATGTCGCCGGTGCGGTGGCGGCAACGCACCCAGCTCGTGCGGTACGTCGGGTCGGTCAGCGACCTGGACAACGCGCTGCGCGACTCGCGCGTGCTCGCGCGGCGGGTCGGCTCGATGCTGCGGCACGGCGAGCGGGCACCGGTCGGCACCGACGAGGCGATCGACGTCCTCGCCGCCGCCGTGGCGATCTACGCCGACGACCTGTCCGAGCGAGACGACTTCCTCGAGGCGCAGGAGAAGCTGGTCGCGGCGGCCCGGCTGGCCGTCACGAGCCTCACCGGGGTCATGACCCTGAACTCCGCCGCGGTCGCCGCGCAGGTGCGGTCGCTCGCGGCCGATCTGCTCTACGCCAGCGGCGTCACCCGCGACGAGATCGACCGGGCGCTGGACTTCGACTGAGCGGCTCCGCTACCGTGCTGGAGTCGCCCGACCGGGCGACACCCCGATCACCCAGGAGGTGGAACCCCATGACGACGATCTTGTTCGCCGGTCGCGACGTCGTCGCGACGTCCGTCGGTTCCGTCACCGGGGTGGTCCAGCTGCCGTAGGCCAGCACGCCCGCGCAGTTCACCTGCCGCTCCGGATCGACGATCCGGGGCGGTTTTTTCATGTCCCGACCCGTTCTCTCACCTGAAAGGAGGCGCGCTATGACCATCCATCCACTCACGACCACGCCACAGCCCGCAGACATCCCCCTCACGAATCCGGTTCCGACCCACGTCGGAGCTGTCCGGGGGGAGGTGAATGCCATGGCTGGACCCGTCCGCCGCCGGGCTCGCGTCACGCGCGCCTGGGACGAGCTGTCGGCGACCGATCGTCAGGTCCTGCTGCAGGCGGCGCGTGAGCGCCGCCGGCTGCAGGCCGAGCGCGACGCGCGCGAGACCGCGCTGTGGGCCGTGCGCCACCAGCGCTGAGCGGTCCTGACCGTTCCACGGTCCGGACCACCGGCCAGGGGCCCGTCGTCGTGCCGGGGAGTCCCGGGCACGACGACGGGCTGGCTCGCGTCCGTCCCGGGTGGGCCGGTCAGGCCCCGTCGGTGTCGTGCGCCCACCGCAGGAGCGCGCTCACGCCGTCGCTGTCGGCCGGCGTCCCCGGGACGAGGTGCACCCGGGCGTCGGTCGCGGTGGCGGCGGCGAGCAGCACCTGGTCGGCCGGCAGGGGGTCGACGGTCCGGCGTGCACCGTCAGGCAGCGCCAGACCGGGGAAGCGGGCCGGGTCGACCTGCATCGGGCGGACCGCGGCCAGGTCCAGCACGAGTCGGTCGACCTCGCCGCGCACGAGCGCGTCGAGGACGTCGTCGAGGCCGTGGGCAGCGCGGCCGTGGGCACCCGCCGTGCCGAGCTCGTCGAGCAGCGCCTCGTCGGACTCCTGCGCCAGACGGGTCAGCACGTCGTCGACCGCCGACCACAGCGCCTCCTCGGACGCGCCCTCCGTGCGTGCACCCGACTCGACCTGGTCGACGGGGACCTCGAGGTGCTCCAGCGCTCCGGCGATCTCGGTCCGGGCACGCACGTCACCGGCCAGGACGACCACGTCGGGCGCATGGCGCCGACACGCGGAGCGGATCTCGTCGGCGACCTCGCGAGCGTTGATCCGCCAGACGTTCTCCGAGCGACGCTGGTACTGGGGATGTGCCGGCCCACCGAGCTGCACCTGGTGCAGGTGCAGGTCGTCGCCGTGCACCTCGGTCCGGGCGTCGGCCGGCTGTCGGGTGTCGACGCGCAGCTCGAGGTCGGCGCCCTCGTGGTCGGCGAGCACCAGCAGCCACGGCACCTCCTCGGCGGCCTGGTCGAGCCACCCGGCCAGGTCAGGGAGCGGCCCGACGGTGGTGACCTCGGGCGCGTCCGTCGCCCCGACCCGGGTCTCGTCGAGCACGACCGCGCCGGACGCGGCCACGATCGTGCGACGGACCGGGCCGGGCCGGTCGTGCGGCGTCCTGATCCGCGACTCGATGTCGTCGACGAGATCGGCGCCCACGCCCGCGTGTTCGAGGTCGTGGCGCAGGTTGGTGCAGCGGGTGTCGAGCTGCTGCCGGCCGTCCTCCCCGGGCCGGCCGACCTCCAGGTGCACCGTGATGAAGGGTCCGTCGTGGGTGTACAGGTCGCGCAGGTTCGTCAGGTGCACGTCACAGCTCCTCTCCGGTCGTCGCGTGCCCCCGCGGCGGCTGCAGGGGGTCGTGCCCGAGTGACATGAGTCGGTGCCGCCACCGGTGGTCGCCGGCCTCGGGCTCCAGGTCGCCCGGTCGTTCGGTCCGGACGACCTCGACGACGTGCCGCATGACGTCGACGTCCTCGTCGGTGAGGTCGGTCCTGCGTTTGGCCAGGACGGACACGACCTGGCGGCCGACGGGGTCGCCGGCCCGGTCCGGCAGGTCCTCCGCGGACTCCCCGGCGGCGTCGGTGCGCAGCCACTCCGACAGCTCGCGGGACGTCATGTTGACGGCGGCGTGGAAGGAGTCCCACAGGTCGTCGTCGACGATGTGATGAGCCATGTTCGACCTCCGCGTTCGGCGGGGCGGTGCTCGCCCCTCGGACCGGGGTCGTACCCGGGCCCCGCCCGGTCATGCGACGGTGCGGGGTTCCGGTGCGGGGTCAGCGCGCCGCGATGGCCTCCGCGAACGCCAGGATGCGTCGGGCGTCGCGCACGTGGAGTTCCTCGATCATCTTGCCGTTGAACGTGGCGACCCCGCGGCCCTCGGCAGCCGCCTCGTCGAAGGCCGCGATCATGCCCTCGGCCCGCTCGATGTCGGCCTCCGACGGCGAGAAGGCCACGTTGGCCGGGTCGACCTGGGCGGGATGAATGAGGGTCTTGCCGTCGAATCCCATCTCGCGGCCCTGGCGCGCCTCGGCGTCGAAGCCCTCGAGGTCCTTCACGTCGTTGTAGACGCCGTCGATGACGACCTTGCCGGCGGCCCGCACCGCGAGCAGCGTCCACGCGAGCGAGGCCAGGACGACGGGGTTGCGGCCCGGGACGTGCAGGCCGTACGTCTCGTTGACGATGTCGTTGGTGCCCATGACCACGACGGTGAGGCGCTCGTGGGCCGCAGCGATCTCCTCGGCGTGCAGCAGGGCCCGCGGCGTCTCGATCATCGCCCACAGCTGGGTGGTCGCGGGTGCGCCTCCGGCCTCGATCGCGGCCACCAGCTGGCGGACCTGGTCGGCCGACTCGACCTTCGGGACGAGGATCGCGTCAGGGCCGGCGGCGGCCGCCGCGGCCACGTCGGCGTCGTGCCACTGGGTGCCGATGGAGTTGACCCGGATCGCGAGCTCCCGGTGTCCGTACTCGCCGGACCGCACGGCGGCCACGACGTTGGCCCGACCGGCCTCCTTGGCGTCGGGGGACACCGAGTCCTCCAGGTCGAGGATCAGGGCGTCGGCGTCGATGCTCTTGGCCTTCTCGAGCGCCCGTTCGTTGGCTCCGGGCATGTAGAGCACGGAGCGGCGGGGGCGCAGGGCGGTGTCGGGCGACTCGGTCATGGTGCTCCTCAGAGGTCGTAGGCGGCGGCGAGCTCGGGGTCGCGCTCGGCCAGGGCTTTCGCGAGGTCGAGCATGACGATGCACTGCTTGCAGGACGCGTCGTCCTCCATCTTGCCGTTGATCATCACCGCGCCGGAGCCGTCGCCCATGGCCTCGACGACCTCCTTGGCGTGCGCGACGTCGGCCGGATCGGGGGAGAAGACGCGCTTGGCGATGTCGATCTGCACGGGGTGCAGGCTCCAGGCGCCGACACATCCGAGGAGGAAGGCGTTGCGGAACTGGTCCTCGCACGCCACGACGTCCTTGATGTCCCCGAACGGACCGTAGAACGGCAGGATGTCGTTGCCCGCGCACGCGTCGACCATGCGGGCGATCGTGTAGTGCCACAGGTCCTGCTGGTACGTGGTGCGGCCGGTGGTCAGGTCGTCACCCGTCGGGTCCTGGCGGACGAGGTACCCGGGGTGGCCGCCACCGACCCGGGTGGTCTTCATGCGGCGGCTGGCGGCGAGGTCGGCCGGGCCCAGGCTGATGCCCTGCATGCGGGGGCTCGCGGCGGCGATCTCCTCGACGTTGGTGACACCCTCGGCGGTCTCGAGGATGGCGTGGACGAGGATCGGCCGGGTCAGGCCGGCGCGGGCCTCGAGCTGGGCGAGCAGCCGGTCGACGTAGTGGATGTCCTGGGCCCCTTCGACCTTCGGGACCATGACGACGTCGAGCTTCTCGCCGATCTCGGTGACCAGGGTGATGAGGTCGTCGAGCACCCAGGGGGAGTCGAGGCTGTTGACCCGCACCCACAGCTGGGTGTCGCCGAAGTCAGTGGCCCGGGCGACCTCCACGAGGCCGAGCCGGGCTGCCTCCTTGTTCTCCGTCTTGATCGCGTCCTCGAGGTTGCCGAGGATGATGTCGACCTTCGCCGCGATGTCCGGCACCTTCGACCGCATCTTCTCGTTGCTGGGGTCGAAGAAGTGGATCATCCGGCTGGGGCGGAACGGGACGTCCGCGACCGGCGCGGGGGCGCCGACGGCCAGGGGGCGGAGGAAAGCTCGGGGGTTGCGCACGCGGGACTCTTCCGTCGGGAGCGGGGACTGACCTCAGTATGGCGAGGTGACCTGCGCCACAGGCCCGGGGGCCGCCCTCACCCACGGCCGAGCAGTTTCACAGGTGATCCCCGGAATCTGTCACCGGTGACAGGAATCTGTCACCTGACCCCTGTTGCTACCGGGGTCAGGTGACGGTTTCCCAGGATCACCTGGGAAACCTCGGCGGGGTCAGGGGCGGCCGAGGCCGGTGACGTGCCAACCGGCGGCGCGCCAGGCCACCGGGTCGAGCACGTTGCGACCGTCGATCAGGACCGGCCGGTCGACGAGCGCCGCGGCGGCGACCGGGTCGAGGGCCCGGAACTCCGGCCACTCGGTGACCAGCAGGACGACCTCGGCCCCGGCCAGTGCCTTCTCGGCACTGTCGGCGTAGGTGAGCTGCGGATGCAGCCGGCGGGCGTTGGCCATCGCCTCGGGGTCGTACGAGACCACGTCGGCGCCCAGGCCGTGGAGCCGCACGGCCACGTCGAGAGCGGGGGAGTCGCGGATGTCGTCGCTGTGCGGCTTGAACGAGAGCCCGAGCACGGCCACCCGGCGGCCGTGGGGGCGCCCGTCGAAGGCGTCGACGGTGAGGTCGATGACCCGCTCGCGTCGACGCAGGTTGATCGCGTCGACCTCCTTCAGGAACGAGACCGACTCCCCGCGACCGAGCTCCTCGGCGCGCGCGGTGAAGGCACGGATGTCCTTGGGCAGGCAGCCGCCGCCGAACCCGATGCCGGCGTTGAGGAACTTGCGTCCGATCCGGGCGTCGTGGCCGATGGCGTCGGCCAGCAGGGTGATGTCGGCGCCGACGACCTCGGTGATCTCGGCCATCGCGTTGATGAACGAGATCTTGGTGGCCAGGAAGGCGTTGGCGGCGGTCTTGACCAGCTCGGCGGTGGCGTAGTCGGTCTCGACGACCGGGGTGCCGGCGGCGACGGCGACGGCATACACCTCGTCGAGGACCTGCCGGGCCCGCTCGCTGGCGACCCCGTAGACGAGGCGGTCGGGCTCGATCGTGTCCTTCACCGCGAATCCCTCGCGGAGGAACTCGGGGTTCCAGGCCAGCTCGGCCCCGGTCGCGGCGACGTCGACGGCGAGCCGGCCCGCGGTCCCCACCGGGACGGTGGACTTGCCCACGACGAGGTCGCCCGGGGCGAGGTGCGGCAGCAACGCCTCGACGGCGGCGTCGACGTAGGTCAGGTCGGCACCGTGGCCGTCCCGACGCTGCGGGGTGCCGACCGCGACGAAGTGCACGGTGCAGCCGGCCACGTCGGCGATGTCGGTGCTGAAGCGCAGCTGACCCGACGCCATCGACGCCGTGAGCAGCTCGGGCAGGCCGGGCTCGAAGAACGGCGCCTCACCGCGGGTGAGGGACGCGATCTTCTCGGGATCGACGTCGATGCCGACCACGTCGTGGCCCAGCGAGGTCATGGCGGCGGCGTGCACGGCACCGAGGTAGCCGCAGCCGATCACGGACATCTTCATGGAGCCTCCCGCGGTCCTGCACGACGGACGACGTGCGGCACCACTATGGCGCACGCAGGTGACCGGCGGTCCCGGGTGGCGGCACCATCGCCCGCACTCCGCCGGTGTCCGGGGCGACCGGCCGGTCGGAACAGGTCAGTCGAAGATCTCCATGAGCCAGTGCTCCTTCTTCTTGCGGCGGTACTGCGGGCGGTCGCGGTCGTCCCGGTAGGTCGGCCGCTCGGAGCGGAACGGGTCGCCGTGGACGGGCTGGGCGGCAGGTGCCGCCGGTGCCGGGGCCGCGTCGCGGGAGGCGCGTTCGACGATCTTGTCCAGCTCACCGCGGTCGAGCCAGACGCCCCGGCACTCGGGGCAGTAGTCGATCTCGATGCCGGATCGTTCACTCATGACCAGGGTCGCGTTGTCGGTGGGACACTTCATGGACACATCATGACCTGCCGGCACCAGCGCCGCTGCGCGACGGTGACGCCGGCGGGGGACGACACAGGCCCCCGAGGATCCTCGAGGGCCTGGCGCGATGGTGCGGCATCAGGGACTCGAACCCCGAACCCGCTGATTAAGAGTCAGCTGCTCTGCCAATTGAGCTAATGCCGCGCGACGAGGAACACTACCAGCCGCGGATCAGCCCACGAAATCCAGCACGGCGTGTGCTGCGTTGTGGCCGGCGATGCCGCTGACGGCACCGCCCCGGCGTGCTCCACTGCCGCACACCAGCACGCGGGGGCGCGAGGTGGCGACGCCCCAGCGTTCGGCGGGGGAGGCCGGACGCTCGCCCTCCTCGAGCCACGGCCAGGAGAGGTCACCGTGGAAGATGTGACCGCCGGGCATGCCGATGGCGGCCTCGATGTCGGCGGGCGACTTCGCCTCCAGCCCCAGGACCAGCGGCGCGAGCGGCTCGGCCAGATGCGCCTGGAAGGCCGACATGAACCGGTCGACCGCCTCCTGGGTCGATGCTGCGTCGGGGAGGTTCTCGGTGGGGGTGTGCAGTCCGAAGTAGGTGAGGGTGTGGGCGCCGTCGGCATCGAGCCGCGGGCCGAGGATCGACCGGTCGGTGAGCGTGTGGCAGTACAGCTCGCCGCTGGCCGGCAGCCGGCCGGCCAGCGCCTCCGCGTGGGCGGCCTCGAGGGCGCTGAAGGACTCGTCGACGTGGAACGTGCCGGCGAAGGCGACCTCGGGGTCGTCGCCCGAGGCGAGCCGGGGCAGGCGCGAGAGCAGCAGGTTGACCTTCAGCTGGGAGCCGGACGGCTTCGGCGGCAACGGGTCGCCCAGCAGGGCGGCCAGGGTGTGCGGCGCCACCCCCGACAGCAGCAGGTCCGCCGACCACGAACGACCGTCGCCGGAGGCGGTGACCCCGTCGTCGCCGGCCTCGACCTGGTCGACCCGCACACCGGTGACGATGGTGGCCCCGGCCTCCCTGGCCACCCGTTCGAGCTCACCGGTGACGACTCCCATACCGCCCACCGGGACCCTCCACGGCCCGCCGGCGACGTGGTAGAGGAAGCACCGGTTCTGGGTGAGGCCGGCGTCGTCGAGGGAGGCGAAGGTGCCGATGAGGGCATCGGTGCCGACGATGCCCCGCACGAGGTCGTCCCGGAACCGGCGGCGCAGCGCGGTGCCGAGCGGCTCCTCCACGAGGTCGGTCCAGATCGGCATCTCGACGCGGTCACGCACGTCGGCCACGTGCGGCAGGGGCGACAGCAGGGTCGGGGCGACGGCATCGGCCAGGGTCTGCACCTCGCGGTAGAACTGGCGCCACGCCGCGTGCTCGGTGTCGTCGCCGGTGAGGTCGCGGAAGGAGCGGGCCGTGGCCGGGCCCTCGTCGGTCTCGACGAGGAGCCCCCCGCCGGGGTGGGGGGTGTAGGACGCGACGGCGCGGTCCCGCAGCTCCAGGCGCAGTCCGAGGTCGTCGATCAGGGCCGGCGGCATGAGCGACACCAGGTAGGAGAACCGGGAGAGGTGGGCGTCGTGCTCGGGGAAGGCGCGGGCGCTGACGGCGGCCCCACCGACGTGGTCGAGCTGCTCCAGCACCACGACCTCGAGGCCGGCGCGGGCCAGGTAGGTCGCGGCGACGAGTGCGTTGTGTCCGCCGCCCACCACGACGACGGACCGGGGGACCGGCGAGACGGACGTCATCCCCGCAGGGTAGTCGCGCCCACCGGCGTCCTGGAGGAATGATCGACAACAATTGAACATTCAACTATACTCGAGCCACGACCGAAGGAGACCTCATGCCCGCCGTGACCGCACCCGACTGGACCGTGCTGCCCCGTGTCATCGCACGCCCGACCCAGACCGAGGACCGCTCCGTCCGCAGCCTCACCACGGCGCCCCGGGGGTTCGAGGGCGAGGGGTTCCCTGTCCACCGGGCCTTCGCCGGGGTCGACCCCGCCGCGCTGGATCCGTTCATCCACCTCGACCAGATGGGTGAGGTCGACTACGCGCCCGGGGAGCCCAAGGGCACGTCGTGGCATCCCCACCGCGGGTTCGAGACCGTGACCTACATGATCGACGGCGTCATGGACCACGCCGACACCCACGGCGGCGGCGGCACCATCACCGACGGCGACACCCAGTGGATGACCGCCGGCAGCGGACTGCTGCACATCGAGGCGCCGCCGGAGTGGCTGGTCTCCAAGGGTGGCCTGTTCCACGGACTCCAGCTGTGGGTCAACCTCCCGAAGGCGGACAAGTGGCTGCCTCCGCACTACCAGGACATCCGCGGCGCCCAGGTGGGCCTGGCCTCGACGCCGGACGCGGGAGCCCTGTTGCGGGTGATCGCCGGCGAGGTGGACGGTGTCGCCGGCCCCGGCAGCACCCGCACGCCGATGACCATGGTGCACGCGACCGTCCTGCCCGGGGCCGAGATGACGGTGCCGTGGCGGACCGACTTCAACGCCCTGGTCTACGTGCTCAGCGGTGACGGCCACGTGGGCCGGGACCGTCGCCCGATCGGGTCGGGCCAGCTCGCGGTGCTCGGCCACGGCGAGACGATCACCGTCGGGGCGGCCGCCCGCCAGGAGTCACGGCACCCGGCGCTCGAGGTCGTGCTGCTCGGTGGTCTGCCGATCCGCGAACCGATCGCCTGGGCCGGGCCGTTCGTGATGAACACCCGCGCCGAGGTGCTGCAGGCGTTCGAGGACTTCCAGAAGGGGCGCCTGGGCACCATCCCGACCGTCCCGCACGCGCAGGTGCACGGCGAGCTGGGTCAGGACTGACCCGGCGGTTCAGCCCTGGCAGAGCATCTGTCCGTAGGGGCCCTCGGTCGACCGCTGCTCGGTCACCTGCCCGTCGACGGTGATGGTGCAGGTCACCGGGGCGCCGGTGGGTCCGGCCTGCACGAAGATCTGGGCGTGGTCCGGCGGTCCGTACACGGTGGTGCTCAGGGCGAACGACGTCCCGACGTTCTCGTCGACGCCGAACGAGCGGTCGAGGCTGGTGGGGATGATGTAGCCGACCGTGCCGATCGGCACCGACGACGTGACCGTGAGGGTGATCGCCAAGCCCTGCAGGTTGCGGTTGCCGCCCTCGCCCCGCAGGCCGCCGAAGCCGCCCCCGGTGCCGAGCGAGGACACCCCCTGCTCGGTCAGCTCCTGCACCGACTGGTCGGAGGACAGCTGCTCGCGCTCGATCGACGGCAGCTCGATCTCACCGGGAGCCGCGTCGGTGGACTCCGGGGCCGGCAGGTCGTCGGACGGATAGGTGAGGACCGAGACCGCCACGACGACCACGAGGGCCAGCACTCCGGCGAGGACGGCGGAGGCCCGGGGGTGCAGGCGGATCAGGTTCATGACCCCCTCAACGATACAACCCGGTGATCGTCACCCCCCGGTCCTGCCGTCCCCGGGAGCGAGGTGGTCGTGACGTGGCCCACACCGACGACCTAGGGTGGCGGCCATGACGGATGCGGAGGCAGCGCGGGACGCCCCGCGGTACGTGGGCGCGATCGACCAGGGCACCACCAGCACCCGCTTCATGGTGTTCGACCACGACGGCGCCGAGGTGGGCCGCCACCAGCTGGAGCACGACCAGATCCTGCCGCGGGCGGGATGGGTCGAGCACGACGCCACCCAGATCTGGGACCGCACCCGCGAGGTCGTCGCCGGGGCCCTGGCGAGCACCGGGCTGACCCACGCCGACCTCGCGGCGGTCGGCGTGACCAACCAGCGGGAGACGACCGTGGTGTGGGACCGGCGCACCGGGCAGCCCTACCTCAACGCGATCGTGTGGCAGGACACCCGCACCGCCGACATCGCCGCGCAGGTCACCGCGGACGGTCACGCCGACCTGGTCTGCGACCGATCAGGTCTCCCGCCCGCGGCCTACTTCTCCGGGGGCAAGATCCGGTGGGTGCTCGAGAACGTCGAGGGGGTGCGCGAGGACGCCGAGGCGGGCCACGCCGTGTTCGGGACCACCGACACGTGGCTGCTGTGGTGGCTCACCGGTGGACCCGACGGCGGCATCCACGTCACGGACGTGACCAACGCCAGCCGCACCATGCTCATGGACCTGCGGACCCTGGACTGGGACGACGACCTGCTCGAGGTCTTCGGCGTGCCGCGCCTGATGCTGCCGGAGATCCGGTCCTCCTCGGAGGTGTACGGCCACACCCGCGCCGACGGTCCCTTCGGTGGTGAGGTGGCCCTGGCCGGCGACCTCGGCGACCAGCACGCGGCACTCGTGGGTCAGGTGTGCTTCGAGCCGGGACAGGTCAAGAACACCTACGGCACGGGCAACTTCCTGGTCCTCAACACCGGTACCGAGATCGTCCGCTCACAGCACGGGCTGCTCACGACCGTCGCGTACCGCTTCGGCGACGCACCGGCGGTGTACGCGCTCGAGGGGTCCATCGCCGTCACCGGATCGGCCGTCCAGTGGCTGCGCGACCAGCTGGGCGTCATCACCGACGCGGCCGAGACCGAGACCCTCGCGGCCTCGGTCGAGGACACCGGTGGCGTGTGCTTCGTGCCCGCGTTCTCCGGGCTCTTCGCCCCGCACTGGCGGCCCGACGCCCGCGGCGCGATCGTCGGGCTGTCGCGGTTCAACACCACGGCCCATCTGGCCCGGGCCGCGCTCGAGGCGATCTGCTACCAGAGCAAGGACGTCGTGGACGCGATGGTGGCCGATGCCTGCATCGATCTCCGTGTCCTGCGGGTCGACGGCGGCGTGACGGCCAACGACCTCTGCATGCAGATCCAGGCCGACGTGCTGGGTGCCCCGGTCAGCCGGCCGGTCGTGCCCGAGACCACGGCCCTGGGCGCGGCCTACGCGGCCGGACTCGCGGTGGGGTATTGGAACGACACCGACGAGCTGGTGTCGAACTGGCGCGAGTCCAAGCAGTGGACGCCGGAGTGGGACGACGCGCAGCGCGAGGCCGGCCACCGGCAGTGGACCAAGGCCGTCCAGCGGACCCTGGACTGGGTGGAGTAGACACCGGACCGGCAGGACGCGGACGTCGGTGCGGGGTGATTGACTGGGGTCCATGCGATCCGTGGCGCTGTCCCCGTCCAACCGCCAGAAGGCGCTCGACGCGATGGCCCGCGAGCAGCTCGACGTCCTGGTCATCGGCGGTGGGGTCGTCGGCGGCGGTGCGGCCCTCGACGCCGCGACCAGGGGCCTCTCGGTCGGGCTGGTCGAGGCCCGTGACTTCGCCTCCGGCACCTCCAGCCGGTCCAGCAAGCTGATCCACGGAGGACTCCGCTACCTCGAGATGCTCGACTTCCGCCTCGTGGCCGAGGCGCTCGGCGAGCGCAGCCTGCTCATCGACAAGCTGGCGCCGCACCTGGTGCAGCCCGTCCCGTTCCTCTACCCCCTCAAGCACCGGGTGTGGGAGCGGTTCTACGCCGGCTCCGGCGTCCTGCTGTACGACAGCATGGCCCGGCTGTCCGGTCGGTCCCGGGGTGTCCCGCACCACCGTCACCTCACCCGCCGGGGCGCTCGCAAGATCATGCCGGCGCTGCGCAAGGACGCGCTGGTCGGCGCGCTGCACTACTACGACGGTCAGGTCGACGACGCCCGCCACACCATGCTGCTGTCCCGCACCGCGGCGGCCTACGGGGCGCACGTGGCCACCCGTTCACGGGTCACGGCGCTGATCCGTGAGGGCGACCGGGTCGTGGGCGCCACCGTCGTCGACCTGGAGTCCGGGCGGGAGCTCGACGTGCGGGCGCGGCAGGTGGTCAACGCCACCGGCGTGTGGACCGACGAGACGCAGGGCATGGCGGGGGAGCGCGGCCAGTTCCACGTCCGCGCGTCGAAGGGCATCCACCTGGTGGTGCCGCGCGACCGCATCCGTGGCGACTCCGGCCTGATCCTGCGGACCGAGACCTCCGTGCTCTTCGTGATCCCGTGGGGCCGGCACTGGATGATCGGCACCACCGACACCGACTGGTCCCTGAGCAAGGACCACCCCGCCGCCAGCCGGCGTGACATCGACTACCTGCTCGACCACGTCAACGAGGTCCTCGTCGAGCCCCTCACCCACGACGACGTCGAAGGGGTCTTCGCCGGGCTGCGGCCCCTGCTCGCGGGCGAGTCCGACGCCACGAGCCAGCTCTCGCGCGAGCACGCGGTGTCGACCAGCACCAAGGGCCTCGTGGTCATCGCCGGGGGCAAGTACACGACGTACCGGATCATGGCCAAGGACGCCATCGACGCCGCCGTGCACGCGATGAGCAGCCACCTGGACCGTCGGGTGCCGCCGTCGTGCACCGAGGACGTGCCCCTCCTGGGCGCCGACGGGTACGAGGCGTTGTGGAACCAGCGGCACTCGCTGGCCGCCTCGAGCGGTCTGAGCGTCGGTCGGATCGAGCACCTGCTCCGCCGCCAGGGATCGTTGGTGGTGGAGGTCCTCGACCTGATCGCGAAGTACCCCGAGCTGGGGCGGCCCCTGGCCGGGGCCGACGACTACCTCGCGGCCGAGGTGGTCTACGGCACGACCCACGAGGGCGCGCGCCACCTCGACGACGTCATCGCGCGCCGCACCCACATCTCGATCGAGACCTTCGACCGTGGCACGGAGGTCGCCGAGGAGGTCGCGGCCCTGATGGGCAAGGCGCTGGGCTGGTCCAAGGCCCAGCGGGCCGCCGAGGTCGACCACTACCTCAAGCGGGTCGAGGCCGAGCGCGAGAGCCAGACCATGCCGGACGACGAGACCGCCGATGCCGCCCGCATGGGAGGCCGCGACGTGGTGCCCGTGCAGGTCACCACCGGCGCGGACAAGGCAGAGACCGCGTGACACGCCTCGACCGCTACGGCGAGCCCGGGCCCGCCGTGGTGGGGGAGTACGACGTCCGATCGCCGATGTCGCGCACCCTGCTGTCGGTCGGCATCGCCGTCGTGGTCCTGGCGGTGCTGGCGGGAGCGGTGGTCGCGTCGGGCCTGGTGACCCGCTCCGACCGCACCGCGGAGTCGACCCTCGCGGTCGACGACCTGGCCCTGGTCCGGCTGGTCACCGACGGGGCCGACGTCACCGTGGTGCGGTCGAGGGGCGCCGAGGTCGAGGTGTCGGCCACGATCACCGAGGGCTGGACCGGCACCGACTTCGACGCCCGTCGAGACGGCGACGACATCGTGCTCTCCGCGTCCTGCCTCGGCCTGGTCACGCCGGGCTGCGGTGTCGCCGTCACCGTCGGTGTCCCCGCCGGCTTCCCGATCGTCATCGCCGCTGCATCCGGGGACCTGCGGCTGGACGGCCTCGACGGTGTCGTCACCGCGCGGTCCGACACCGGTGACATCGAGGCGGCCGACCTGGCGGTCGTCGAGCTGGACCTGCGCACGGGGTCCGGCGACATCGACGTCGAGTTCGGGGTGCAGCCGTTCGGCTTCAAGGCACGCACGGCCTCGGGAGACGTCGAGGCGACCATGCCCGACGGGGACACCACCTACGTCGTCCAGGTCGGCAGCGAGTCCGGCGACGTGGAGTCGGACCTGCAGCACGACGGCGACGGGCAGGGGTTCGTCACCGTCGAGACCGACACCGGCGACATCGAGATCGACCGCAGCTGAGACTCCCCGCGCGGGAAAAGGAAACCCCCGCCGGAGCAGGGGATCCTTGGGGTGACTGACGGGGCTCGAACCCGCGACAACCGGCACCACAAGCCGGGACTCTACCAACTGAGCTACAGCCACCACGCGTGCCGAGCGATGCCCGACACGGCGTGGTCGAGCATAGCGCAGGCCATGACCACCGATCACAGGTGCCCGGACACCGAACCGTCCACGGCGGTCGCGACCGACCGCGCGTTCTCGGTGTCGATCCCCGGTGCCTCGCGGAAGACCGTGCCCCGGTAGTAGCGCAGCTCCTCGATGCTCTCGGCGATGTCGGTCAGTGCGCGGTGGTGGCCGGCCTTGGAGGGCGCGGCGAAGTACGCCCGCGGGAACCAGTGCCGCGACAGCTCCTTGATGCTGCTGACGTCGATGACCCGGTAGTGCAGCCAGTTCTCCAGCTCGGGCATGTCGCGGGCGAGGAAGGCCCGGTCGGTGCCCACGGAGTTGCCGGCCAGCGGAGCCTTGCCCGGTTCCTTGACGTACTCGCGGACGTGGTCGAGCACCTGGGCCTGGGCGTCCTGCAGCGTCAGTCCCGCGTCCAGCTCGGTGATGAGGCCCGAGGCCGTGTGCATCCGGGTGACGACCTCGTTCATCTGGTCCAGCGCCTCCTGGGGCGGCTTCACGACCAGGTCGATGCCGGGGCCCAGCACCTCGAGCTCGAAGTCGGTGACCAGGACGGCGATCTCGATCAGCGCGTCGTGGGTCAGCGACAACCCGGTCATCTCGCAGTCGATCCACACCAGCTTGTCATTCACGGTCAGCCACCCTACGCCGTGCGTGCCGGTCGATCCGCGGCCCGGGCCGGTAGGCTCGGCGGGAACCTTCCCGATCGCAGCATCGTTGGTTCTCCTGGTACGACCACCATCGGTAGGAGCGAGAAGTGACCAACGACCGTCAGAAGCGGGCCGAGCGGGCCGAGCAGATGCGCAAGCAGCGGGACAAGGAGTCCAAGCGCGAGCGCAACGTCATCACCCTCGGCATCATCGGCGTCGTCGTGGTGCTGGTGGGTCTGGCGGCCTTCGGCATCCAGCAGGTCAGCTCCGACAACGAGCGCGTCTCCGACGTCATCGCCCCCGAGAGCGCCACCGACGACTTCGGCATCACCTACACGCCCGAGGACGCCGGCGTCGCCCCGGCCGACCTGGAGGAGGAGCCGGTCGAGGTCGAGCTCTACGAGGACCTGCAGTGCCCCGCGTGTCAGCAGTTCGAGGCGTTGTCGGGCCAGTTCTTGAAGGACAAGGTCGCCTCGGGTGAGATCACCCTGACCTACCGCCCGTTCTCGTTCCTCGACGAGCGTGGCGGCAGCCCCAACGACTACTCCAAGCGGGCCAACAACGCTGCGGTCTGCCTGCTGGACGCCACCGACATCACCAGCTTCCTGGACTTCCAGTCCTTCCTCTACGCCAACCAGCCCACCGAGGGCCGGGCCGGGCCGGAGGACGAGGAGCTGATCGAGCTGGCCGAGCCGTTCGGCGCCAGTGGTGAGACCTTCGAGTCCTGCGTCACCTCGGGAAAGCACATCCCGTGGATCGTGGAGTCCAAGGAGGCCGGTGCCGAGCGCGGCGTCAGTGGTACCCCGACGGTGTTCATCGGCGGAGAGGTGTCCGAGGCCCGGACCCCCGAGGACCTGCAGGAAGCGATCGACGACGCCCGCGCCTGACTCTTCCCTCCCACAGGGAGGTGAGCCGGGATCGGCGCTGGGTGCGCCCGGCAGGAGTCCGTCGGGCGCGGGGCGCCCTCCTCCCCGAATCCTGGGCGCCGGGATCGGCGAGGGGATCCGGCGTTGCGAGGGTGCGCCCGGCAGGATTCGAACCTGCGACCTAGAGATTAGAAGGCTCTTGCTCTATCCAGCTGAGCTACGGGCGCGCGGGACCGCGAGGTCCCGCTCCACCGTATCGGCGTCGGCCCCGCGCGACCACGCGTGGCACCGACCTAGGATGCAGCGGTGACCGATCCACACGCGGTGGCTCCTCCACCGCCCGCGCCCGCGGGGCCCCCGCATCCCGCGCTCGGCACTCCCACCGCCGGTCCCGACCCCTTGCGACAACGCGGGAGGACGGCGCTGCTGGTGATGTTCACGGTCGTGGCGGTGTCCGGCGCCGTCGGCGTCGGGGTGCTGTCGTCCCAGGCGGGCGACGCGCGCGGCGCGGGGCTCGCGGTCGGCCTCGCCCTGATCCCGGTGCCGCTGGTGTGGTGGCTCTACTGGTGGCTCGACCGGTACGAGCCCGAACCCCGCCGGTACAAGTTCGCGGCCTTCGTGTGGGGCGGCGTCTTCGCGGTGGCGATATCGATCGGGCTGGAGGTGTGGGCCGCGACGGCCTGGGACCTCAGCGACGACGTGGTGGCCTCGTTCGTGGCCCCCGTGGTCGAGGAGTCCGCCAAGGGCCTGTTCTTCCTGCTCACCTTCCTGCGCGCACGGCGGGTGCTCGACGGCTTCGTCGACGGTCTGGTCTACGCCGGGCTCGTCGGCCTGGGCTTCGCCTTCGTCGAGAACATCGGCTACTACGCCATCAGCTACCTCGGTTCACCGGACCTCCTGGTCGACGGCGCGGACGGCGCCACCACGACCTTCGTCGTGCGAGGACTCTTCAGCCCGCTGGCCCACCCGCTCTTCACCTCCGCCATCGGCATCTCCTTCGGGCTCGCCGTGCTGTGCCGCTCCCGATGGGTGCGGGTCCTGGTGGTCACGGCCGGTTGGGCGGGCGCGGTCCTGATGCACGGACTGTGGAACGCCTCGGTCACCTTCGGGGGCGGCGTCGGGTTCGTGGTGGTCTACCTGGCCCTCAGCGTCCTGCTCGCCGGCCTCGCCGTCGTCACCGTGATCATCCGGTCCCGGCAGGTCCGCGTCCTCGAGCGCTCGCTGTCGTACATGGCGCAGCGAGGGTGGATCCACCCCGCCGAGCTGCCCTACCTCTCGCGGTTCGGCTACCGCCGCCAGGCACGCCGACACGCCCGCCGCGAGGCCGGCCGGGAGGCCGCCAGGGTCGTGCGGCGGTACCAGCGGCTGGGCACCGAGATGGCCTTCGTCCATGACGCGGTCATGACCGGGCGTCCCGTCCCGGCAGGCGTCGAGCGGACCCGGGCGCTGCTCGCCGCGATGGACGACCTGCGACCGGACCTGGTGCTGCCGCCCGCGATCCGGCCGCTGGCTGCACACCGGTCCTGATCACTGCGGGGGACCGGGCGGCCGACGGGCCTCCCGGTGGGCCGCCACCGGGCGACCGGTCGACTAGGGTGAACCCTGACCGATCCAGCACCCGGGAGACGAAAGGACGTGGTCGTGACCGGCCAACACGCACCGGC
>NZ_CM001024.1:1218112-1489611 GCF_000160775.2 Aeromicrobium marinum DSM 15272 | reverse complement strand
GGCCGCCCGCGCCCGGGTGCTGCGCGTCGTCGCACCGGCCCGCAGCCGGGCGCGTCAGGCGCCCTTCGTCGCCGTCGTCGCCGCCCTGCTGTCGGCCGGGCTGGTCGGGCTGATCGTCACCAACACCGCCCTGCAGGACCAGTCGTTCCGACTGGCCGAGCTGTCGGGTCAGGCCGCGGACCTGCGCATCCAGCAGCAACAGCTGCAGCGCGACGCCGAACGCCGGTCCGGACCGTCGGCTGTCGCCGCCGCGGCACTGCGGCTGGGCATGGTGCCCAACGCCAACCCGGTCTTCCTCCGCCCGTCCGACGGGGCCGTGATCGGCGTCCCGCAGCCGGCCGAGGGCAACACCAACGTGGCGGGGGTGAACCCGTGACCCGCCGGCAGGTGCTGACCCGGCGCCGCCTGCGTTTCGGTCTCGTCGTGATCATGGTGATGTTCGCGGTGTTCGGGGTCCGGCTCCTGCAGATCCAGGGCTTCGACACCAGCGCCTACGCCGCCATGGCGTCCGACGCGGGGACCCGCTCCACCCTCGTCCCTGCCGAGCGGGGCGAGATCCTGGACCGCAACGGGGTCCCGCTCGCGAGCAGCGTCAGCGGACTGACCCTCACCGCCGACCCGCAGCTGACGGCCGAGAACGCCCCCGAGATCGCCAGCATCCTGCGGGAGCAGCTCGGTGACCAGATCGACTACTTCGCCACGATCGACCAGCTGCGCACGCCGGACTCGCGGTTCGTCTACCTCGTCAAGGACATCCCGGCTTGGTCGGCCGAGCAGGCGCTGACCGCACTGCGGGAGGCCGGCCTGGCCGGTGTCTTCAGCGAGAAGGAGAGCCTGCGCACCTACCCGGCCGGTTCGCTCGCCGCGAACCTGCTCGGCTACCTCAACGACGAGGGCAACGGCGTCGCCGGGTTGGAGCAGCAGTACCAGGACCGGCTCGCGGGCACCGACGGCACCAGCACCGACGTCGTCTCGCCCACGGGTCAGCGCATCCCGCTCGCCGACAGCGACGTCGTCGCGATGGTGCCCGGTGAGGACGTCGTCACGACGATCGACCGCGACCTGCAGTGGTACGCCGACCAGCGCCTGGCCGAGGCCGTGCAGGGGGCGGGGGCCGACTGGGGCCTGGCCGTGACGATGGACGTCCGGACCTGCGAGATCGTGCAGCTCTCCCAGGTGCCGACGTTCGACGCCGACACGCGGTCGGACATGAACGACTCCCGCACCGTGGCCAGGAGCCTGCAGACGGTGTACGAGCCCGGCTCGGTGATGAAGACGATCACCATGGCGGCGCTCGCCGACCAGGGCAAAATCGCCCCCGAGACACCGATCGTCGTCCCCGGCGGCATGGTGATCGACAACTTCCCCATCGGCGACTACTGGGAGCACGGCACCCTGCAGCTCACCGCCGCCGGGGTCGTCGCCAAGTCGTCCAACCTCGGCACCATCGTGGCGGCCCAGCAGATGGACGACGCCACCATGCACGACTACCTGACCCGGTTCGGGTTCGGTCAGCCCAGCGGGGTGGACCTGCCCGGCGAGTCGGCCGGCATCCTGGCCGACCACGCCGGGTGGACCCGCGCGAACCACGCCACCATCTCGTTCGGGCAGGGCATCTCGGTGACGGCGATGCAGGTGGTGCGGGCGGTCGGCGCCATCGCCAATGCCGGCTCGATCTGCGAGCCGACCGTGGTCGCGGGGTTCCAGGACGCCGAGGGTCACCGGACGGACGCGCCGGTCGACGAGCCGCGCCAGATCATCTCCACCGAGGCCGCCCGACAGGTGACCCGGATGATGGAGGCGGTGACCGCTGACGACGGCACTGCGCCGGCGGCCCAGATCCCCGGGTACCGCGTGGCCGGCAAGACCGGCACCGCGTGGCGCGTGGACCCGGCCACCGGCCGCTACATCAGGGGCCAGAACACGGTCTCGTTCGTCGGGTTCGCCCCGGCCGACGCGCCCCGCTTCCTCACCTACATCGTGCTGGACCGGCCGCACTCCAACGCCGGCGGTGGCTCCACGGCCGCCCCGGTGTTCCACGACATCATGTCGATGGCGCTGGAGCGGTTCGGCGTCGTGCCGACGGGCGCGCCGAGTCCCGTGGTGCCGCAGGAGTGGTGACGGGCCGGCCGTGAGGGGCCACTCGTGAAGGTGCAGTCGTGAGCCGGCGCGACGGCGTCCCGGCGTCAGTGCGCGGCGGTGTAGGCCTCGGAGATCGAGGCCGGGATGCGGCCGCGCGAGGGGACGTCGAGACCCTGCTCGACCGCCCAGGCCCGGACGTCCTTCGGGGCGGGCCCCGAGGCGGCACCCGTCGACCCCGTGCGCCGGCCGCCGGCCGCGCGCCGGGCCAGGGCCGTGTACGGAGCGAGCACGTCACGCAGCGCGGTGTGCTCGGACTCGGTCAGGTCGATCTCGTACCCCACCCCGTCGAGCGCGAAGTACACGGTGGGTCCGGCCGTCGTGATCTCCTCGCCGCTCAGGTCGGAGAAATAGGCCGATATCGTCTTCTTTGCCATGAATTCGACTTTATCGGGGAAAGTCCGATAACCACAATGCCGCTTCCTCCGGCTCCGGCTCACGGCGATAGGCTCCTGCGATGACCGACCTGCTCCGTCACCGGCCGACGACCCCGCCGTCCCGCGGACTGGTCGAGGTGGCCCGGCAGTTGGGTGTCCGGCCCCCGCCGGTCGACCCGAGCGTGACCGGCCTGACGCTCGGCACCTCCGACTGCTGTCCCGGTGACCTGTTCGCGGCCGTCCCGGGAGGTCGGGCCCACGGCGCGGCCTACGCCGACCAGGCCGCCGAGCGCGGTGCGGTCGCCGTCCTGACCGACCCGGCCGGAGCCGCGGTGCTCGACGCCACAGAAGGGGCCGCCCGGCGGCTGCCGCGGGTGGTGGTCGACGACCCGCGAGAGGTCCTCGGGCGCCTCGGCGCGTGGCTGCACGACCACCCCACCTCCGCCTTCACGACCCTCGGGGTCACCGGCACCCAGGGCAAGACCACCACGACGTACCTCGCCGAGTCGGCCGTCGGCGGGACCGTGGGGGTGATCGGCACGATCGGCACCAGGATCGGGGGCCGCCCGGTCGCCTCGAGCCTGACGACCCCCGAGGCGCCGGCGCTCCAGGCACTGTTCGCGGTCATGCGCGAGGAGGCCGTCGACGTCTGCGCCATGGAGGTCTCCAGCCACGCGCTCGTGAAGGGACGGGTCGACGGGTTCGCGTTCGACGTCGCGGTGTTCCTGAACCTCGGGCGTGACCACCTCGACTTCCACGACGACCTCGCCGACTACTTCGACGCCAAGGCGATGCTGTTCACGCCCGACCATGCCCGGCGCGCGGTGGTGAACGTCGACGACGACCACGGTCGGCGGCTGCTGGACCGCACCGATCTGCCGGTGACGACCTTCTCCACCGACGGGCGCGCGGCCGACTGGCGCGCTGCCAACGTCCGCCCGCACCGACTGGGGACCGACCTGGAGGTGCTGGGTCCTGCGGGCCTGGAGATCGACCTGTCCGTCCCGCTGCCCGGCCGGTTCAACGTCTCCAACGCCCTCGCGGTGGTGGCGGCCCTGGCGCCGGAGGGACACGACCCGGCGGACCTGGCGGCCGGGATCGCGGCGAGTCCCGGTGTGCCGGGCCGGATGGAGCGGGTCGACCGCGGTCAGCCGTTCACCGCCGTCGTCGACTACGCGCACAAGCCCGATGCCGTCACGGCGGTCCTGACGGCCCTGCGCCCGGTGACCCCGGGACGCCTGGTCATGGTGATCGGTGCCGGCGGCGACCGCGACCACGGCAAGCGGCCCCTGATGGGGGAGGCGGCCGCGCGGCACGCCGACCTGGTCGTGGTCACCGACGACAACCCCCGCAGCGAGCGGCCGGCGGCGATCCGGGCCGACCTGCTGGCCGGTGCCCGTGGAGGTCCGGCAGAGGTGGTCGAGATCGGCGACCGGCGTGAGGCGATCGCCCACGCCGTCGCCGGTGCCCGGCTGGGCGACACCGTGGTCGTCGCCGGCAAGGGGCACGAGCAGGGCCAGGAGATCGACGGGGTGGTGCACCCCTTCAGCGACCGCGCCGTGCTCGAGGAGCTGCTCGGGGCGACGCCGTGATCGAGCTGGACCTCGAGGGGATCGCCGCGGCCACAGGCGGGACCGCCCACGGACGGGCACGGGTCACCGGACCGGCGACGATCGACTCCCGCGACGTGCCGCCCGGCGGCCTCTTCGTGGCGATCCCGGGGGAGCACGTCGACGGGCACGCCTACGCCGAGGCCGCGGTACGGGCCGGTGCCGCGGCCGTGCTGTGCACCCGCCCGGTGGCGGCGCCGCACGTGCTGGTCCCCGACGCCACGGTGGCGCTCGGCCTGCTCGCGCGGGCGACCCACGACCGGCTCGACCGGCTCAGCACCGTCGGGCTGACCGGCTCGAGCGGCAAGACCAGCACCAAGGACCTGCTCGCGCACGTCCTGGAGCCGCTCGCGCCGACCGTCGCCCCGACCGGGTCGTTCAACAACGAGCTCGGGGTGCCGCTGACCGTGCTGCGGGCGGATCCCTCGACCCGCTACCTGGTCGTGGAGATGGGGGCCCGCGGTCGAGGTCACATCGCCGCGCTCTGCCGGATCAGTCCACCCGACGTCGCGGTCGTCCTCAACGTCGGTACGGCCCACCAGGGCGAGTTCGGCAGCGTCGACGACACGGCGGTGGCCAAGGGTGAGCTGGTCGAGGCGCTCGGCCCCGGGGGGACCGCGGTGCTCAACGCCGACGACCCACGGGTCGCGGCGATGGCGGGCCGTACCGCCGGACAGGTGCTGACCTTCGGGCGCGGCGGTGACGTCCGGCTCGTCGACCTGTTGACCGACGCCGCCGGCCACCCCCGGATCACCCTGGCCCACGGGCCCGACCGCGAGACCTTCGTGCTGCCGCAGATCGGCGGGCACCACGGGTCCAACGCCGCGGCCACGGCCGCGGTGGCCGTCGCCCTCGGCGTCGACCTGGCGACCGTCGCCGCCCGGCTGGCCACGGCCACCGTCCGGTCCCCCCACCGGATGGCGCGGCACGTGCGGCCGGACGGGCTGGTCGTCGTCGACGACTCGTACAACGCCAACCCCGAGTCGGTCGCGGCCGCCCTGCGCTCGGTGGCCGACCTGGGCGCCCCCGGCGACGGTGGCCGCACCGTGGTCGTGCTGGGGGAGATGCTGGAGCTCGGGGCGGACTCCGCCGACCACCACCGGCGGATCGGGGCGCTCGCCCGTGAGCTCGGGATCGGGCTGGTCGTGGCCGTCGGGCCCGGAGCCTCACCGGTGGTCGAGGGCGCGGGAGCTCTCGCGACCGGCGTGCCGGATGTCGCAGCCGCGGTCGAGCTGCTGCACGAGCAGGTGGGTCCCGGCGACCTGGTGCTGGTCAAGGCGTCGCGAAGTGCCCGACTCGAGCGAGTCGTCACCGCATTGCTGGCCGACGCACGGCATACTTCCGAGGGGGTCTGAGGCTCCAGAGCGCCCATCCACCGACGACCGAGAGGACGCCCCACGATGTTGGCCATCCTGATCGCCGGTGGGATCAGCCTGTTGGTGACGTTGCTGGGCACCCGGGTCGCGATCCGCGTGCTGGTCGCCAAGAACTACGGGCAGCTCATCCGCGACGACGGGCCGACGTCGCACCACACCAAGCGCGGCACGCCCACGATGGGTGGTCTCGTCATCATCCTGGCGGTGCTGCTCGGGTACGCAGCGGCCAAGATCGCCACCGGGTTCGCCCCGAGCGCGTCGGCCTGGTTGCTGCTGTTCCTGTTCTGCGGTCTCGGGGCGATCGGGTTCCTCGACGACTACATCAAGATCTCCCGCCAGCGGAGCCTCGGCTTGCGCAGCAAGGCCAAGATGATCGGGCAGATCGCCGTGGGCCTGGTCTTCGCGGTGCTGGCCATCCGCATGGAGGACGAGTCGGGCCGGACCCCGATCACGCGGTTCGTGAGCTTCACGCGCGACCTGCAGGGCTGGGAGCTGCCCACCGTGCTGCTGGTCCTGTGGGTGCTGCTGCTGGTCGCGGCGACGAGCAACGGGGTCAACCTCACCGACGGCCTCGACGGCCTGGCCACCGGCGCCTCGGCCATGGTGTTCGGCGCCTTCGTGCTGATCAACATCTGGCAGAGCAACCAGAACTGCAGCACGTTCCCCGGGCCGAAGTGCTACGAGGTCCGCGACCCGCTCGACCTGGCGGTGGTGGCCTCGGCCCTCACCGGCGCCTGCGTCGGCTTCCTGTGGTGGAACGCGTCACCGGCGAAGATCTTCATGGGTGACACCGGCTCCCTGTCGCTCGGTGGCGCGATGGCCGGCTTCGCCCTGATGACCCGCACCGAGCTGCTGCTCATCGTGCTCGGCGGACTCTTCGTCGCGATCACGGCGTCGGTGATCCTGCAGGTCGGCTACTTCAAGCTCTCCGGGGGCAAGCGGATCTTCCGGATGGCTCCGCTGCAGCACCACTTCGAGCTGCTCGGCTGGGCCGAGATCACGATCGTGGTCCGGTTCTGGCTCATCAGCGCGCTCTGCGTCGCGACCGGCCTGGGCATCTTCTACTGGGAATGGGTCTCCGGCCTGTGACCGGGAGCGCGTCCTCAGGACCCGACCCGACCACCCTGGGGCGGGAGTCCTGGGAGGGGGTCCGTGCGGTCGTGGCCGGTCTCGGCGTGAGCGGGTACGCCGCGGCGGACACCCTGCTGTTCCTCGGTGCCGACGTGACCGTGGTCGACGACGTCGAGCCGCAGGGCGCCGCCGCCGAGAAGGCCACGCTGCTGGAGATCCTGGGTGCAGACATCCGCACGGGTGCCGGATCGTCGTCGTCGCTCCCCACCGGTCCCTCCGCGCCGACGCTGGTCGTGACGTCGCCCGGCTGGTCGCCCTCGACGCCGATCCTGGTCGAGGCCGCCGGTCGCGGCCTGCCGGTGTGGAGCGAGGTCGAGCTCGCCTGGCGGCTGCGGGGCGAGGACGCGGCACCGTGGCTCGGCGTGACCGGCACCAACGGCAAGACCACGACGGTGCAGATGCTCGACGCCATCCTGCGGGCCGACGGTCTGCGCAGTGCCGCCGTCGGCAACGTCGGGCGTCCGGTCCTCGAGGCCGTCATGGATCCGGAGCCGTACGACGTGCTGGCGGTCGAGCTGTCCAGCTACCAGCTGCACTGGTCGTCCTCGCTGTCGTGCCGCGCCAGCACCGTCCTGAACGTCGCGCCGGACCACCTGGACTGGCACGGGTCCCACGTGGCCTACGCCGCGGCGAAGGGGCGCATCTACCAGCACGCCCAGGTCGCGTGCGTGTACAACGTGCAGGACCCTGCCACCGAGCAGCTCGTGGTCGACGCCGAGGTGGTCGAGGGGTGCCGGGCGATCGGCTTCACCCTCGGTCTGCCCGGTCCCGGCATGATCGGCCTGGTCGAGGACGTCATGGCCGACCGGGCGTTCGTCGTCGACCGGCAGTCCAACGCCGCCGAGCTCGGCACCCTCGCCGACCTTGCCACGCCGGCCGGTCCGGCCGCACCGCACGTGGTGGCCGACGCCCTGGCGGCCGCGGCGCTCGCGCGGGCCCACGGGGTGTCCCAGCGGGCCGTCCGCGACGGCCTGCGCGGCTTCAGCCCCGACGCCCACCGCATCGCCGACGTCGCGACCATCGACGCGATCCGGTACGTCGACGACTCCAAGGCCACCAACCCGGCGGCGGCGCTCGCCTCGCTGCGGTCCTTCGACCACGTCGTCTGGATCGCCGGGGGACTGGCGAAGGGTGCCACCTTCGACGACCTCGTCGGCACGGCCCGCGAGCACCTGCGCGGCGTCGTGCTCATCGGCACCGACCGCGACGTGGTGCGCGACGCGCTGCGCCGACACGCGCCGGAGGTGCCGGTGATCGAGGTCCTCAACGGCGAGACTGATCTCATGGACCGGGTCGTCGACGCAGCGACGTCGCTCGCGCGCAGCGGCGACGTGGTGCTGCTGGCGCCCGGGTGCGCGTCGATGGACCAGTTCCGCGACTACGCCCACCGCGGGGACGCCTTCGCCGACGCCGTCCGCCGGCGGTGACGGCGTGACCACCGCCGCCGAGCGTCGCCCCGCGCTGGTCGAGGCCGCCCGTCGGACCCTCGACCGCCCGCTGGCCTCGTACCAGCTCGTGCTGGGCACCGGTGCCCTGCTGGTCGGGCTCGGGCTGGTCATGGTCCTCAGCGCCAGCTCGGTGCTGGCCTACCGCACCTACGACAACTCCTACGCGATCGTCATGCGGCAGGGACTGTTCGCGACCCTCGGGCTGGTCGGCGCCGTCGTCGCCGCGAAGATGCCGCTGCACGTCGTCAAGCGGCTCTCCGGGCTGGCGCTGGTCGGGGTGGTCGCGCTCATCGGACTGACCCTGGTGCCGGGCATCGGGGTCGAGGTCGGCGGCAACCGCAACTGGCTGCCGCTGCCGGGCGGTTTCCAGCTGCAGCCGTCGGAGTTCGCCAAGCTGGCCCTGGTCATCTGGATCGCGACCATCTACGCGGGCCGGCAGAAGCGGCTGCGGTCCAAGCGGTCGACCCGGGCGATGATGCTGCCCGTCGTGCCGATCGCCGGCGGCGTGGCGCTGCTCATCGTCGCCCAGAAGGACCTCGGCACGGCCCTGGTGCTGTTCTCGATCCTCGCCGGCCTGCTGTGGTCGGTGGGTCTGCCCGGTCGTCACCTCGCCGCGGTGTTCACCGCGCTGGGGGTGGGTCTGGTCTTCTTCGTGGCGACCGCGCCGCACCGGGTGTCGCGCATGTTGAGCTTCCTCAACCCCATGGCCGACCCCGAACAGGCCGGGTACCAGTCGATCCACTCCATGATGGCGCTGGCGACCGGCGGGTTCTGGGGGGTCGGTCTGGGCGGCAGTCGGCAGAAGTGGGGTTCGCTGCCCAACGCCCACACCGACTTCGTCATGTCCGTCGTCGGCGAGGAGCTGGGCCTGTTCGGGTCCTTCGTCGTGCTGGCGCTCTTCGTGCTGCTGGCGGTCGCGGGCATCCGCATCGCGATGCGCACCACGGACCCGTTCGCCCACTACGTCGCGATCGGCATCACGATCTGGCTCAGCGTGCAGGCCATCATCAACATCGGCATGGTGCTGGGCCTCCTGCCGGTCATCGGCATCCCGCTGCCGTTCATGTCCTACGGCGGGTCGAGCCTGCTGGTCACCATGGTCGCGCTCGGTCTGCTGGCCAACTGCGCCCTCACCGAACCCGGGGCGCGCCGCGCCCTCGCGGCCGGCCGGCGTCCCCGGAGGCGATGAGCCGTGCGCGTCCTGCTGGCCGGCGGCGGTACCGCCGGACACACGTCACCGCTGCTCGCCACCGCCGAGGTGCTGAGCGAGCGGGGTGCCGAGATCACCTGCCTGGGCACCCCCCGAGGGCTCGAGGTCACGCTCATCCCGCGGGCCGGGTACCCGCTCGAGCTGGTGCCGCCGGTCCCGCTGCCGCGCCGACCCGGCGCCGACCTGGCCAAGGTCCCCGTGCGACTGCGGCGCACCGTGGCCGCCGCGACCGACGTCGTCGACCGGGTCCGGCCCGACGTCGTGGTCGGGTTCGGCGGCTACGTCTCGGTGCCGGCGTACCTGGCGGCCCGCCGACGGGGGGTGCCCATCGTGGTGCACGAGGGCAACGCCCGTGCGGGCATCGCCAACCGCCTCGGAGCCCGGTTCACCCCGCACGTCGCGACGAGCTTTCCCGGCACCGACCTGCCCGGCGCCGACTGCATCGGACTCCCGATCCGGCGGCAGATCTCGGGGCTGGACCGTGCCGCCCTGCGGGCGGAGGGACGCCGGCACTTCGGCCTCGACCCCGATCGTCCGACGCTGCTGGTCACCGGTGGTTCGCAGGGCGCCCGGCGCATCAACCTCGCCGTGTCCGGAGCGGCGCGTGACCTCGCGGCCGCCGGCATCCAGGTGCTGCACGCGGCGGGCCGCACCGAGGAGGCCGACCCGAACCGTCGCGACGGCGACCCCCCGTACGTGGTCACCGACTTCATCGACCGCATCGACCTGGCCTACGCCGCGGCCGACTTCATCGTGTGTCGCTCCGGCGCCAACACCGTCACCGAGGTCGCCGCCACCGGACTGCCGGCCGCCTTCGTCCCGCTGCCGATCGGCAACGGTGAACAGGCGCTGAACGCCCATCCGGTGGTCCAGGCCGGGGGAGCGCTGCTGATCGACGACGCGGCCTTCACCTCCGCCTGGGTCGACCAGGCGGTCGTCCCGCTCCTGCTGGACCCCGACCGGTTGCAGCACATGGGACGCGCCGCGGCCGACCTGCTGCCGCGCGACGCCGACGAACGACTGGCCGACCTGGTCGAGGTCGCGGCGGCCGCCGGTCCCCGCCGCCCACGCAGGGGGCCCGGGTGAGGATCGCCGTCCCGTCGACGATCGAGCCGCCGGAGGAGCTCGGCGCCGTGCACTTCGTCGGGCTGGGCGGTGCGGGCCTGTCCGCGATCGCCCGGCTGATGCTCGCGCGTGGTGTGCCGGTCAGCGGCAGCGACGCCCAGCCGTCGGCCGTGCTCGACGCGCTCGCCCGGGACGGCGCGGTGACGCACGTGGGTCACCACGCCGACCACCTGGGCGGGGTCAGCACGGTCATCGCGTCGACCGCGGTGCGCGACGACAACCCCGAGATCGTGGAGGCGCTGCGACGCGGCCTGAGGCTGTGGCCCCGGTCGGCGGGTCTCCGCTCGGTCATGGACGGGCACACCACGGTGGCCGTCGCCGGGACGCACGGCAAGACCACCACGACCGCGATGCTGACCTGTGCGTTGGTCGGGGCCGGCGTCGACCCGTCGTTCGCGATCGGTGCCGAGGTCGCCAGTCTGGGCGCCAACGCCCGGCGGGGCACCGGAGAGGTGCTGGTGGCCGAGGCCGACGAGAGTGACGGGGCCTTCCTCGTCTACCACCCCGCTGCGGCGGTCGTCACCAACGTCGACGCCGACCACCTCGACACGTGGGGCACCGAGGAGGCCTACGCCGCGGCGTTCACCGAGTTCATCGGCACCGTCGCCGAGTTCGTGGTGCTGAGTGCCGACGACCCGGGGGCCCGGGCCCTGGCGGCCCCGGCCGCCGAGCGCGGACTGGAGGTCCTGCTCGCCGGCTTCGCCGACGACGCGGAGGTCCGCGGCACCGACGTCGTCGTGGACGGCACCCGCTCGACGTTCACGGCCTGGCGTGGCCGCGAACGGCTGGGGCCGGTCGAGCTGGCCGTCCCCGGCGACCACTACGTCCAGGACGCCCTGATGGCTCTGGCCGCGGGCCTGCGGCTGGGCGCCGACCCGCACGGGCTGGTGGCCGGCCTGGCCACCTACACCGGGGCCCACCGACGCATGCAGCCGCTCGGCGAGGTCGCGGGGGTGCGGGTCTACGACTCCTATGCCCACCACCCGACGGAGATCCGTGCCGACCTGGCCGCGGCCCGCCAGGTCGCCGGCGACGACCGCCTCGTCGTGGCCTTCCAGCCGCACCTGGTCAGCCGTACCCGGATCTTCGGCGCCGCGATGGGCGCCGAGCTGTCCGCCGCCGACCTGGTCGTCGTGGCCGATCTCTACCTCGCCCGGGAGGACCCCGACCCGCAGGTCGGTGCGGAGCTCGTCGCCGACGCGGTCGTGGGCGTCCCGGTGCTGCTCGGCGGGGCGGTCGCCGACCTGCCGGCCCTCCTGCTCGACCACCTGCGTCCCGGCGACCTGCTGCTGACGCTCGGTGCCGGCGACATCACGACGGCCGGCCCGGTCGTCCTCGACCTGCTCCGCGCCCGCGCATGAGGAACAGGGCATGAGGATCGTCACGTGAGCACCGAGCGGTTCGCCCGTCGCCGGCGCAGCGAACGGCTGCGCCTGGCTCGCCGGGTCGTGCTGGCGCTCTCCGCCACGGTGGCGGTCGGCGCCCTGGTGTGGGTGGTGTGGTTCTCCTCGTGGCTGGCCGTGTCGTCGGTCGAGGTCGAGGGGACCAGCGCCCTCGACCCGGCCGAGGTCGAGGCTGCCGCACAGGTGCCGCAGGGGCGCCCGCTCGCCCGGGTCGACGTCACCGGGGTCGAGGAGCGGGTGCGCGCGCTGCCGCTGGTGGAGTCGGTCGACGTCGGTCGTTCCTGGCCCCGCACGATCACGGTCGAGGTGGTCGAACGCACCGCGGTGGCCTGGATCATGGCCGACGGTGCCATCCGTGGGGTCGACCGGTTCGGTGCGGTGTTCCGCGACTATCCCGAACCACCGCCCGTCACGGCCGTCGAGGTGTCCACCGACGATCCCCGGCGGCGTCAGCAGGCCCTGGAGAGCCTGGGGTCGGTGCTCGCGGAGCTGCGATCGGCCGACCCGGGGCTGGTCGGGCAGATCGCGTCCGCCTCGGCCGAGAGCCAGGACTCCGTGACGTTCCGGTTGGTGGACGGTCGGACGGTCCGGTGGGGCAGCGCGGAGGCCGGGGAGGACAAGCTCACCGTGCTCACGGCCCTGCTCGCCAGCGTGCAGGCCAGCGAGTACGACGTCAGTGCTCCCGAGCAGCCCACGACGCGCGGCTGATCCGCGCCGGTTGCTCGCCCCGGCCCGGCGTGTCGGGGCCGCAGGGTGGGTCGTCGCCCGTACCGTTCTCAGTGGAGCAGGTTGACATAACTATAACCCTCTACCTCAGGGTCATAGTTCGAGCACTCGGAAGCAGTCGGAAGGACGCAGCCATGGCTGTCCAGAACTATCTCGCCGTGATCAAGGTCGTCGGCATCGGTGGTGGCGGCGTCAACGCCGTCAACCGGATGATCGAGGTCGGCCTCAAGGGGGTCGAGTTCATCGCGATCAACACCGACGCGCAGGCGCTGCTGATGAGCGACGCCGACGTGAAGCTCGACGTCGGTCGCGACTCCACCCGCGGTCTGGGCGCCGGCGCCAACCCCGACATCGGCAAGCGTGCGGCCGAGGACCACGCCGAGGAGATCGAGGCCGCCATCAAGGGCGCCGACATGGTCTTCGTCACCGCCGGCGAGGGCGGCGGCACCGGCACCGGCGGTGCCCCGGTCGTGGCCCGCATCGCGCGGTCGCTCGGCGCTCTCACCATCGGTGTGGTCACCCGCCCGTTCAAGTTCGAGGGCCGCAACCGCTCCAACCAGGCCGACGTGGGCATCCAGGCGCTGCGCGACGAGGTCGACACGCTCATCGTCATCCCGAACGACCGACTGCTCTCCATCAGCGATCCCAACGTCAGCCTGCTCGACTCCTTCCGTCAGGCCGACCAGGTGCTCCACCAGGGTGTCTCCGGCATCACCGACCTCATCACCACCCCGGGCCTGATCAACCTCGACTTCGCCGACGTCAAGTCGGTCATGTCCGACGCCGGCTCGGCGCTGATGGGCATCGGTTCGGCCCGGGGCGACTCCCGGGCGGCCGTGGCCGCCGAGATGGCGGTGTCCAGCCCGCTGCTCGAGGCGTCCATCGAGGGGGCCCGCGGCGTGCTGCTGTCGATCGCCGGCGGTTCGGACCTCGGGCTGTTCGAGATCAACGAGGCCGCGGGTCTGGTCAGCGACGCGGTCCACCCCGACGCCAACATCATCTTCGGTGCGGTCATCGACGACGCCCTGGGCGACGAGGTCCGGGTCACCGTCATCGCCGCGGGGTTCGACGGCGGCGAGCCGAAGGTCCGTGACGCCTCGCAGCCGGCCCTGCTGCGCGACCAGAGCCCGACGGCCCCCGAGTCCACCCCCGGAGCCACCTACCTGCCGCCGGACCCGCACCTCGACGGGGCACGTCCGCCCGCGGTCGACGCGCCCCGGCCGACGCTCGAGCCGATGCCCGTGGAGTACGGCGACGACCTCGACGTGCCCGACTTCCTGCGCTGAGTGTTCGCCCGGCGTGTCACCCACGGCGCGGTCGAGGTGGTCGTCACCGACCGGGAGCTCGACCTGGTCGACCAGGGGGACCGGCAGCGGCTGGCCTCCGCGCTGGGCCTGCGGTCCCTCGTGAGGATGCGGCAGGTGCACGGCGCCGAGGTCGCCTGGGCCGATGGCGCGGGTGACGAGATCGACGCGGTCGACGCCCTCCTGGGGTCCGAGCGCGACCGGGGACTGCTCGTGCGGGTGGCCGACTGCGTGCCCGTGGTGATCGCCGCGCCGTCGGAGGGTCTGCTCGGCGTCGTCCACGCCGGCCGCAGCGGCGTGGTCTCCGGGGTCGTCCCGGCCGCGATCGGTGCGCTGCGCGAGCGCGGGGCGTCAGCGGTCCATGCCTGGGTCGGCCCGCACGTCTGCGGTCGCTGCTACGAGCTGCCCGCGGCCCTGGCCGACGAGGTCGCCGCGGCCGTCCCCGCGACCCGTTCCACCACCAGCTGGGGCACGCCGGCGGCCGACCTGGGAGCCGGCGTCGTGGACCAGCTGAACCGGGCCCGTGCCACGGTCCACGACCTGTCGGCCTGCACCCTGGAGGACGACCGGTACTTCTCGCACCGCCGGGGCGATGCCGGCCGGTTCGGCATGGTGGCGGTGCGCCGATGAGTCGGCGCGAGGAGCTGGCCGCCGGTCTGCGGGCCGTCGAGGCGCGCATCGACGCCGCGTGCGCCGGGGCCGGGCGGCGTCGGGCCGACATCACCCTGGTCGTCGTCACCAAGACCCACCCGGCGTCCGACGTCGAGATCCTGGCCGACCTCGGTGTCCGGCACGTGGGCGAGAACCGGCACCCCGAGGCGGGCCGCAAGGCCGAGGAGGTCGCGGCCGACCTCACCTGGCACTTCCTCGGTGCGGTGCAGACCAACAAGGCGGGAGCCGTGACGCGATACGCCGATGTCGTGCACAGCGTCGACCGGCCCAAGCTGGTCGCCTCGTTGTCCCGCGGGGCCGTCGCCGCCGGCCGCGAGCTCGGAGCGCTGGTGCAGGTCGACCTCGGACCGGCCCACGGGCAGGAGTCCGACGGCCGCTCCGGCGCCCTCCCCGCAGAGGTCGAGCGGCTCGCCGCGCTGGTCGCCGACGCCGAGGGCCTGCGTCTGGACGGGGTGATGACCGTGGCCCCCCTGGGGGTGCCGGCGCTCGGGGTCTTCGACGACCTGCGCGAGATCGCCGAGGCGGTGCGACGCGACCACCCCGGTGCCACGACGATCTCGGCGGGCATGAGTGCCGACCTCGAGCAGGCCGTCGCCGCCGGTGCGACACACCTGCGTGTCGGGCGCTCGATACTCGGCGAACGGCCGGCACTCGGGTAATCTCACTGGTGTCATTCAGACACCGGCAGGACCACGCAGCGGTAGGAACAAGGGGCACTCATGGCTGGCGCAATGCGGAAGATGGGCGAGTACCTCGGCCTGGTCGAGCAGGCCGACTACGACGAGATCCTCGACGACGAGCCCGCGCCCGCGGCGCGTGAGCAGCGCACGCCGTCGGTCGTGCGTCCGGCGACGGTCGCCAGCATCGACGAGCGCCGGCGCCCCGCCCCGCGCACCGCCGGTCGCGACCTCTCACGGATCGAGACCGTCACGCCGCGCACGTACAACGACGCGCGGGCGGTGGGCGAGAACTTCCGGGCCGGTGTGCCCGTCATCATGAACCTCTCCGAGATCGAGGTCGATGACGCCAAGCGCCTCGTCGACTTCGCCGCCGGGCTGGTTTTTGCGGTGCATGGTTCCATTACCCGGGTCACCGACAAGGTGTTCCTGCTCAGCCCCGAGAACGTCCTGGTCTCCGACGAGGACAAGCAGCGCATCGCGGGCGGCAGTTTCTACGACCAGAACTGAGATCCATGGCCGGCGTCGCTTCTGCGATCAACTCTGTCCTGTGGGTGGCGATCGTGCTGCTCCTGGCCCGGTTCGTCATCGACTGGGTGCAGCTCCTGGCTCGCAACTGGCGACCCAGCGGTTTCGTGGCGGTGCTGTGCGAGGGCATCTACATGGTCACCGACCCGCCGCTGCGTGCCATCCGGCGGGTGATCCCGCCGGTGCGTCTGGGTGGGGTCGCGCTCGACCTGTCGCCCTTGGTGCTGCTGATCGGGATCCAGATCCTGATGGCCGTCGTCACCGCAACGATGACGTGAGCGACACGCGGCAGCACCACCGGTACTCCTGTGGCAGGTGTGAGCGGCGACGGAGTACGGTGGGCCCGGTAATCAATCGACTTTTCTCCAACCACGAGGTGAACTCATGCCCCTGACGCCCGAGGACGTGCGCAACAAGCGATTCACGCCCGTCCGCCTCCGCGAGGGTTACGACATGGGCGAGGTCGACCAGTTCCTCGACGAGGTCGAGGCCGAGCTCGAGCGCCTCACGGTCGAGAACGACGAGCTGCGGGCCAAGGTGGCGGCTGCCTCCACCGGTGAGCCGACCGGTCTGATCCCCTCCCTGGCCCAGCAGGCCCCGGCCGCGCCGGTCGTCGAACGCGCACCGGAGCCCGAGCCGGAGCCCGAGCCCGAGCCGGAGCCGGTCGCCAAGGCCCCCGAGCCCGAGCCGGTCCGCGCCACGCCGACGGTCGCCGACGCGTCCTCCGCTGCCGCCCGCCTGCTCGAGATCGCCTCCACCAACGCCGACCAGCTGATGGAAGCGGCCAAGGAGGAGGCCGACCGCATCGTCGGTGAGGCCAAGGTCAAGGCCGAGCGACTCACCACCGAGGCGCGCGGCAAGGCCGACCGGGTCGAGACCGACGCCCGCATCCGGTCGCAGAAGCTCGACGACGAGACCAAGGAGCGTCGCGAGCAGGCGATCGCCACCATCGAGCGGGAGCGCTACGAGCTCCAGCGCGAGGTCGAGCACCTGCGCGCCTACGAGCGCGAGTACCGCGCGCGGCTCAAGAACTACTTCCAGAGCCAGCTCGAGCAGCTCAGCAGCGCGCAGACCTCACCGGAGTCCGAGGCCCCGGCAGCAGGAGGTTCCAGCCACGCCGCCGACCCGGCCCCGCGCCGGTTGCGGTCGCTGCTGGGCGACGAGGACGTCTGAGCCGAGCACGCTGCACGTCTCGCACGAGGGGGCCCGATCCGTCACGGATCGGGCCCCTTCTGCGTGCCGGACCGACTACTGCCGGGTGAGGCTGAAGGCGAAACCGAGCTCCTCGTCGTGGAACGCGTGATCACCGTCCAGCCGGTGCACGTCGGTGGCCAGCACCTCGTCGGCGATCAGGTCGAGGTGGGTCCCGACGGCGTCGGCCACCGGCTCCCCACCGGTCCAGGCCAGCGAGATCCGGTCGGTGATGTCGAAGCCCGACGCCTTGCGCGCCTCCTGCACGGCGCGGATGATCTCGCGAGCCCGGCCCGCCCGACGCAGCTCGTCGTCCAGCTCCAGGTCCAGTGCGACCGTCTCACCCTGGTCGTTCACCACCGACCAGCCCTCCCGGGGGCGCTCGGACACGATCACGTCGTCGGGGCCGACCTCGACGTCCTCGCCCTCCACGGTGACGGTGGCGGTGCCGTGGGCGGCCAGGTCGGCGGCGAGCGCGGCGGCGTCGGCCGCCTCCACCGCGGCAGCGACCAGCGGCGTGCGGGGGCCGAACCGCCGGCCGAGTGACCGGAAGTTGCCCTTGGCCGTGTGGTCGACGACGTCGCCGCCCGCCTCGGCCAGCGAGGCGAGCTCGCCGATGTTCAGCTCGTCGCAGACCTGGGCCCGCAGCTCGTCGCCGAGCCGGGAGTGGGCCGTGGACGCCACGAGGGCCCGGCGCAGGGGCTGACGGGTGCGCACCTTCGCCTCGGCGCGGGCGGCGCGACCGAGCTCGGTCACGCGGCGGGCCAGGTCGACCCGGTCGGCCAGACCGTCGACGATCAAGGAGGTGTCGGCGACGGGCCAGGCGGCCAGGTGCACCGACGCGGCCGCGTCGGGGTCGGTGGGTCGCACCACGTCCTGCCACACCCGCTCGGTCACGAACGGCACCAGGGGCGCCATCAGCCGGGTCAGCACGTCGATCGTCTCGTGCAGGGTGGCGAACGCGGCGACGTCGCCGCGCCAGAAGCGACGACGTGAGCGCCGCACGTACCAGTTCGACACGTCGTCGACGAACCTCGCCAGCCGTGCGCCGGCGTCGGCGGTGTCGAAGCGCTCGAGGGCGGCGGTGACGTCCAGCGTCAGCTGGTGCAGCTCGGAGACCACCCAGCGGTCGAGGACCTCACGGTCGGCGACCGCGGGGACCTCGCCGGACGCCGGTGACCATCCCTCGGCCCGGGCGTACAGGGTCTGGAACGCGACCGTGTTCCAGTAGGTCAGCAGCACCTTGCGGACGATCTCGGTGAGCGCGGTGTGGCCGATGCGGCGGGCCGACCAGGCCGACCCCGAGCACGCCATGAACCACCGCAGGGCATCGGCGCCGTGCTCGTCCATCAACGGCATCGGCGGCAGGATGTTGCCCAGGTGCTTGCTCATCTTGCGGCCGTCCTCGGCCAGGATGTGGCCGAGGCAGACGACGTTCTCGTACGAGCTGCGGTCGAAGACCAGGGTGCCGACCGCCATCAGCGAGTAGAACCAGCCACGCGTCTGGTCGATCGCCTCGCAGATGTACTGCGCGGGGTAGGCGCGTTCGAACTTCTCGGCCGACCCGGGCGCGTGCGGGTACCCCCACTGGGCGAACGGCATGGCTCCGGAGTCGAACCACGCGTCGATCACCTCGGGCACCCGGCGGTAGGTGCCGGGGGTGCCGTCCACGGTGAAGGTGACCTCGTCGATGGCCGGCCGGTGGGGATCCAGGTCGGCCAGGTCGCGGCCCGTGAGGTCCGAGAGCTGGGTCAGCGACTCCACGCACACCACGTCGGTGGGGTCGGCGTCGTTGCGCCAGATCGGCAGGGGTGTGCCCCAGTAGCGGCTGCGCGACAACGACCAGTCGATGTTGTTGTCCAACCAGTCGCCGAACCGTCCGTGCTTGATCGTCGACGGGTACCAGGCCGTGTTCTCGTTCTCCTCGAGCAGCCGGTCCTTGACCGCCGTCGTGCGGATGTACCAGGCCGGCAGCGCGTAGTACATCAGCGGCGTGTGGCAGCGCCAGCAGTGCGGGTACGAGTGCTCGTAGTCGAGCCGGCGGAACAGCAGTCCGCGCTCGACCAGATCGGCGACGAGGGCGTCGTCGGCGACCTTGAAGAAGGCCCCGCCCACCATCGGCACGTCGGCGGCGAAGTGCCCGTCGGGGCCGATCGGGTTGACGACCGGCAGGCCGTAGGCCCTCGACACGGCCATGTCGTCGGCGCCGAACGCGGGGGACTGGTGCACCAGTCCGGTGCCGTCGTCGGTGGTCACGTAGTCGGCGAGCACGACGAAGTGCGCGGCCGGCTCGACGGGGAACTCCACGAGGTCGAACGGGCGGCGGTACGTCCACCGTTCCATCGCTCGGCCCTGGATCCGGTCGACGACCGTCCACCCCTCACCGAGCGCGGCCTCGAGGAGGTCCTCGGCCACGACGACCCGGTCGTCTCCGTGCGTGGCGACCACGTAGGTCACCTCCGGCTGTACGGCCACGGCGGTGTTCGAGACCAGGGTCCACGGGGTCGTGGTCCACACCAGCAGGTCGGTCCCCTCCCACGGGCCCGAGGTGAGGGGGAAGCGCACGTACACCGACGGGTCGACGATGGTCTCGTAGCCCTGCGCGAGCTCGTGGTCGGACAGGGTCGTGCCGCAGCGGGGGCAGTACGGGGCGACGCGGTGGTCCTCCGTCAGCAGGCCCTTGGCGTGGATCTGCGCCAGGGCCCACCAGACGCTCTGCACGTACTCGGTGTCCATCGTCCGGTACGGGTGGGCCATGTCGGTCCAGTAGCCCAGCCGGTCGGTCATCTGCTCGAACAGGTCGACGTTGCGCAGCACCGACTCGCGGCACCGGGCGTTGAACTCGGCCACCCCGTAGGCCTCGATGTCGGGCTTGCCGCCGAGCCCGAGCTCCTTCTCGACCGCGATCTCGACCGGCAGCCCGTGGCAGTCCCAGCCGGCCTTGCGCTCGACGTGGTGGCCCTGCATGGTCTTGAACCGGGGGAACACGTCCTTGAAGACGCGGGCCTCGGCGTGGTGGGTGCCCGGGGTGCCGTTGGCGGTCGGTGGTCCCTCGTAGAACGTCCACCGGGGGGCGTCTCGGGTGGCCTCCAACGTGGCCGCGAACGTGCCCTCGGACCGCCAGAGGTCGAGGACGCCCTGCTCCAGGGCGGGCAGGTCGATCTGCGCCGGAACGGCGCGGTAGGAGCGGGGGTCGGCAGGTGCGTGGGTCACACGCTCGATCCTACGGCGGGCGGAGTTGCTTCCGGGGGCCGACCGGTCTACTGTCCCCGCATGCCGAAGACCACGCTCGTCGTCCGCGCCGACGAGGACCCCTGGACCCCCGCCGAGCTGGCCGAGGTCCGTACCGAGCTGCAGGCCGACCTGGCCCGCCTGCACCTGGAGCTCGACCAGACCGCCCGTGACCTGCAGGACCTGCTGCGTGACGGGGTCGACGGCGCGGGCAACGACCAGGCCGACGTCGGCTCCAAGGGGCTGGAGCGTGATGCCGAGATGTCGCTCGCGGCCAACCAGCGCGAGCTGCTGCACCAGACCGAGAAGGCGCTCGACCGCCTCGAGCACGGCACCTACGGCCAGTGCGAGATCTGCGGGGAGCCGATCGGCAAGATGCGGTTGATGGCCTTCCCGCGCGCCACCCAGTGCATGACGTGCAAGCGGCGCGAGGAACGTCGCTGAACGCTCACCAGCCGGACGAGGGACCACCGGACGAGGGACGACCCGGTTCCGGGACTCCCGACGGTGCCGCGGCCGCGCGCAGCCGGGTCGGTCCCGTGTTCGTGGTCGGCGTGCTCCTCGCGTGGGGCATCGATCAGGTCACCAAGGTGCTGGCCGTCGAGCGGCTCGCCGACGCCGACCCGATCGTGCTGGTGCCGGAGGTCCTGTCGTTGACCTTCCTGCGCAATCCCGGCGCTGCGTTCGGGATGGGCGCCTCCATGACGGTCGTCCTCAGCCTGGTCGCGGTCGGTGTCGTGGTGTTCGTGGTCAAGCTGTCGGCCGAGCTGCGTGACCGCACGTGGGCCGTGGCGCTCGGACTGCTGCTGGCCGGTGCGGTCGGCAACCTCACCGACCGGATCTTCCGGGAGCCCGGTCCCTTGCGTGGGCACGTGGTCGACTTCATCGACTACGGCGGCTTCTTCGTCGGCAACATCGCCGACATCTACCTCACCGTGGCGGCCGCGGTCATCATCGTGCGCTCGCTGCAGGGCGTGGGCCTCGACGGCACCCGGGAGCAGGCGAGGTGAGCGGGCGTCCGGCCGGCGAGCACAAGGTCATCTCCGTCCCCGAGGGCCTGGACGGCGAGCGGGTCGATGTCGCGCTCGCCCGGCTGACCGGTCTGTCCCGGTCCCGGGCCAGCGAGCTGGTGGCCGACGGACACGTGCTGCTCGACGGGCATCGGCCGGCCAAGTCCGAGCGGGTGCTGTTCGGGGCGGTGCTCGAGGCGACGATTCCTGCGCCGCCGGTCGTCGAGGTCGTGCCCATCCCGGTCGACGCCCTCTCGATCGTCCACGAGGACGACGACATCGTGGTGGTCGACAAGCCGGTCGGGGTCGCGGCCCACCCGGGTGTCGGCTGGACCGGCCCGACGGTGCTCGGCGCGCTGGCCGCCCGCGGCTACCGCATCTCGACCTCCGGCGCACCGGAGCGTCAGGGCATCGTGCACCGGCTCGACGTGGGCACGAGCGGTCTGATGGCCGTGGCCAAGTCCGAGCACGCCTACACGGTGCTCAAGCAGGCGTTCCGCGACCGGGTCGTCGACAAGACGTACCACTCGCTCGTGCAGGGCCATCCCGACCCGCACACCGGCACGATCGACGCCCCCATCGCGCGGCACCCCAAGCACGACTTCAAGTTCACCGTGCGGGCCGACGGCCGGGCCAGCGTGACCCACTACGCGACCCTCGAGGCCCACCGGTACGCCTCCCTGCTGACGATCAAGCTCGAGACCGGTCGCACGCACCAGATCCGCGTGCACATGGCGGCGATCAAGCACCCGTGCGTGGGCGACCCGCTCTACGGCGCGGACCCGACGCTGGCCGCGCGGGTGGGGTTGGAGCGCCAGTGGCTGCACGCCCTGGGTCTCGGCTTCGACCACCCCCGCACGGGCGAACGGGTCGACTTCGCGTCGACCTACCCGGCCGACCTGCAGGCCGCGCTCGACACGGTCCGCGACCTCGACTGACCCCACCTCCCGCTGACCCCACCTCCCGCTGACCCCACCTCCCCGCTGGGAGTGACGTTTCTGCCCTGAAATCGGCCGATCCGGGGCCGAAACGTCACTCCCAGCGGGGGCTGTGGACAGGAACGGGCCGGAGACGGCCGGCTCGGCGACCATCGCGGGATGGATCCGTGGACCGCATCGATGAGGACGTCCGACGCGCTGGCGGCGGGGTGGTCGGCCAAGGCCCTGCGGGGACCGGCCTGGCAACGGCAGGCCCACGGGGTCGTCCGACCGGCAGGCTCAGGGGGCGATCCCACGATCGAGCGGATCGCCGCCGTGCGGCCGCTCCTCACCGGTGCGTGCGCGATCGGCGGATGGGCGTCGCTGCGGATCCAGGGCAACGAGTGGTTCACCGGTTCAGGACACGACCGGACCGTCCGACGGGTGCTGGTGCACTGCCCGGCGGGTGCGCAGCTGCGGCCGACCCGCGGAGTCGAACCGTGTCGGGCAGGCTTGTACCCCGACGAGTTCCTCGACCTTGACGGGTGGCCGGTATCGACGATGGCCCGAGCGGTGTACGACGAGATGCGGACCGCCCGCGACTTCCGCGAGGCGGTGGTCGCCCTTGACATGGTGCTGAGCACGACCCACGGAGCGCCCCGCACCACGCTCGACCGGGTGGACGCGGTCGTCGCGTCGCACCGCAAGACCCGAGGCATCGTCCAGGCGCGGCGCGCCCTCGGCTGGGCCTCCTGTCGGTCGGCGAGTCCGTGGGAGACCCGGACCAGACTCGTCGCTCGGATCGACGCGGGGATTCCTGCCCTGAGGGTGAACGCACCGTTGTTCGGACCGGGTGGCGAGCTGCTCGGGGTCGCCGACCTGCTCGAGCCCGAGTCCGGTCTGGTGATCGAGAGCGACGGTGCCCACCACCGCGAGGCAGTTCCGCACGCGGAGGACAACGCCCGGGAGGAGAGATTCGAGGACCACGGTCTGGTCGTGGCCCGGGTGTCGGCGCTCGATCACCGTGACCGGTGGTCGCTCGCCGGGCGTCTGGTCACCGCGTGGATGCGGGCCCGACGGACCCGTGCAGCGAGCTGGACGCTCGACGAACCCGTGTGGTGGGGCGACTGGGAGCCCGGCCGTCGCTGGCGCTGACCTCGCCTTCCCGCTGGGAGTGACGTTTCGGCCCTGAAATCGACTGATCTGGGGCCGAAACGTCACTCCCAGCGGGGAGGCGGACGGGGACGAGCGCGTCGCGAGCGGGCGGGGTGGGAGAATCGTCCGCATGAGCCCGTCCGTGCGCCAGTCCGAGAAGTTGAGGGATGTCCTGTACGACATCCGCGGACCCGTCAGTGCGCGAGCCGCCCGGCTGGAGGCCGAGGGCCACCGGATCCTCAAGCTCAACATCGGCAACCCGCAGCCGTTCGGCTTCGACGCGCCCGCCGAGATCCTGCAGGACGTCATCGCGGCCCTGCCCGGGTCGGCCGGCTACTCCGACTCCCGGGGCATCCAGTCCGCCCGTCGGGCGGTGGTCCACCACTACCAGCTGCAGGACGGGTTCCCGCAGATCGACATCGACGACGTGTGGATCGGCAACGGCGTCTCCGAGCTGATCCAGATCGCGTTGCAGGCGCTGCTCGACAACGGCGACGAGGTCCTCATCCCCGTCCCGGACTACCCGCTGTGGACCGCGGTCACCAACCTGGCCGGCGGCCGGCCCGTGCACTACCGCTGCGACGAGTCGAACGAGTGGAATCCCGACATCGCCGACCTCGAGGCCAAGATCACCGACCGCACCAAGGTGATCGTCGTCATCAACCCGAACAACCCGACCGGCGCGGTGTACTCACGCGAGACCCTGACCAAGATCGCCGAGCTCGCGCGCAAGCACGACCTCGTCCTCATGGCCGACGAGATCTACGACAAGATCCTCTACGGCGACGCCGAGCACATCCCGATGGCCAGCATCGCCCCCGACGTGCTGACCCTGACCTTCAACGGCCTCTCCAAGGCCTACCGGGTCTGCGGCTACCGGGCGGGGTGGTTGGTCGTCACGGGGCCCCTGGAGCGCGCCCGTGACTACCTCGAGGGCATCACCCTGCTCGCCTCGATGAGGTTGTGTCCCAATGTGCCGGCGCAGAACGCGATCCAGGTGGCGCTGGGCGGCTACCAGTCGATCAACGAGCTGATCCTGCCCGGTGGGCGTCTGCTGGAGCAGCGCGACACCGCCGTCGCCGAGCTGCGCAAGATCCCCGGCGTCAGCGTGGTCGAACCCCGCGGGGCCCTGTACGTGTTCCCCCGGCTCGACCCCGAGGTGTACCCGATCAAGGACGACCAGCAGCTGGCCCTCGACCTGCTGGAGGCCGAGAAGATCCTCATCACCCAGGGCACCGGCTTCAACTGGCCCGACCCCGACCACCTGCGCATCGTGACCCTGCCGTGGGCCCGCGACCTGTCCGACGCGATCGGCCGGCTCGGCCACTTCCTCAGCACCTACCGCCAGGTCTGAACCGCCGTGATCCTGCCGCCGCGCGCCGCGCTGCGACCGGCGGGGGTGCTGCTCGGCGTCGGCGTGGTCGCGCTCGGGGCCGCCACCGCGACGGGTGGCCGTGGTGCGGCGCTCGGCGTGCTCGTCGGACTGGTGGCCGGTCTTCCCCCTGCGGTCGTCCGCCTGCCGTGGTCGCACCGGTCGGTCCTGATGGCCGCCACGGTCGCCCTGGCGGTGGCGGGGGTGGCCGCCCACCAGCAGGCCCTGCCGGCCGCCGGTCTGGCGGGTCTGGCCGGCCTCGCGCAGATTCCGTCCTCCCGCGCCTCGGCGGGGATCGGCTCGATGCTGCCGGTGGTGGTGGTCGTGACCGCGACGGTCGGGCCGTTGCCCGGCGATCCGGGCGCGCCCTTCGTCGTCGGACTGGTGGCCGGGCTGCTGACCGTGGTCGCCGTCCTGGCCGCGCTGGGGCTGCAGGGACCGGCGCAGCCCGTCGGGATGCAGGTCGCTCGGCGCCATGCGGTGGTCGTGGCCGTCGCCGTGGCCGCCACGACCTACGGTGTGGTCGCGGCTGACGTGTCGCACGGGTACTGGGCCGTGCTGGTGCTGGCCACCGTCGTCAGGCCGTCCGGGGACGAGACGACCCGCCAGCTCCGTGACCGTGTCTCCGGCACGGTGCTGGGTCTGGCCGCGGCCGTGGCGGTCGTGCTGGTCGTGCCCGGTCCGGCGGCCGTCGTGCTGGGTCTCGTGTCGGCGGTGCCGATGGTGGGATGGGCGATGGTGCAGGACACGCGCCGGGCCGCGATCTTCGCCGTGCCCACGGTCGTCCTCGTCGCCTCGTCGGGGCTGCTCGGCCCCTCGGTGGGGCTGGCCGCCGATCGCCTCGTCACCACGGCGGCGGCTGCCGTCGTCGCGATCGCGGCGGCTCTGGCGCTGCACCGCGGGGACCGACGACGTCCCGCGGCGCCGGCCGATGCGTCATGATCAGCCGATCGGCCGATGGATTCTGTCGGCGGAGTACGACAAGGTGCTTGCTGAACGTTCCGGTGGGGACAAACAGAAGGGTTGTCACGTCATGGCTGACATGATCCGGGCCACGGGCCTGGTCAAGCGCTACAAGGAGGTCGAGGCCCTCAAGGGGCTCGACCTGGTGGTACCCGAGGGCAAGGTGCTCGGGCTGCTCGGTCCCAACGGTGCGGGCAAGACCACGGCCGTCCGCATCCTCGCGACCCTGCTCAAGGCTGACGGCGGGTCCGCCGAGGTGGCGGGGGTCGACGTCGCGTCCGACCCGATGGGCGTGCGGTCACGCATCGGTCTGTCGGGCCAGTACGCGGCGGTCGACGAGAACCTGACCGGCTACGAGAACCTCGAGATGGTCGGCCGGTTGTACGGCATGCGCAAGGACCGGGCATCGGCCCGGGCCCGCGACCTGCTGGAGCGGTTCGACCTGGCCGATGCCGGCGACCGCCCGTCCAAGACCTACTCCGGCGGCATGCGCCGGCGGCTCGACCTGGCGGGTGCGCTGGTCAACGAGCCGGCCGTGCTGATCCTCGACGAGCCCACCACGGGCCTCGATCCGCGCAGCCGGCAGCAGATGTGGACCGTCATCCGCGACCTGGTGTCGTCGGGGTCCACGGTGCTGCTCACCACGCAGTACCTGGAGGAGGCCGACGTGCTCGCCGACGACATCGTCGTCATCGACCACGGCCGGGCCATTGCCCGGGGCACGGCCGACGAGCTGAAGTCCCAGACCGGGGGCGAGCGCATCGAGGTCGTCGTCGCCGACCCGGCACGACGGGACGAAACGGCCGCCATCCTGGCCCGCGTCGCCCACGGCGAGGTGCAGGCCACCGAGACCGGCCGCGGCCTGACCGCAGCGGTCGAGGGCGACGGTGCCGGCCGACTGCTGGCGGTGCTCGAGGGCCTGCGCGACGGCAAGATCGACGTCCTCGACGTCGGGCTGCGGCGACCCACCCTCGACGACGTGTTCCTGACCCTGACCGGTCGTCCCACCGAGGACGCCGACGCCCAGACCGAGGAGGTGTCGTCATGACGTCGACGCTGAGCTCCACCACCGAGACCCCCGCGGCGCCCGGGTCGCTGACCCGGGTCGTCACCGACGGCTGGGTCCTGGCCAAGCGCAACGTCATCAAGATCATCCGGGTCCCCGAGATCCTGGTGTTCGTGCTGATCAGCCCGATCATGTTCGTGCTGCTGTTCGCGTTCGTGTTCGGCGGCGCCATCGACCCGGGTGACGGGTCCAACTACCGCGAGTTCCTCATCGGCGGCATCTTCGCCCAGACGGTCGTCTTCGGCGCCACGTTTACCGGCGCCGGCCTGGCCGAGGACATCAGCAAGGGCATCATCGACCGGTTCCGGTCGCTGCCCATGTCGCAGTCGGCGGTGCTGGTCGGGCGCACCACGTCCGACATCGTCTACAACGTGCTGTCGCTCATCATCATGGCCCTCACCGGCCTGCTGGTCGGCTGGCGAGTCCGCGACGGCGTGATCGACATGGTGTCTGGCTTCCTGTTGCTGCTGCTGTTCGCCTACGCCGTCAGCTGGATCATGGCGTGGGTCGGGCTGCTGGTGCCGAGCGTCGAGGTCATCAACAACGCCTCGTTCATCGTCATCATGCCGCTGACCTTCGTCTCCAACGCCTTCGTGCCGACGGACAACTTCAACAGCTTTCTCCGTCCGTTCGTGGAGTGGAACCCGGTGTCGGCCCTGACCCAGGCGGCCCGCGAGCTGTTCGGCAACACGGGGGCGTCGACCTCCGACGCGTGGTCGATGCAGAACCCCGTGCTCTACACGCTGCTGTGGGTCGTGATCATCCTGGTCGTCTTCGTGCCGCTGTCGATCCGGCAGTACAAGGTCGCCAGCAGCCGCTGAGAGGTCGGCCGAGGAGGCCGCGGTCAGCGTCGCTCGCGCTTGCGGGCGGCGTAGGCCGCGGCCTCACCCAGCCGGAACACCGCGATGTCGTGGACCAGCGCGGTGGGCAGGGGCTCGTCGAGCGAGAACCGGATCGCCGTGCGCGCCACGGCGTGCGGCTGCAGGGCCTCGGCGAACCGCGTCAGCACCGGGCCGGGCGGGAACACGTGCAGCGCGGTCCAGTCGTCGTGGCCGGAGAACTGCACCACCACGACGCCGTGCTGGCGGTAGGCGGGCAGGCCATGGCTCAGCACCTCCTCGGCGTCCGGCAGCGCCGCCCGCAGCGTCGCCCGCATCTGCACCAGCCGCGGTGCGACGTCGTAGGACGGCATCGCGGTGATGTAGTCCTCGACCGTCTCGGGGGCCGGCGGTCCGTCGTCGTTCCGGTCGGTGTCCATCACTCCAGTATGGGCGCGCCGGGGCACCCGGCGTGCCGCCCGAACCCGTCGGACCCCTCGCGTAGGCTGGGGTCCTTCCCCGACCGACCCGCCTGAGGAGGCCTCTGTCGCGATGCCGAGTGACTCGTCCTTCGTGCACCTGCACGTCCACACCGAGTACTCGATGCTCGACGGTGCCTCCCTTCTCGACGGTCTGTTCGAGCGCACCGCCGAGCTGGGCATGCCCGCGATCGCCATGACCGACCACGGCAACCTGCACGGCGCGTACGACTTCTACAGCAAGGCACGCGCGCACGGGGTCAAGCCGATCATCGGTCTCGAGGCGTACCTCACGCCCAACACGCACCGCTCGGAGAAGAAGCGGGTGCAGTGGAACAAGGGCGGCGACGACGACGTCGCCGGTGGTGGCGCCTACACCCACATGACGCTGCTGGCCGAGAGCACCGAGGGCATGCACAACCTGTTCCGGCTCAGCTCGCGCTCCAGCCTCGAGGGGCAGTACTACAAGCCACGTGCCGACCGCGAGCTGCTGCACACCTACGCGAAGGGACTCATTGGCACGACGGGCTGCCCGTCGGGCGAGATCCAGACCTGGCTGCGCATCGGCAACTACGAGAAGGCGCGGGAGTCCGCCGCGGAGTTCCAGGACATCTTCGGCAGGGAGAACTTCTTCCTCGAGCTGATGGACCACGGCCTCGACATCGAGACCCGGGTCCGCGACGGCCTGATGCGACTCAAGCGTGACCTCGCCCTGCCGGCCATCGCCACCAACGACTCGCACTACACCCATCCCGAGGACGCCGACGCCCACGACGCGCTGATCTGCGTGTCCTCGGGCAAGACCATCAGCGACCCGAACCGGCTCAAGTTCGACGGTGGTGGCTACTACATCAAGTCCGCCGCCGAGATGCGCTCGCTGTGGGAGGACAAGCACGAGATGCCCGAGGCGTGCGACAACACGCTGCTGATCGCCGAGCGCTGCCAGGTCGAGTTCACCGAGTCCAACGGTGGCTACATGGCGCGGGCCGACGTGCCGGCCGGTCACACCGAGGAGTCCTGGTTCGTCGAGGAGGTCTGGCGCGGCATCCACGCCCGCTACGGCGAGACCGTGTCCGACGAGGTGCGCGAGCGCACCGAGATGGAGCTGCAGGTCGTCCGCGACAAGGGCTACTGCGGCTACTACCTGGTGGTCGCCGACTTCATCGGCTGGGCGAAGGACAACGGCATCCGGGTCGGCCCCGGACGCGGATCCGGCGCCGGGTCCATCGCCGCCTACGCGCTGCGCATCACCGATCTCTGCCCCCTGACCCACGGCCTGATCTTCGAGCGGTTCCTCAACCCCGAGCGTCCGTCGATGCCCGACTTCGACATCGACTTCGACGAGCGCCGGCGCGCCGAGGTGATCCGCTACGTCAGCGAGAAGTACGGCTCCGAGCGGGTCGCCATGATCGCGACGTTCGGTCGGCTGAAGTCCAAGGCCGCCATCAAGGACGCCAACCGGGTGCTCGACTTCCCGTTCGCGATGGGCGAGAAGATCACCAAGGCGCTGCCCGCCGACGTCATGGGCAAGGGGGTGCCGCTGCCCGCGCTGTTCGACGACAAGCACTCCCGCTACGGCGACGGCAAGGACTTCCGCGACCTGCACGCCGCCGACGCCGAGGTCCGCAAGATCTACGACACCGCGCTCGGGCTGGAGGGGCAGATCCGCCAGTGGGGCGTCCACGCGGCCGGCGTCATCATGAGCAGCGAGCCGCTCATCGACATCGTCCCGATCATGAAGCGCGAGCAGGACGGCGCGATCATCACCCAGTTCGACTACCCGATGTGCGAGTCGCTCGGGCTGGTCAAGATGGACTTCCTCGGTCTGCGCAACCTCACCGTGCTCGACGACGCGGTGTCCAACATCAGGTCCAACCGCGGGGTCGACCTGGTGCTGGAGGACCTGACCTTCGACGACCCCGAGGCGTACGCCCTGCTCGGCCGGGGCGACACCCTGGGCGTGTTCCAGCTCGACGGCGGGCCCATGCGGGCGTTGCTGCGGCAGATGCAGCCCGACAACTTCGAGGACATCTCGGCCGTCATCGCGCTGTACCGGCCCGGACCCATGGGTGCCAACAGCCACGTCAACTACGCGCTGCGCAAGACCGGCAAGCAGCCGATCGACTACATCCACCCCGAGCTGACCGAGGCGCTCAAGCCCATCCTCGGCACCACCTACGGCCTGATCGTGTACCAGGAGCAGGTGATGTCGATCGCGCAGGAGCTGGCCGGCTTCACCCTCGGACAGGCCGACAACCTGCGACGCGCGATGGGCAAGAAGAAGCGCGAGGTGCTCGAGAAGGAGTTCGTCGGTTTCGAGGCCGGCATGATGGAGCGCGGCTACTCCAAGGGCGCCATCAAGACCCTGTGGGACATCCTCGTCCCGTTCGCCGACTACGCGTTCAACAAGGCGCACTCGGCCGCCTACGGCGTCATCAGCTACTGGACCGCCTACCTGAAGGCCCGGTACCCCGCGGAGTACATGGCGGCGCTGCTCACCAGCACGCGCGGCGACAAGGACAAGTCCGCCATCTACCTGGGGGAGTGCCGGCGGCTCGGCATCCAGGTGCTGCCGCCCGACGTCAACGACTCGATCGGCACGTTCGCGTCGGTCGGTGAGGACATCCGGTTCGGCCTGTCGGCCATCCGCAACGTCGGTGACAACGTGGTGGCCGGCATCGTCGAGGGTCGCCAGGCAGGCGCCTACACCGACTTCCCCGACTTCCTCGACAAGGTCCCGCTGCACGTGTGCAACAAGCGCATGCTCGACTCCCTCATCAAGTCGGGCGCCTTCGACTCCCTGGGCCACCGGCGCCGTGCCCTCACCACGATCGCCGACGAGGCCGTCGACGCCTACGTCGACCTCAAGCGCAACGCCGCGATCGGTCAGGACTCGCTGTTCGACGGTCTCGACGACGCGTCCAGCGGGATCACCATCTCGGTGCCCGACCAGATGCCGGAGTGGGAGAAGACCCAGCTGCTGGCCTTCGAACGCGACATGCTCGGTCTGTACGTGTCCGACCATCCGCTGCGCGGACTCGAGCACGTGCTGCGCGCCAGCAGCGACTGCTCCCTGGGCGAGTTGATGGTCGACACCGAACGCGCCGACGGGTCCACCGTCACCATCTGCGGGCTCATCACCGGCGTGTCCCGCCGGATGTCCAAGAAGGGCGACACCTGGGCGTCCATCACGGTCGAGGACCTCGAGGGCGGTGTCGAGGTGATGGTGTTCCCTGCCGCGTACGCGCTGGCCTCGCCGGTGCTGGTCAACGACACAGTCGTCGTCGTCAAGTCGCGGATCCGTCGTCGCGACGAGGGCCTGGAGCTGATGGGCCTGGAGGTGACCCTGCCGTCGATGAGCACCAGCGGCTCCGAGGCACCCGTGGCGGTCAGCATGCCGGTGGCCCGCTGCACGGCCGACACGATCGCGCGGTTCAAGCAGGTGCTGGCCGCGCACCCCGGGGCGTCGGAGGTCCACCTGCGGCTCACCGGCACCGGCCCCACCAAGGTGATGCGGCTGGACCGGGCCTACCGGGTGTCGGCGTCGTCGGCGTTGATCGCCGACCTCAAGGAGCTCCTCGGACCGAGCTGCGTCGCATGAGGCGCCTGGTGCTCGTGGCCGTGGTGGCGGCGATCGTCGGGGTTGCGGCCGGTGGCGTGTGGGCGGCGGTCGCGGAACCGGCCGACTGGACGGTCACCGAGCGCGGTCTCGCGATGGGCGAGGACGCTGCCCGTGAGCTCTTCGGCGTCGTCGTCGCCTTCATGGTGGTGGGCCTGGTCGCGTCGACGCTGTTCGGTGTCGTCGCCGGTCTGGTCATTCGCGCAGGACGCTTCGGCGGACAGGCGACCGCCCTGGTGGCCACCGGGGTGCTGGCCACCGGTGCGGGTCTGCTGGCGTGGCAGCTCGGCCAGGCGTGGGGACCGCCCGACCCGGCGGCGGTCACCGGTGTCGGGGTCGGGGACCTCGTGCCCGCCGAGCTCGTGGTCGACACCTGGGCAGCCTTCCTGGTGTGGCCGGTCGGGGCGTTCGCGGGAGTCTTCCTCGTCGCGCTCTCCGCCCGTGGGACGTCAGCGGGCGATCGCGGCCAGGACCCCGTCGGTCAGGCGGACCAGGTCGTCGGCTGACACCTCCACGTCCAGGCCTCGTCGTCCGCCGGAGACGAAGATCGTGTCCCACTGCTGCAGCGACTCGTCCAGCACCGTCGGCAGTCGCCGCTTCTGGCCGACCGGCGAGATGCCGCCGGTCACGAAGCCGGTGACCCGTTCGGCGTCGACAGGGTCGGCCAGCTGGGCCTTCTTGGATCCGAGGGCCGCCGCGAGGGCCTTGAGGTCCAGCGACCGGCTCACGGGCACGACGCCGACGGCCCGCGACGAGTCGAGCGCGACGACCAAGGTCTTGAACACCCGGTCCGGCTCGACCTGCAGCGCCCGGGCCGCCTCGAGCCCGTACGAGGTGGCGCGCGGGTCGTGCGCGTAGGTGTGCAGGACGAAGTCCACGCCGGCTCGGCGCAGTGCCTCGGTCGCAGGGGTGCCGGTGGCCACGGGGCGAGCGTAGTGGCTCCGTAGACTGGGTCCGTGATGCGACGACTCGACCTCCGGGACACTTCCGTGGACTACCGCGACATCGTCCCGCGGGCCGAGGTCGACGTGGAGCAGGCGTTGGCCGTGGTCGTCCCGCTGTGCGACGACGTCCGCACCCGCGGCGAGGCCGCGGTGCTCGACGCGGGGGAGCGTTTCGACGGCGTCCGGCCCGACGCCCTGCGGGTGCCCGAGGACGAGCTGCGACGCGCCCTGGCGGACCTCGATCCCGCGGTCCGTGCCGCGTTGGAGGAGTCCGTCGCCCGCCTGCGACGCACCTGCGCGGCCGAGCTGGAGGAGTCGGTGACCACCGTCGTCGCCGACGGTGCCACCGTCGAGCGGCGGATCGTGCCGATGGACCGCGTTGGCCTGTACGTGCCCGGTGGTCTGGCGCCGCTCGTCTCGACGGTGCTGATGAACGCGGTGCCCGCACAGGTGGCCGGCGTCCGCGAGATCGCGCTGGCCAGTCCGCCCCAGGCGGCCTTCGGTGGCCTGCCCCACCCGACGATCCTCGGAGCGTGTGCCCTGCTCGGCCTGACCGAGGTGTACGCGGCCGGTGGCGCCCAGGCGCTCGCGATGCTGGCGTACGGCACGGTCTCGACCGGCGGCGACGTCGAGCCGGTCAACCTGATCACCGGTCCGGGCAACATCTACGTCGCCGCCGCCAAGCGTCATTTGCAGGGCACCGTGGCGATCGACTCCGAGGCGGGCCCCACCGAGATCGCGATCATCGCCGACGTCACCGCCGATGCCGCGTTCGTGGCGGCCGACCTCATCAGCCAGGCCGAGCACGATCCGATGGCTGCCAGCGTGCTGGTCACCGACAGCGAGGACTTCGCCGCCCGCGTCGACGTGGAGCTCGAGAAGCAGGTGCCGGCGACGACGCACACCGAGCGCATCCGCACCGCCCTCGACGGACCGCAGTCGGCCACCGTGCTGGTGCGCGACATCGAGCAGGCCATCGACGTGGCGAACGCGTACGCCGCGGAGCACCTCGAGATCCAGACCGCGGACGCCGCCGGCGTCGCCGCGCGCATCACCAACGCCGGTGCGATCTTCGTGGGGGCCTTCACCCCGGTGTCGCTGGGCGACTACGCAGCCGGCTCCAACCACGTGCTCCCCACGGCCGGGTGCGCCTGTCACTCCTCAGGGCTGTCGGTGCGGGCCTTCTGCAAGAACATGCACGTCGTGACCTACGACGAGGCGGCACTGCGCGAGGTCGGCGGGCACGTCGTGACCCTCGCGGCGGCGGAGGACCTGCCCGGCCACGGTGAGGCCGTCGCCGTCAGGCTCGCCCGGTGAGCGCACCCTCCTGGGTGCCGCTGCGTGACGAGCTGCGTCACGAGGTGCCCTACGGCGCACCGCAGCTCGACGTCCCGGTGCAGCTCAACGTCAACGAGAACCCGTACGGTCCCAGCGCCGAGACCGCGCGGGACATCGCCGACGCGGTCCACGCCGTGGCCACCTCGCTCAACCGGTACCCCGACCGGGAGGCGACGGTCCTGCGGACGGCTCTGGCCGACTACCTCGGCCACGGTCTCGGCCCCGACCGGGTGTGGGCGGCCAACGGGTCCAACGAGGTCATGCAGCAGATCCTGCAGGCGTTCGGCGGTCCGGGCCGCACGGCGTTGTCGTTCGCGCCGACCTACTCGATGTACCCCGAGTACGCGCGCAACACCCACACCCGGTGGGTGTCCGGACGCCGCGACGACGACTTCGGCATCGACGTCGGTGCCGCGCTCGACCTGATCGCCGACGAGCAGCCGGACGTGGTGGTGCTGACCTCGCCCAACAACCCCACCGGCACGGCGCTCGACCCCGCGCACGCCCGCGACGTGCTGGAGGCGGCGCCGGGTGTCGTCGTCGTCGACGAGGCGTATGCGGAGTTCCGCCGCGCCGGCACCCCCACCGCCCTGGAGCTGCTGGACGAGTTCCCGCGGCTGCTGGTCACCCGCACCATGAGCAAGGCGTTCGCGCTGGCCGGGGGCCGGCTCGGCTACGTCGCCGGGCACGCCGCCATGATCGACGCGCTGCGCATCGTCCGCCTGCCCTACCACCTGTCGGCGGTCACCCAGGCGGCCGCCACGGCCGCCCTGGCTCACGCGGACGAGCTGCTCGCCCGGGTCGACGACCTGCGCCGGGGCCGTGACGAGCTTGCGGCCCGCCTGACCGCCGGCGGGTTCACGGTGGCCGAGTCCGACGCGAACTTCGTGCTGTTCGGCCGATTCGACGACCGCCACGCCGTGTGGCAGGGTCTGCTCGACCGCGGAGTCCTGATCCGCGAGACTGGACCCGACGGATGGTTGCGCGTGTCGGTCGGCACCCCGACCGAGATGGACGCGTTCCACAGAGCCCTGGAAGAGGTGACGCAGCGATGAGCCGCAGCGCACGCATCGAGCGGAAGACCTCGGAGTCGCACGTCGTCGTCGAGGTCGACCTCGACGGCACCGGCCGCCACGACATCTCCACCGGGGTGGGCTTCTACGACCACATGCTGACGGCGCTGGCCCGGCACTCGTTGATCGACCTCACGGTGCGGTCCGAGGGCGACCTGCACATCGACGCCCACCACACCGTCGAGGACACCGCCATCTGCATCGGCGAGGCCCTGCGCGAGGCGTTGGGCGACAAGGCCGGCATCCGTCGCTACGGCAACGCCACCGTGCCGCTGGACGAGGCGATCGCCACCGCGGTCGTCGACGTGTCGGGCCGTCCGTACTTCGTGCACTCCGGCGAGCCCGAGCGGCAGATCACGGTGGTCATCGGCGGTTCCTACAGCGGATCGCTGACGTCGCACGTGTTCGAGTCGATCGCCCACCACGCCGGCATCACGCTGCACGTGACGCTGCTGGCCGGGCGCGACCCGCACCACGTCGCGGAGGCGCAGTACAAGGCGCTGGCGCGTGCCCTGCGCGAGGCGATCGCGCTGGACCCGCGCGAGACGGGCATCCCGTCCACCAAGGGCGCGCTGTAGTCGCGTGACGACCACCGTCGCGGTCCTGGACTACGGCTCGGGCAACCTGCGGTCGGCCGTGCGCGCGGTCGAACGTGCCGGTGCCGAGGTCGTCCTGACGTCCGATCCTGCCGTCGCGCAGGAGGTGGACGGTCTGCTGGTGCCCGGCGTCGGTGCGTTCGAGGCGTGCATGACCGGTCTGCGCGAGGTCGACGGGGTGCGCATCATCGAGCGCCGGTTGATCGCGTCACGGCCGGTGCTCGGCATCTGCGTCGGCATGCAGATCCTGTTCGGCGAGGGCATCGAGCACGGCGTGCGGTCCGAGGGGTGCGGCGAGTGGCCCGGCACGGTCGAGCGGCTGCAGGCGCCGGTGGTGCCGCACATGGGTTGGAACACCGTCGAGCCGGGCGCGGGCTCGGTGATGTTCGCCGGGGTCGAGGCCGAGCGCTTCTACTTCGTGCACTCCTACGGGGTGCGCGACTGGGTGCTCAGCCAGCCGCCGGCGTTCCCGGAGCCGTCCGTCACCTGGACGGCGTACGCCGGCGACCGGTTCGTGTCGGCCGTCGAGCACGGTCCGTTGTGGGCGACGCAGTTCCATCCCGAGAAGTCCGGCGACGCGGGCCGCCGCCTGCTGGAGAACTGGATCGCCACCCTCTGACCCCCCCCTCCCGTCAGGGCGGTGGATTCGCGACCGAATGGGCCCCGGCGGTGTCAGGGTGACCGAAAGAGGCCTCATACGGTCGCCAACCCACCGCCCGGACCTTTCGGTCGCGAATCCACCGCCGCGAGGGGGAGGTGGGGGTGGGGGAGCGGGTCGGTACGATCGCCCGGTGACTCTCGAACTCCTGCCCGCCGTCGACGTCGCCGAGGGGCAGGCCGTGCGCCTGGTCCAGGGTGAGCTCGGCAGCGAGACCTCCTACGGTTCCCCGCTCGACGCAGCCCTGCAGTGGCAGACCGACGGGGCCGAGTGGATCCACCTGGTCGACCTGGACGCGGCTTTCGGCAAGGGCTCCAACCGCGAGCTCCTCGCCGAGGTCGTCGGCCGCCTCGACGTGCAGGTCGAGCTGTCCGGTGGCATCCGCGACGACGCCTCGCTGGAGGCCGCGCTGGCCACCGGGTGCCGTCGGGTCAACCTCGGCACGGCAGCGCTGGAGAACCCCGAGTGGTGCCGCAAGGTCGTCGGCGAGCACGGTGACCGCATCGCCGTCGGTCTCGACGTGCGGGGTCGTACCCTCGCCGCCCGCGGGTGGACCGAGGAGGGTGGCGACCTGTTCGAGGTGCTGGAGCGGCTGGAGCGCGACGGGTGCGCCCGGTACGTGGTCACCGACGTGACCAAGGACGGCACCCTGCAGGGCCCGAACCTCGACCTGCTGCGTCAGGTCACGGAGGTCACCGGCAAGCCGGTCGTCGCCTCCGGCGGCGTCTCGAGCCTCGACGACCTGCGCGCCATCGCCGCACTCGCCGGCACCGGCGTCGAGGGCGCGATCGTCGGCAAGGCCCTCTACGCAGGGGCCTTCACCCTGCCCGAGGCGCTGGCCGCCGTCGCGGCGGTCTGACCCGACGACGACCGGTCAGCAGCCGGATCGGATCAGCCTCGGCTGCTCGCCGCGGGTGACCTCCATGAAGGTCACGGTGTAGGCCAGGTCCATGAGGGACGGGTCGACGTCGAACAGGAACCCGATCCACGCGTCACCGTCCTGCACGTACACGCCCGTCTGTCCGAACCCGGCCGCCGCCGGCTCGGTGGCGCGGTCACCGTAGGCCGCGACGATGTCGCGGTGGGTCGACCCGACCCGGATGCCGGTGTCGGTCGCCAGGGTCGTGTCGCCCAGGACCCCCATGCTGATGATCGTGCCGTCGGCAGAGGACAGCACGTCGACCAGCCCGGTGTACGGCTCTGCCCACGCGAGCGGCCGCACCCCCTCGCACCCCTCCGGCGGGGGCACGTCGACCTCGAACAGGCCGGTGGCAGCGGCCTCGGCCTGGGTCATCCCCACCTCGACCGGACCCACCCGGCCGGGCGCGAGCTCGAGGGGGGCGGTCGGCGGCGACGGCGACGGCGTCGGACTCGGTGTCGGTGCCGGTGTCGTTGCCGTGGGGCTGGCCGTCGGGGTCGGAGTGGGAGCCGGGTCGTCCGGGTCGGACCCGCACGCGGTCAGGACGAGGGCAAGGACCGGGGCGAGCAGCAGGATGCGCATGTCTCGATGGTGGACCACGCAGGCCCCCACGGACAGGGCGACACACGGTCCGCCGCACGGACGGTCCGAGTAGGCTCTCGGGGTGAGTCTCGCCGTCCGTGTCATCCCCTGCCTGGACGTCGACCAGGGGCGCGTCGTCAAGGGGGTCAACTTCACCCGGCTGCGCGACGCGGGCGACCCGGTCGAGATGGCCACGGTCTACGACGCCGAGGGCGCCGACGAGCTGACCTTCCTCGACATCACCGCCTCGTCCGGCGGCCGGGAGACGACGTTCGACGTCGTGGGCCGGACCGCCGAGCAGGTGTTCATCCCCCTCACCGTCGGCGGCGGGGTGCGCACCACCGACGACGTCGACCGGCTCCTCCGGGCCGGCGCCGACAAGGTCGGGATCAACACCGCGGCCATCGCGAGGCCCGACGTCATCGCCGAGATCGCGCACCGGTTCGGCAACCAGGTCCTCGTGCTCAGCGTCGACGCGCGGCGGAGCGAGAGCCAGCCCAGCGGCTTCGAGGTGACCACCCACGGGGGCCGGCAGTCGACCGGGCTGGACGCCGTCGAGTGGGCGCGCCGGGCCACCGAGCTCGGTGCGGGGGAGATCCTGCTGAACTCCATGGACGCCGACGGCACGAAGAAAGGCTTCGACCTGGAAATGATTCGGGCAGTCCGCAGCGTTGTACAGGTGCCGCTGATCGCCAGCGGTGGCGCCGGCCGGCTGGAGCACTTCCCTCCCGCCGTCGAGGCGGGCGCCGACGCCGTCCTCGCCGCCAGTGTCTTCCACTTCGGGGACCTCACCATCGGAGCAGTGAAGAACACCTTGCGCGCCGCCGGCCACGATGTCCGCTGAACCCGCCCTGGACTCCCTCGGAGCCACCGACGACTCCCGCCTGACCCGGCGGGGGCTCGCCGTCATGCGCGTGGGCATCGACCGCGAACGCGGCATGTTCGCGCTCGCCGTGTTCTTCTCCGCCCTGTTCGGCGCCACCACCGTCGCCGACGCCTGGGTGCTCGGCTGGGCCACCGACGAGGTGATCCGGCCCTCCTTCGCCGACGGCGAGATCGTCACCGGGGCCCTGTGGACCGGCGTCGCGCTGTTCATGGCCGTGGCGGTGCTGCGCATGGTCGCCGTCGTGGGCCGCCGCCTGATCGGCGGCATCGTGTTCTTCCGCCTCGTCCGCGGCGACCGACGTGCCGTCACCCGCAAGTACCTCGACCTGCCGCTCGCCTGGCACCAGTCGCACCCCACGGGCCAGCTGCTGTCGAACGCCAACGCCGACGTCGAGGCGACGTGGGGCGTGTTCATGGCGCTGCCGATGGCGATCGGGGTGATCGCGATGCTGGTCGTCGCGATCATCACGATGCTCGCCGCCGACCCGGTGCTGACCCTCGTCGGCCTGGTCGTGTTCCCGCTGCTGTTCGCGGTCAACATCGTCTACCAGCGGTGGCAGGGTCCCCGCATGGCGCGGGCGCAGAGCCTGCGCGGTGACGTGTCCGCGGTCGCCCACGAGTCGTTCGACGGCGCGATGGTCGTCAAGTCGCTCGGCCGCGAGGAGGAGGAGACCGCCCGGTTCGCGGCGGCCAGCGAGCGCCTCCGCGACGCCAACATCGGGGTGGGTCGCATCCGTGCGGTGTTCGACCCGATGCTCGAGGCGCTGCCCAGCATCGGGGTGCTCCTGGTGCTGCTGATCGGCGTCGGCCGGGTCGAGTCGGGGGCGACCGCTCCGGGCGACGTGGTCCAGGTCGCCTTCCTGTTCACGATCGTCGCGATGCCGGTCCGCGCGATCGGATGGGTGCTCGGCGAGCTGCCGCGCAGCGTGGTGGGCTGGAGCCGCATCCGCCGGGTCCTCGACGACCCGGCCTCCATGGCGTACGGCACGCAGCACCTGCCCGGCGACGCCGCGGTCCGTCTGCGCGTCGACGACCTGTGCTTCGTGCACCCCGACGCCGAGCTGCCGGTGCTCAGCGACGTCACCTTCGAGGTGCCGCCGGGCTCGGTCACCGCGGTCGTGGGCTCCACGGGCAGCGGCAAGAGCACCTTGGTCTCGCTCGTCACCCGCCTCGTGGACCCGGCCGACGGGCACGTGCGGCTCGACGACACCGAGGTGCTCGACCTCAGCCACGCCGCCCTGGCGGACGCCGTGGCGCTCGTCCCGCAGTCGACGTTCCTGTTCGACGACTCGGTGCGTTCCAACGTGACCCTGGGGGCCGAGGTCCCGGACGAGGAGGTCTGGGCGGCCCTGCAGACGGTGCAGGCCGATCGCTTCGTGTCGGCGTTGCCGGCCGGTCTCGACACCGAGCTGGGCGAGCGCGGCACGAGCCTGTCCGGTGGTCAGCGTCAGCGCCTCGCGCTCGCTCGGGCGCTCGTCCGCCGGCCACGGTTGCTGGTGATGGATGACGCCACGAGCGCGCTCGACCCCGAGGTCGAGCAGCGCATCCTGCGGGCGCTCGCCGAACGGTCTGCCGGCGGCGACGGCCCGAGCGTGCTCGTGGTGGCCTACCGCAAGGCGACGATCGCTCTGGCCGACGAGGTCGTGCACCTCGACGGGGGCCGGATCGTCGACCGCGGCACCCATGCCGAGCTGGTGGACCGGTCGGTCCGGTACCGCGACCTCGTCAACGCCTACGACCAGGCCCGCGAGGAGGTCGACCATGAGTGAACCCACGCCGGAGCAGGCACCGGCCCGCGAAGGCAGCATGGCGGTCATCCGGCGCGGACTGGCGCTGAGCCCGGCCATCACCGACGGCCTGCGACTCACGTTGTTCCTCGCCGTGCTGAGCACGGCCGGGTCGTCGGTCGTCCCGATCGTCGTCCAGCGGGCGGTCGACTCCGGGCTCGGCGACGCCGGCGGCATCGACTCCGGACGGATCGCCGCCTACGTCGGCATCACCGCCGTCGTGCTGGGGCTGACCGCCTGGGCGGGCTACCTGTCGAAGTACCGGATCTTCGCCTCGACCGAACGCGGACTGACCCAGCTGCGGGTGCGGGCGTTCCGGCACGTCCACGACCTGTCGATGCTGACCCAGAACACGCAGCGGCGAGGGTCGTTGGTCTCACGCGTCACGTCCGACATCGACCAGGTGTCCCTGTTCCTGCAGTTCACGGGCATGATCATGATCATCAGCCTCGCGCAGATGCTGGTGGCCACGCTCGTCATGGCGTTCCTGTCCTGGCAGCTAACCCTGGTCGTGCTGGGTTCCTTCATCCCGCTCGTGCTGGCGCTCCGGTACTTCGCCGCGGCGATGTCCCGCGCCTACGACATCGTCCGGGCCTCCGTCGCCGACCTGCTGTCGACGATCGCCGAGCCCGTGGTGGGCGCCTCGGTCGTGCGGTCCTACGCCGTCGAGCGGCGCACGCAGCAGCGCATCGACGACTCGATCGCCGGCAACTACACGGCCAACGTGAGGGCCCAGACGATCGTCGCGACGACCTTCGCCTCGGCCATCCTCGTCGGGGGTGTCGCCAATGCCGCCGTCCTGGGCATCGGCCTCTACCTCGGGCTGCTCGGCGATCTCACGATGGGCACGGTGATCGCCTTCATCTTCCTCATCACGTTGTTCGTGGGGCCGGCGCAGATGGCCACGCAGGTCATCACGGACGCGCAGAACGCGGTGGCGTCCTGGCGCCGGGTCATCGAGCTGCTGGAGACGCCCGCCGACGTCGTCGACCCCGGAGCCGCCGGTCAGCCGTTGCCGGGCGGCGACCTCGGGGCCCGGTTCGACCACGTCGGCTTCGCCTACCCCGACGGTCCGCCGGTGCTGGTCGACGTCGACGTCACGATCGCGCCCCGCCAGCGGGTCGCGGTGGTCGGCGAGACCGGCTCGGGCAAGACCACGTTCGCCAAGGTCCTGACCCGCCTGATGGACCCCACCCAGGGGTCGGTCGCGCTGGGCCGGGGCGACACCTGGACCGACGTGTCCGAGGTGCCCTTCGCCGACCTGCGCCGGCACGTCGTGATGGTGCCGCAGGAGGGCTTCCTCTTCGACGCCACCCTGGCCGACAACCTGCGGTACGGCCGCCGGGACGCCACCGACGAGGAGCTGGTCGAGGTCATCGCGAACCTCGGGCTGGTCGACTGGTTCGCCGCCCTCCCGCAGGGACTGCACACCCGCGTCGGTCAGCGGGGCGAGGGCCTGTCGGCGGGGGAGCGGCAGCTCGTCGCGCTCGTGCGCTCGGCCCTGGCCGACCCGTCGTTCCTGGTCCTCGACGAGGCGACCAGTGCCGTCGACCCGCAGACCGAGCTGCGCGCGACCCGGGCGCTGGACCGGCTGCTCGACGGTCGCACCAGCGTCACGATCGCGCACCGGATGTCGACGGCCGAGAACGCCGACCGGGTCCTGGTCTTCGACGCCGGTCGCCTGGTCGAGGACGGCACCCACGCGGAGCTGGTCGACGCCGGTGGCGTGTACAGCCGGCTGCACACCAGCTGGGTCGCGCAGGCAGCCCTCGGGGCCTCCTAGTGGCGGCCGTGGACCCGCCGGTCCGTGGGAGGATCGACGGCGTGACCTCACTCGACCCGGCGGTGGCCGCCCGACTCAAGACCGATGCCGACGGTCTGGTCGCTGCCGTCGTGCAGGACGTCGACAGCCGCGCCGTGCTGATGGTCGGGTGGATGGATCCCGAGGCGCTGCACCGCACCCTCACCACCGGGCGAGCCACGTTCTGGAGCCGCAGTCGCGGTGAGTACTGGGTGAAGGGCGAGACCTCCGGCCACACCCTCGCCGTCCACGAGGTCCGCCTGGACTGCGACGGCGACACCGTCCTGGTCGTCGCCTCGCCGGCCGGCCCCACCTGTCACACCGGCGCCACGACGTGTTTCGACGCCGATCGGCTGCTGTGAACGCCCGGAGGCTGTACGGCCCGGTGGTCCTCGGACTGGTCCTCACCGGCGGGGGCGCCTGGCTCGCCGCCCGCCGGCCCTGGAGCACCACGGTGGTCGGTGACGGTGATGCCGTGGGCAGCACCTTCACCCTCGCCGGCTCGGAGACCGTTCCGGTGGTCGGCGCGCTGGCGTTGGTCGTGGCCGCCGCGGCGCTCGGGGTGCTGTCGACGTCCGGGTGGGTGCGGCGGGTGGTCGGGCTGGTGGTCGTCGCAGCGGCCGCCGGAGGAGCCGCGAGCACGTTCGCCGGCCCCGACGCGCTGGTCGAGGAGCGTCTGCAGACCGTCGCGGCCTTCACCACCGGAGATCCCGTCGTGACCGACCCGACGGCGTGGCCGTGGGTCACCGCCGTGGCCTTCGTGGCGGCCGCGGTGCTGGGGGTGCTGGTGGTCCTGCACGGCCATCGGTGGCCCGCGATGAGCAGCCGGTACGACCGCACCGACGCCGTCGCGCGACCGGTCGAACCGACGGGTACCGACCTGTGGAAGGCCCTCGACGACGGGCGCGACCCGACGCTCTGACCGACGCTTTGTTACGCGGCGAGTCGTCTTGATGACGCGTGAACACGTTTCGTCCTGATGAAGAGTTGGGGTCGCGGGCCGAACTCGCCCCGCCGTCGGCTGGTGCCGTGACAGCATGGTTGCTGCGACGGCGGGGACCGTAACTCGCGGTGACCGATCTCGTTACTCAAGTTGCGGAAGTGATGACGGCCGAATAAGGGGCAAGTTGTATGCGGATGTTGGTCCACGACTTCAGCGGGCACCCGTTCCAGGTGCAGCTGAGTCGGGAACTCTCCCGTCGTGGCCATGACGTCGTCCACTCCTCCTGTGCGGGCTACGTCTCCGGCAAGGGCCACCTCGTGGCCGGGCCCGACGAGTCGCTGACGTTCGAGACCGTCGGCGACGGTGTCGTCCTCGCGAAGGACCAGTTCCTCAAGCGTCTCCTGCAGGAGGTGCGCCTCGGGTTCGAGCTGGTGCGTCACGTCCGGCGGGTCCGTCCCGACGTCGCCCTGATGTCGAACGTGCAGATCCCGACCCTCACGATCTTCGCCCTCGCCATGATGGTGACCCGCACGCCGTGGGTCCTGTGGCACCAGGACGTCTACTCCGTGGCCATGCGGTCGTTCGCCGGCGCCAAGCTGTCGCGCTCGTTCCGGTACGTGGCGGGCGGTGTCGCCGTCGCGGAGCGGTGGTGCTCGCGCCGGTCGTCCGCCGTCGTCGCGATCGCGGACTCCTTCGTCGAGGTCCACCGTCAGTGGGGCACCGCCGACAAGGTCACCGTCATCCCGAACTGGGCGCCCCTCGACGAGATCGTCCCCCGGGAGCGCAAGAACGACTGGTCGGTCGAGCACCGCCTCGACGACACCCTCACCCTGCTCTACTCCGGCACCCTCGGGCTGAAGCACGACCCGGCGCTGCTCGTCTCGGTCGCACGCCGCGTCCGCGAGGCCGGCCGCGACGTCCGCCTGGTCGTGGTCAACGAGGGTCCCGCGGTCGAGGTCATTCGCGCCGAGGCCGCCCGCCACGACGTGCCGGTCACGCTGCTGCCGTTCCAGCCGTACGAACGACTCCCTGAGGTGCTCGCCAGCGGCGACGTGCTGGTGGTGCTGTTGGACCAGCAGGCCGGCGCCTTCTCGGTGCCGTCCAAGACGCTGTCGTACCTGTGCGCGGGCCGGCCGATCCTGGGCCTGATGCCGGCGGAGAACCTGGCGGCCGACCTGGTCGCCGGCGTCGGCGGCGGCGTGTTCGCGCCCGCCGAGACCGCGATGGACGACGCCGCCACGTGGGTCGCGGAGCTGCTCGGCGACCCGGAGCGCCGCGAGCGCATCGGCGCCGATGCTCGAGCCCTCGCCGAACGTGAGTTCGCGCTGTCCGACTGCGCCGACCGCTTCGAGCGCATCCTCACCGCGAGCGGACGGTAGGACCATGGACAGCCGGCCGACCCTCGACGTGGACGCCACCCCCTCGGCCCCGCAGGGCTCCGACGGAGTCACGGCTCCCACGACGGTCACCGTCGTCGTCGGACCCCGGACGCGCCTCGGCGCCGCGGTGGCCGCCCGTGCCGCGGCCGCCGGATCCGCGGTGCACCTGCTCGCCCGTGACCGCGCCGAGGCCGGCGAGCTGGCCGTGGGCGGCTCGTCCGTCGTCGTCGCGGGTGACACCCTCGACCTTCCCGCCGGTGCGGCGCTGCGGGTCGTGGTCTGTGCCCTCGGTCCCGTGCACCCCGGCTCCCCGGCCGTCGCCGACGTCTCCGACGCGGTCCGCCGTGACGTCGACACCGTCCAGCGACTGATCGACGCCGCGCACGGGTCGCCCGTGCACGTGGTGCTCGTGTCGTCCATCATCGCCGTCGCGCCCGACGAGTCGCGTCGGTCGTACGGGGGATGGAAGGCCGTGGTCGAGGCCGAGCTGCGTCGCATCGTCGGGCAGCACCCGGGCGCCGGCCTGTCGGTCGTGTACCCGGGCCGGATCAGCGACAGCACCGGCCGGTCGTTGCTGCACACCACGTACACCCGTCTGGCGGCGGCCATCGACGCGCTGCTCGACGGTCCACCGACCTCCCGGGTGGCGGGCCTCGACGCCCGCCTCTGGCTGCTGGTGCACGGCCTCGTCGTCGCCGCCGGCTCCCTGTTCCCCGGTCGTGCCGTTCGTCGTGGCCACGACCGATCCCTGCCTGACTCGACGAGTGAGAGGCGACCGGCCTGATGAAGATGAAACGTGCCCTGGACCTGGTGCTGGTGCTGTGCGGCGCCATCGTGTGGGTGCCGGTCCTCACCGTCGCGGCCCTCGCGGTGCTGATCGGCACGGGGCGGCCGGTGCTGTACCGGTCGATGCGTCGCATCGACGACGGCCAGGTGGTCCGGATCGTCAAGTTCCGCACGATGGTCAAGAACGCCGAGAAGCTCGTCAACCGCGACGTCGTGCCGGTCGAGAACCAGGTCCGGTTCCTCAACATCCCGGCGGACTCGCCGCTGTACACCTCGGTCGGCCGGCTGCTCGAGCGGTGCGGCATCACCGAGCTGCCGCAGTTCGTCCACGTGATCCGTGGGCAGATGAGCATCATCGGCAACCGCCCGCTGCCCGAGAACGTCATGCGCTGCCTGCGTGAGGAGTACGCCGACGCCGACGACCGGTTCCTCACCAAGGCCGGGCTCACCGGCCCCGCCCAGCTGGTCGGTCGTGACGTGCTCACCGACGCCGAGCGGCTGCGGCTCGAGGGTGCGTACTGCCGTGCGTGCATCCAGGGCTACTCCGTCCGCCTCGACCTGGCGATCCTGCTCGCGACCGTCGGCATCGTCATCGGCATCAAGAAGGGCCTGGACTACCAGGGTGTCCTCGACCTGATCGAGCGGCACTCCCGCCGGCGCCGCACCGTGGAGATCCGTCGTGCCGAGCGGGCGCTCCCCGCGACGGTCGACGCCGCGGAGGTCGCCGGTCAGTGACCGGTTCCTGACGGTAGGCTGGGACCGCACCCCCGAACCTCAGGAGCCCTCGCATGTCGCACGGATCGTCGCCCGCGTCCTGGACCGCTGTCATCGTCGCCCTCGTCGGCACCACGATCGGCGGGATCGCCCTGATCCCCGACCCCAACTGGGTCCTGTTCACCATCGGCACCGTGATCGCCCTGCTCGCGGCGCCGCTCGGCAAGATCATGTCCTCGGCCGGATTCGGCCAGGACCGCTCCACCCACTGACCTGTTGAAGGGGGCCGACATGTCGGACCAGTACCCGCAGTACCCGCAGTACCCGAACGACCCGAACGCCAGCACCCCGTACCCCGGGGCGCAGCCCGCTCCGGCCGGTGCGGGTCCGGTGTACGCCGGCTGGTGGATCCGCGTCGGTGCCTCGGTCATCGACGGCCTGATCGCCGTGGCCGTGGCGATCGTCCCGGTCGTGGTGGGTCTCGTCATGGCCTTCAGCGACCTCGAGATCGACCCCGTGACCGACGAGGCCACCGGCACGGTCGACCCGTTGGGCATCCTCGTGCTGGTCATCGGTGGCCTGGTGTTCTTCGGCTTCGACATCTGGAACCGTGGCGTCCGCATCGGCACGCGCGGTCAGAGCCTGGGCAAGCAGCTCGTCGGTGTCCGCACCCTGCGCGCCGACACCGGCGCGGTGCTCGGCGGCGGGATGGGCTTCCTGCGCTGGCTGGTGGCGTTCGGCTTCGGGTTCATCCCGTTCGGTCAGCTCGTCGACGTGCTGTGGCCCCTGTTCGACCCCCGCAAGCAGACCCTGCACGACAAGGTCATGAGCTCGGTGTCCGTCCGGTCGTGACCACCGCCCCGACGGGAGCGTCGGTCCGGCCGGCCGAACGGTCGCGGGCCGCGCTCCTGCGGGCGCCGGTGCTCCTGGGGGCCGGTGGCCTGCTGGGCGCGGCGGCCCTGCACGTGCGTGATCCGCACGAGTCGGGATCGTGGGGGTACTGCCCGTTCCTGCTGCTCACCGGGCTGCCGTGCCCGGGGTGCGGAGGCATGCGGGCCGTCAACGACCTCACCCACGGTGACGTGGTCGGGGCGCTCGGCAGCAACGCGATGGCCGTCGCCCTGGTGGCCTTCCTCGCGATCTCGTGGCTGGTGTGGACCGCCCGCCGGGCCCGTGGCCACGACGTCCCCCTGGTTCCCGTCAGGCCGCGCGGCGCGACGGTCGCCTTCGTCGTCGTGCTGGCGTTCGGGGTGTTCCGGTTGACCCCGTGGGGCGTCGGCCTGCAGCCCTGAACGGCGCGCTCAGTCCAGCGAGAAGTCGAGCGTCAGCACACCGGTGGAGTACAGGACGATGCTGACCAGCGAGAGCACGATCGAGATGCTCCCGAGCACGACACCTGCGGTCGCCATGCCGCTGCCGTCCTGCCGACCGCCGGACGCGGTGATCTCGTTCCGCGCCAGGCTTCCGAGCACCAGGGCCGGGATGCCGGCGAACAGCCCGCAGCAGATGAGGCCGACGATGCCCAGGATCATCGACCACAACGCCTTGCCGTTGGTCTCCGGCACGGCGGCGGGAGGCTGCGGCGGGTGGCCGCCGGGTGGGGGATGTCCGCCCGGCGGCGGAGGGGTCGATCCGTGGTGCGGCGGCGTGCCGCCGTAGGGGTCGTGGTCCCCGGTGCCCGGGGGCGGCTCGTTCGTCGTCATGTCCCGAGCATAGAGAGGCGCGACGGCCGGACGAGACCCGTGTTCGGGTGCCCTCACCCCGGGTCTACTCTGGATCAGAAGCGTTCATCGGTCAGGAGGTGTCATGTCCGTTCTCGACGAGATCCTCGAGGGTGCCGCCCTCGACCTCGAGCGGCGCATGGCCGAGACGTCCCTCGACCAGCTCAAGGAGCAGGCCGCCCGCCAGCCCGAGTCCCTGGACCCCATGCCGGCCTTCCGCGCCGACGGTGTCTCGGTCATCGCCGAGGTCAAGCGGTCCAGCCCCAGCAAGGGCGCCCTGGCCACCATCAAGGACCCGGCCGCCCTGGCGTGCGACTACGCCGCCGGCGGTGCGGCCGCGATCAGCGTGCTCACCGAGGAGCGACGCTTCGGCGGCACGCTCGACGACCTGCGGGCCGTGCGTCACCGCGTCGACGTGCCGGTGCTGCGCAAGGACTTCATCACCACCTCGTACCAGCTGTGGGAGGCGCGCGCCGCGGGCGCCGACCTGGCCCTGCTGATCGTCGCGGCGCTGCCACAGAACGCACTCGAGAGCCTGGTCGAGCGGGCCCGCTCGATCGGCCTCACCCCGTTGGTCGAGGTGCACGACGCCGACGAGATCGCCCGTGCGCTCGACGCCGGCGCCGACCTGATCGGCGTCAACGCCCGCAACCTCAAGACCCTCGAGGTCGACCGCGACACCTTCGCCCGGGTCGCCGACCTGATCCCCGACCACGTGGTCCGGATCGCGGAGTCCGGGGTCCGGGGCCCCCACGACGTCATCGAGTACGCCAAGCACGGCGCGCACGTCGTGCTCGTCGGTGAGACGCTGGTCCGGGACGCCGACCCGCGCGCGTCGGTGGCCGACCTCGTCGCGGCGGGCGCCCACCCCGCCCTGCACCATCGGAGCTGAACCACCCCATGAACTACTCCCAGCCGGACGCGTCCGGCCACTTCGGCCGGTTCGGCGGGCGCTTCATGCCCGAGGCGCTCGTGGGTCCGCTCGAGGAGCTCGCCCAGGCGTGGGTCGAGGCCCAGGCCGATCCCACGTTCACCACCGAGCTGGCCCGGATGATGCGCGAGTACGCCAACGTCCCGAGCCCGCTGTACGAGGCCAGCCGGTTCTCCGAGGCCGCCGGTGCCCGGATCCTGCTCAAGCGTGAGGACCTCAACCACACCGGGGCCCACAAGATCCGCAACGTCATGGGCCAGGCGCTGCTGGCGAAGCGGATCGGCAAGCCCCGGGCGATCGCCGAGACGGGGGCCGGTCAGCACGGCGTCGCGTCGGCCACCGCCTGCGCGTACCTCGACCTCGACTGCGTCGTGTACATGGGAGAGGTCGACACCGAGCGGCAGGCACTCAACGTCGCCCGCATGCGGATGCTGGGCGCCGAGGTCGTCTCGGTCACCACCGGCAGCCGCACCCTGAAGGACGCGATCAACGAGGCGCTGCGCGACTGGGTCAGCAGCGTCGACCACACCTCGTACCTGTTCGGCACCGCCGCCGGACCCCACCCCTTCCCGACGATGGTGCGCGACCTCGCCCGCGGGATCGGTGACGAGGCCCGCGAGCAGGTGCTGGCACTCGACGGCCGCCTGCCCGACGCCGCCGTCGCCTGCGTGGGCGGAGGGTCCAACGCCATCGGCCTGTTCACCGCCTTCGTCGACGACGCCGACGTGCGCCTCGTGGGTGTCGAGGCCGGCGGGGACGGTGTCGAGACCGGCCGGCACGCCGCGACCATCGGCGGGGGTGAGGTCGGGGTGCTGCACGGTGCCCGCTCCTTCCTGCTGCAGGACGCCGACGGGCAGACCGCTGAGTCGCACTCCATCTCGGCCGGCCTCGACTACCCCGGCGTCGGCCCCGAGCACTCGCACCTGGCCGACATCGGGCGGGCGAAGTACATCGCCGCCACGGACGCCCAGGCCATGAGCGCCTTCGATCTGCTGTGCAAGACCGAGGGCATCATCCCGGCCATCGAGTCGGCCCACGCGCTGGCCGGCGCCCTGACCCTGGCGCAGGAGCTCGGTCCCGACGCCACGATCCTGGTCAACCTGTCGGGCCGTGGCGACAAGGACGTCCACACCGCGGCCGAGTACTTCGGTCTGCTCGACGAGCCCGCCGGGTCGGCATGACGTCGATCGACGACCTGTTCGAGCGCACCCGTGCCGAGAACCGGGCCGCGCTGGTCGGTTACCTGCCCGCCGGGTTCCCCACCAAGGAGACGTCGATCGCGGCGATCCGCGCGATGATCGACGGCGGGGTGGACCTCGTCGAGGTCGGCCTGCCCTACAGCGACCCGGTCATGGACGGACCGACGATCCAGGCCGCCGCCGAGATCGCGCTCGCCGCGGGCAGCCGGACGGCAGACGTCTTCGACGTCGTGGCCGCCTCGGCCGCGACCGGCACCCCCACCGTCGTCATGACCTACTGGAACCTGGTGGAGCGCTACGGCGTCGACCGGTTCGCCGACGAGCTGGCCGCTGCCGGTGGTGCCGGCATGATCACGCCCGACCTGATCCCCGACGAGGGGGCCGAGTGGGACGCCGCGTCCCGCGCCCACGGCCTGGACCGCGTCTACCTCGTGGCGCCGTCGTCGACCGACGCGAGGCTCGCGATGACGGCCGAGGCCGCCAGCGGGTTCATCTACGCCACCGCCGTCATGGGCGTCACGGGCCAGCGCCAGCAGACGTCGAGCCTCGCGCCGGCACTCGTGGCACGCCTGCGTGAGGTCACCGACAAGCCGGTCGGCGTCGGCCTGGGGGTCAGCAACGGCGCCCAGGCCCGCGAGATCGCCGCCTACGCCGACGCCGTGATCGTCGGCTCCGCGATCGTGCGGTGCCTGCTGGACGCCCCCGACGAGGCCAGCGGCATCGCCGCCGTGCGAGAGCTGGCCGCCGACCTGCGTGACGGAGTGGAGCGAGCATGACCCCCCAGACCCTCGTCCAGTCGATCCCCAGCCCCTCCTCGGGCGTCTGGGAGATCGGCCCGTTCCCGCTGCGGGCCTACGCGCTGGGCATCATCATCGGGGCCCTGCTGGCCATCTGGATCGGTGAGCGCCGGTTCCAGGCGCGCGGCGGCAAGGACGGCGTCATCAGCGACGTCGCCATCTGGGCCATCCCGTTCGGCATCGTCGGCGCCCGCATCTACCACGTGGCGACCGACCCCCAGCTGTACTTCGGCGACGGCCAGAGCGCGGTCGACGCGCTGAAGATCTGGCAGGGCGGCCTGGGCATCTGGGGCGCGGTGGCCGGCGGCGCCCTCGGCGCCTACATCGCGGCCCGCCGGGCGGGCGTCTCGTTCGCCGCCGTGGCCGACGCGATCGCGCCCGGTCTGCTGGTCGCGCAGGCCGTGGGCCGGCTCGGCAACTACTTCAACCAGGAGCTGTTCGGCCGCCCGACCGAGCTGCCGTGGGCGCTGGAGATCGACCCCGAGAACCGCCCGGCCGGATTCCTGGAGTTCGCGACCTTCCACCCCACGTTCCTGTACGAGCTGCTGTGGAACCTGGCCGCAGCCCTGCTGCTGGTGCTCATCGACCGTCGGGTGAGGCTCACGGGCGGGCGGGCGTTCGCGCTGTACGTGATGTTCTACACCGCCGGCCGGTTCTGGATCGAGATGCTGCGCATCGACACCGTCAACGAGATCGGGCCGTTCCGCCTCAACGTGTGGACGTCGATCGTGGTGTTCGTGCTGGCTGCGGCGTTCTTCTGGTGGTCACGCCGCCGGGGTGCACCTGTGGACCGGTCCGAGCCGTCGACGACCCCGGCCGACTAGCCTGACGCGCATGCCCGAAGCGCCCTCCCACCCGGCTCCCACGGTGGCTGCGGTGCTCGCCGCCGCCGTCGACTCCCTCGGCGGAACCCCCCGCGACGGCCAGCAGCGGATGGCCGAGGAGATCGCCGGAGCGTTCACCGACGGCCGTCACCTGCTGGTGCAGGCCGGCACCGGCACCGGCAAGTCGTTGGCCTACCTCGTGCCGAGCCTGCTGCACGACCAGCGGGTCGTCATCGCGACGGCCACCCTCGGCCTGCAGCACCAGCTGGTCGAACGCGACATCCCGGCGCTGAAGGAGGCCGCCCGCGCCACCCTGGACGAGGTGCCGCACCACGCGGTCGTGAAAGGCCGGGCCAACTACGCCTGCCTGCACCGGGTGCGCGAGGGCGCCCCGGACGACCAAGGGGTGCTGATCGAGGTGCCCGAGGGCACGCTGGGCGCCGAGGTCGTCGAGCTGCGGTCGTGGGCCGAGCAGCAGGCCGCCGACGGGCACACCGGCGACAAGGACGCGGCTCCGCCGCACAGCGACCCGGCGTGGCGACAGGTCAGCGTCACCCATCGCGAGTGCCTCGGAGCCTCCCGGTGCGCGTACGCGGGCGAGTGCTTCGCCGAGCTGGCCAAGGAGGACGCACACCGAGCCCAGGTGGTGGTGACCAACCACGCGATGCTCGCGATCGACGCCATCGACGGCGTGCCGATGCTGCCGGAGTACGACACCGTGGTGATCGACGAGGCCCACGAGCTGACCGCCCGGGTGACGCAGGCGTCCACCGACGAGCTCGATCCCGGCCTGGTCGAGCGAGCTGCCCGCCGGGCCCGCTCGCACGTCACCGAGGACACCGCGGCCGACGACCTCAGTGATGCCTCGGAGTCGTTGTCCGACGTGCTGACCCGCACCGAGCCGGGCCGCATCGACAGCCTTCCGCAGCCGCTGGCCGAGGTGCTCGCGTTCGTGCGCGACACCGCCCGGGCCTGCCTGTCGGCGTTCACCAAGGAGACCGGCGGCACCGAGCCGGATCCGGGACGCCAGCAGGCGAGAGGCCTGGTCGACGACGTCCGGCGGATCGCGGAGCGGATGATCGCCGCGGGCGACACCCAGGTGGTGTGGAGCAGCGACGGTCGTGGCGGCCCCCGGCTGCACGTGGCGCCGATCGACGTCGCGGCCAGCCTGCGGGACAAGCTGTTCGCCGACCGCACCGTGGTGCTCACCAGCGCCACCCTGACCGTGGGTGGGGGGTTCGACCCGGTGGCCCGCAGCCTGGGGCTCGCCCCCGGCGGCGACGACTGGACGGGGGTCGACGTCGGGTCGCCGTTCGACTACGCCCGGCAGGGCATGCTGTACGTCGCCAAGCATCTGCCGCCGCCGGCGCGCGACGGCCTGGGGGAGGCGCAGATCGCCGAGATCACCGAGCTCATCGAGGCCTCGGGCGGCCGCACGCTGGGCCTCTTCTCGTCCCGCCGTGCCGCAGAGACGGCCGCCGAGGCGGTGCGGGAGCGGCTGCCCGACCTCGACATCTGGTGCCAGGGCGATGCCCAGCTCAGCGAGCTGGCCCGGCGCTTCGTCGCCGAGCCGAGCACCTGCCTGTTCGGCACCCTGAGCCTGTGGCAGGGCATCGACGTGCCCGGCGACACCTGTCAGCTGGTCATCATCGACAAGATCCCGTTCCCGCGGCCCGACGACCCGCTGATGAGCGCCCGGCAGCGGTTGGTCGAGAAGGGCGGCGGCAACGGCTTCATGGCGGTGGCGGCGTCGCACGCCGCCCTGCTGCTCGCGCAGGGCGCGGGCCGGCTGATCCGGCGCACCACCGACAAGGGCGTGGTGGCCGTGCTCGACCCCCGGCTCGTGACGGCGCGGTACGGCTCCTTCCTCGCGGCATCGCTGCCGACCATGTGGCGCACGACCGACCGCGACGTGGTGCTGTCGGCACTGCGGCGCCTCGACGCCGACGCTGGCTAGGGTGGCGTGATGAGCATCCTGGTCACCGGCGGCGCCGGCTACATCGGTTCGCACGTCGTCAGGGCCCTGGGGCTGGCCGGCATGGACTGCGTCGTGATCGACGACCTCTCCAGCGGGCACGCGGAGTTCGTGCCGGACGAGGTGCCGCTGGTGCAGGCGAGCCTGCTCGATGCCGCCGCCATCACCCGGGCGATGACCGACCACTCCGTGGAGGCCGTGATCCACCTGGCCGGCTTCAAGTACGCCGGTGTCTCGGTCGACCGTCCGCTGCACACCTACCAGCAGAACGTGCAGGGCACGGTGCTGCTGCTGGAGGCGATGGAGGCCAACGGCGTCGACGCGTTGGTGTTCTCCTCCAGCGCAGCGGTGTTCGGCACGCCCGACGTGGAGCTGGTCACCGAGGACACCCCGACCCGGCCGGAGTCCCCGTACGGGGAGAGCAAGCTGATCGGCGAGTGGCTGATCGCCGACGTGGGCCGGTCATCGGGTCTGCGGCACACCTCGTTGCGGTACTTCAACGTGGTCGGGTCGGCCGTGCCGGAGCTGTACGACACCAGCCCGCACAACCTGTTCCCGCTGGTGATCAAGGCGTTGCGGGAGGGCCGCACCCCTCGCATCAACGGCACCGACTACCCCACGCCCGACGGCACGTGCGTGCGCGACTACATCCACGTGGCCGACCTGGCCGAGGCGCACGTGGTCGCGGCCCGGCGCCTGGTGGAGGGCGAGACCCTCGAGGCGGTCTACAACCTGGGCAGCGGGTCGGGCGTGTCGGTGCGCGAGATCATGGACGCCGCGGCCGCCGCGACGGGCATCGACTTCGAACCCGAGATCGGGCCGGCCCGGCCGGGCGACCCGGCCCGGATCGTGGCCACCGGCGAGCAGGCGGCCCGCGACCTGGGTTGGGAGAACCGGCACACGGTGCACCAGATGTTCGCCAGCGCCTGGAACGCCGGCTGACCGCTGGAGGTTTGTGGTTTCGAGGGCGCTCGTTCCTCGCGCCACCTCAACCACCGAGCAGGCCGACCACTCGGTGGTTGAGGTGCGAGCGTGCGAGCCTCGAAACCACCGACGCGACCACTCGGTGGTTGAGGTGCGAGCCTGCGAGCCTCGAAACCCCCGACCGGCCTACACGCGGCGCAGGACCGCGGTGACCTTGCCGAGGATCGTGGCGTGGGTGCCGTCGATGGGGGAGTAGTCGTCGTTGTGCGGCAGCAGCCACACCTGACCGTCCTTGCGCTGGAACGTCTTGACGGTGGCCTCACCGTCGAGCATGGCGGCGACGATCTCGCCGTTCTCGGCGACCGGCTGCTGGCGGATGACGACGTAGTCACCGCTGCAGATGGCCGCGTCGATCATGGAGTCGCCGGACACCTCGAGCAGGAACAGCGTGCCGTCGCCCACGAGCGACTTCGGCAGCGGGAAGATCTCCTCGACGCGCTCCTCGGCGAGGATCGGACCACCGGCGGCGATGCGTCCCACGATCGGGACGTAGGTCGCCTCGGGGTGGGCGTCGTCGATCCCGGTCTCGTCGTACGAGGACGCGGAGGCGCTGCTGACGGCATGGCGTGCCGCGCCGCCGTCGGGCAGGAAGATCTCCATGGCGCGAGGGCGGAACGGATCGCGGCGGATGTGCCCCATCTTCTCCAGCTGCTTGAGCTGGTGCGACACCGACGAGGTGCTGACCAGCCCCACCGCCTGCCCGATCTCGCGCATGCTCGGCGGGTAGCCCCGCTTCTCGACCTCGTCGCGCAGGAACTCCAGGACCCGGCGCTGCCGCGCGGTGAGCCCGTTGGCGTCGGCGGGACCGTCGGGGAGCTCGGTGACCGCGGCGTCGGTTCCGGGGGTGTTCTGCTCGTCGCTCATGCCCACAGGCTAGTACCGAAGGTGCGTTCGATCAAACACATGTTCGAGCGTGTCGCGGGGACTCGTCCACTAGGGTGACGGCCATGCCTCGCCCTCTCGTCACCCCGTCCCAGCCCCGGTCCGCCCTCGTGACGGGCGCCGCGCGGGGCATCGGCCGGGCCGTGGCCGCCGAGCTGGTGACCCGCGGCTACCAGGTGGTGGTCACCGACGTCGACGCTGCCGACGCCGCACGGACGGCGGCCGAGATCGGCGCGGTGGAGGGGTTCGCCCTCGACGTCACCGACGAGCAGGCCAACCGTGCCGCGGCGGCCCGCACGGCAGCGATCGCGCCTCTGGGCGCCTGGGTGTGCAACGCCGGCGTGCTGTTCGAGGGCGACCTGGTCGATCTCACGTCCGACCAGATCCGGCTGCAGTTCGACGTCAACGTCCTGGGGGTGGCCTGGGGTGTGCGGGCGGCCGCCGAGGTGTTCCGGCAGCAGGCGGCGAGCGGCGTGACCGGGGGAGAGATCGGCATCCTGGCCTCCCTCAGCGCCCACGCCCCGGTGCCCGGCCTGAGCGCCTACGCGGCCACCAAGGCCGCGGTGCTGTCGCTGGCGACCTCGTTGGCGACCGAGCTGTTGCCCGACGGGATCGGCGTGCACGCGGTATGTCCCGACGGGGTGGCCACGGCGATGGTCGACGGCATGGTGCCCGGTGGCGGCGCTCGTCAGGCGCTCGCCGGCGGCGTGATGCTGACGCCCGAGAAGGTCGCGACCTCGCTGGTCGACATGTTCGGGACCAAGCGGGTCTACCGGACGTTGCCGGCGTGGCGCGGCGTGCTCGGCCGGCTCATGTCGACGATGCCCGGGCCCGCTCGACCGCTGGATCGTCTGTCCCGTCGGATCGGTGCGCACCGGCTGCGGCGGGCGGAACGCCGGGGTCACTGAGGTCGTCCTCGGACTCCAGCACCGCTTCCTCGCGGACCGACTCGATCGAGGCGCCCAGCAGCATCGCGAACAGCCCGGCCCACAACCACAGCAGCAGGATCACCACGCCGGCCAGCGCGCCGTAGGTCTCGCCGTAGCTGCCGAAGTTGTCGACGTAGAGCGAGAACCCGAGCGACACGACCAGCCACAGCGCTGCCGCGACCACCACGCCACGGTTCACCAGGGGAGTGGCTTGTTCGTCGGTGCGGTCGGGGGCGAGCCGGAACAGCACGCCGACGCCGACGACCAGGGCGCCCAGCAGCATCGCCCACCGTCCGGCCTCGAGCGCGATGCGCAGACCGGGCACGTCGATCAGGGCGTCCAGCACGGCCGGCGCGACGGCGACGAGGGTGATCGTGACGACGAAGAACAGCAGCGCGCCGGCGGTGAGTCCGAGGGAGAGCAGCTTGCGCTTGATGAAGCTGCGGGTCTCGGGGAACCCGAACATCTCGTTGACGGCCGTCACCAGGTTGCCGACGCCGCCGCTCGCGCTGTACAGCGCGAGCACGACGGCCAGTGCCAGACCGAACCCGAGCGACCCGCCGGAGCTGTCGGCGAGCGACTCCATCTGACCGGTGATGAGGGAGGCGGCATCGGCGGGCAGGGCGTCGCCGACGGCCTGGGTGTGCCGGGTCAGGGTCTCCGGCGAGACGACGAGGCCGTAGGTCAGGATCCCCGCGATCATCGCCGGGAACAGTGACAGGAAGGCGTAGAACGCCACCCCGGCCGCCAGCAGGGACGCCTGTCGCGACGACGCCTGCTTCCACGCGGTGGTCAGGATGCTTCGCAGTTCTCCCATGCATCGACCGTACCCATCGACGTGCTCCTGCACCGCTCGGTGAGCCCGAACCGTGTGGTGTGGACCACAAGTTTCGGGCATCGCTGCAGGTCAGACGGCATGCAGTACGGCTCTAGAAAGTTTGTTCGATCCACCTCTTCACTTTTGTCGGTGGTGTCCCGTACTGTCGTTCACGTGTTCGATCGAACGCGTGTTCGTGCCTCTTGATCCTTCATCGGACCAGGTCGGATGACACGCGGGCCGTGTTCGGCCGAGCACGCCACTCTTCGTCTCACTTCCCCCACGGAGGCCACCATGAGCAGCATCCACGCCGAACTCCCGTTCACCTTCCGGCCGGCGCGTGCCCACGACGCACCGCGCCAGGAGCGGCACCTGCGGGCGGTCGCCCAGGTCCAGCCGGCGGCCCCCGCCGAGCTGCGGCTGACCCGCCGGGGCCGGGTCGCGGTCGTGCTGGCCGCCCTCATGGTCATCGCGGCCCTGGCCGTCACCTTCGGGTCGTCCACGGCGGCCACCGATGCCTCCGGTCGCATCGTCGAGACCACCATGATCACGGTGCAGCCGGGCCAGACCATGTGGAGCATCGCGGCGGCGGCCAACCCCTCGGGCGACGTGCGCGACACCATCGACGACATCGTCCGGCTCAACTCCCTGCCCAACGCCTCGGGTCTGCAGATGGGCACGTCCCTCGCGGTCCCGGTCTACGGCGACTGATCCTCGCGGTCCCGGCCCGGGTGGGGAAGCCCGCACGGGACCGCCAGGTACCTCCGCAGCCCCGGACTCGACCCGAGTCCGGGGCTGCCCCACGTCCGACGCCCGGGCGGTAGGTGAGCAACCGATCCGCTCGAGTGGCGGTAGGTGCGGCTCAGGGGCGGACGAGGACCGGGGCTGCCTCGGCGACCTGCAGCGACGTGGCCGGGCCGGCCGCGGTGATTGGCGCGGACAGCGTCTGCCACGCACCACCGTTCACCCGATAGGTGACCCGGTACGTGACGTCGACGCTGGCCTGCACGGCATCAGCCGCCCGCCGGTAGCGGTGCGTGACGTCGGCCGCCGGCCAGGGCCGTCCAGGTCCAGCCGTCGAGCTGCTCGTGCCGTCTCCGTGGTTCCACCGGTACTGCGCGGGGGTTGCGACGAGGTCGACGGTGAAGCCCAGCAGCGACACCGTCCGCTCGAAGTCGGCCGGCACGGTGTGCAGGATCGTGTCGGCATTCACGAGGGTCCGGGTGCCGGGCTGGATCTGCACCGTCAGCGCCGGGAGCCCGACCTCCCGGACGGCCCGCTCGACATCCGCAGGCGTCACCTCCGGCTCGTCCGCCTCATCGTCGCGCGGGATCGTGAAGCAACGCTGCGTGCCTGCTTCCGGCAAACAGTTGGCGTCGACCGGCTGCGGTGGAGGGTTCGGCCTAGCAATTGGCTGGAAGGGCCCTTCGCGGGGCCCCAGGCCTTCGGATTCTTGGACGCCTTCTAGTTGAACGGCTGGGTGGGTCGTTCCAGGCGTCACGTCGATTCCGCTCTCGCCAAGAGCGGCCGTTCCGCCTTGGAGGGCGAGGATTAGGAGCACCGAGATCACTTCGGATCTCCCAAGAACAGCTGGGTCGTGGACCAACCGGCGTCAGTTAGCACTGCTCCGAACGTGAGTCGTTCGGATGTTCGTGACGTGGCCTCGGGTTCCGAGCTTGATGTGGCTGTGTATTGGCCCTCGTTGATCTGCACGTCTGTGCTGGCCAAGGTCTCGATGCCGTCGTCTCGAATGGTGATCGTGCCAAGGCTCCAAGCACCTCCGGATATGGCGCCGCCGTCGGCGTAGGTGTTTCGGAAGAGTTCGACATATCGAGCGCATCCTTCGCAACTCGGATCCGTCAACTCCTCCAGTTCGTCGACATCCCCCGTCACCGCCGCGTAGTTGAGCACGTCGACGTAGTAGGTCACGAACGCTGCCGCACCCTCGACGGTGTTCTCCCGTGCCTGGTCGGGCATCGGCGGGGGAGTCGCCGTCGACGAGGGCGTCGGCTCGGGTTCTCGCGGCACCGGGTCGTCGCCCCCGCACCCACCGATGAGGATCAGTCCACTGATCACCGTCGCCACTGCTCGCCACATGGTTCCCCCGAACGCCCGCTGGCTGTTGCCCGCGAACATAGCGGTGCCGGGGCCGTCCTGTCAGCCCCCGACCACCGCCTGTGGACGAGGGCAGTGCCTCAGAGGCGGCTGACGCCGTCGTACCCGCCGGGAGGCGCACCGAGGCCGAAGACCTGACCGACGGTCGGGGCGACGTCCATCGTCGTGGCCGGAGCGCTCAGCACCGCGGGCGAGATCTTGCCGCCGGCGATGAAGAACGGGATCGGCGACGTGGCCGGGTGGCCGTGGTTGCCGGGGATCGGGTTGTCGATCAGGCTCGGGTCGGAGAAGCGCCAGCCGGCCTTGCAGAACACGACCAGGTCGCCCACGTTCGGGCCCAGCCGCAGCTCCTCGGGCAGGTGCACCGACAGCACGCCGGTGGTCTCGAGCGCGACCCGCCTGGCCTCGGTCATCGACGCGGCCTTGCCCGACGCCGGCCCGATGTAGGTCAGCAGGTCGGCGCCGCCGTTGTCGGCGAACGCGAACTGTCCGTCCAGCAAAGGGTTGCCCTTGAAGGCGCCGTTGAGGGTGACGACCTTGTTCAGGTCGCTCCAGTCCATCGAGTGGTCGGCCAGCACGACCAGCGTCGTGTCCTTCCACCGGCCCAGCAGCTTCAGCCAGTTCACGAACGACCAGATCTGCGCGTCGGTGGAGGCCAGCGCCAGCTTGCGGGTCAGCTGCAGGGAGGTGCCGGTGAGGTCGGCGTGACCGAGCCGGTCGATGTCGCCGAGGTTGCAGAACACCATGTCGGGATCCGCGGTCAGCACCATCGTGCGCAGCGCGCTCATCGTGAAGACGTCGAGCGCGTGGTTGGTGATCGGCAGCAGCGGGAACGGCTCCCACCGGTAGGTGGCCCGGGTGCCGAAGATCTCGAACAGGTAGTCCTTGCTGAGCACCGTGCCGGTCTTCTTGCCGGCCTGGTTGAGCCGCTCGATGACCGTCGGGAAGACCAGGTCCTCGGGACGGTTCATCTCCCGCACCTCGCCGAGGGCCGGGTCGTAGATCTCGTTGGCCGGCACGCCGGTGCGGTCGGGCCGCACGCCGGTCATCATCATCGTGTGGTTGGGGATGGTCTCCAGGATCGGCAGCGCGCGGGCGTTGGGGAACCAGCGGCCGCTCGTCTTCAGCTCCTGCAGGCGCGGCATGTAGCCGCCGAAACCGATCTCGTCAGGGCGCGCGCCGTCGATGACGAGCACGTACACGCGCTTCTTCGCGCCGATCGGGCCCAGGAGCGCGTTGGCCCACGGGGCACCCGACGCGCCGGAGATGACGACCGCGCCTCCGCCTGCCGCAGCAGCGCGGATGAAGGTCCTGCGCCCGAGTCCGCCGACGCCGCTCATGCCGCACCTCCCACGGTCGGTGCAGAGACTTTCTGGACGCGTTGGGTCCCTGCCTCGACGGAGTACGACGTCGACCAGGCGGCGGTGGCCTGCGGGTCGGCGCGGTCACTGATGACGTACCAGTCCATCTGCAGCCTGGACGGCGTCACCTCCAGCACCGAGTAGCCGTGGCTGTCGAAGTCGAGGTACTTGATGTGCCGGTTGGCGGTCTTGATCGCGGTCTCCACGCCCACCGACACCGACCGCGGCGGGGCCCCGACGATGTCCTTGAGGTTGTTGCTGGTGACCGACGAGCACACCAGTTCGGTGCCGATGTTGGTCGAGAACGGCGCCAGACCCGGGTTGACCGGCAGCTCGCACGCCCACCCGGAGTGGATGTCGCCGGTGAGGAAGACGGTGTTGATGATGCCGTGGTCGGCGAGGAACTCCAGCACGCGGCGGCGCTCGACGGTGTAGCCGTCCCACTGGTCGGTGTTGTACGCCTGGCCCTCCACGGGCAGCAGCCCGGCGAAGTCCACCAGGGCGTCGCGCACCTGGTTGGGCAGCGGGGGGAACAGCACCGGCGTGATCATCACGGGGTTGCCGATCAGCTTCCACTGGGCGTCGGACTCCACCAGCCCGGACTCCAGCCAGCCCAGCTGCTCGTCGCCGGCGATCTTGCGGTTCGGCGCGTCGGGGATGGGGGTGAAGTCGAACGCGCCGCCAGGGGCGGAGCGGTAGGTGCGCAGGTCCAGCATCGACAGGTCGGCGAGCTGGCCGAACCGGAACCGCCGGTACAGCTGGTAGCCGTCGCCGATGGCCGACGTGCCCGACATGCGCACGGGCATCCACTCGTCGTAGGCGCGGAAGGCGGCCTGACGGCGGGCCTCCCAGTCACCCTCGGTGGCCGGGTCGTGGTTCTCGGCGCCGCCGATGAACGCGTCGTTGGCGGTCTCGTGGTCGTCCCAGGTGCAGATGAAGGCCGCCGAGGCGTGCAGCGTCTGCAGGTCGGGGTCGGACTTGTAGGTGGCGTGTCGCTGCCGGTAGTCGTCGAGCACGAGGATCTCGTGCTCGGGCTGCTGCGGTCGCACGACGACGTTGCCCTGACCGAGGCCGTACTCGCCGTTGGCGTACTCGTAGATGTAGTCGCCGAGGTGGATCACGGCGTCGAGCTGCTGACCGGCCAGGTGGCGGTAGGCGCTGAAGAAGCCGGCCTGGTAGTTCGCGCACGACACCACGCCGAACCGCAGCTTGCCGGTGGCGGTCTCGTCGGCGGGCGCGGTGCGGGTGCGGCCGATGGGGGAGTTCTGCCCGTCGGCCACGAACCGGTACCAGTAGGTGGTGCCGGGGGCGAGGTCGGTCGCGTCCACCTTGACCGTGTGGTCGCGGTCGGTGCCGGTGGTCACGGTCCCGGACTTCACGATCGAGCTGAACGCCTGCGAGGTGGCGACCTGCCACGTCACGGAGGTGTCGGGGCCGACCCCTGATCCGGGGAGCGCTTCGGGCGTCGGGGTGACCCGGGTCCACAGGACGACCGAGGTGGGCAAGGGGTCACCGGAGGCCACACCGTGGCCGAACATGATCTGCGTCACACATCGTTAACGACGCATGCGTCCCGGGGTGACGCAACGGATGCCGAACGTTGGGTGACGGCTCGGTTCGCCCGATCGTCGGGGAGACTGGGCGCATGCTGGTCCACGTCGTCTCCGACGCCACCGATCGTGAGGGCGGCCACGTCACGGCGAGGTTGCGGGCCCTCGGCGCGGATCTCGTCGACCTCGACCGCGACGGCCTGCCCGAGCCGGCCGAGTGGGTGCCCGGCGACCTGCTGCTCCTGCTCGGTTCCGAGCGGTCCGCCCATGATCCGGCCCACGTGCACCCGGTCGTGGCCGAGTCACGGCTGGTGCGCGCGTCGCTCGCAGCGGGGGTGCCGGTGATGGGCATCTGCTACGGAGCTCAGCTGATCGCCCGGGCCCTCGGCGGCACGTCGTGGGCGATGGACGCTCCCGAACTGGGCTGGCAGCGCATCGACACCCTCGACGACGAGCTGTGCCCGCGCGGGCCGTGGGGTCAGTTCCACCACGACACGTTCGCGCCGCCGCAGACCGCCCGGGTCCTGGGGTCCACGTGGCACGGTCCGCAGTGCTTCGTCGACGAGACTCGTGGTGCGCGGGTCATCGCCTGGCAGTTCCATCCCGAGGTGACGCCGGAGACCTACGCCCGCTGGGTCGAGGACTCCGCGGCCAAGGTCCGAGCCGCGGGCGTCGACCCGGCGGCGTTGGTGCGTCAGGCGAAGGAGTTCGAGCACACCTCGCGGACGGCCGCCACGGCACTCGTCGACGCCGCCCTGCGCTACCTGACGGTCCACTGACCCTTCCCCGCGCACCCTCGCAAGCTCGCGCAGCCTCGGTGGTTGAGGTGCTGCGAGGAACGAGCAGCCTCGAAACCACACCCCTGGTCGCCAGGGCGAGGAACGAGCAGCCTCGAAACCACACCCTTGGTCGCCAGGGAGCGCAGCGACCGTGACGGCGGAGCCCGAGGCGACCCACTCACGCGAGGTTCGCCTCGCTGCGCTCACGTCCGCTCGTTCCTCGCGGACTGGCGAACGGATGCATCGCGGTCGCCAGGGAGCGGAGCGACCGTGAGGGCGAGGAACGAGCCCGAGGCGACCCACTCACCTGGGGTTCGCCTCGCTGCGCTCACGTCCGCTCGTTCCTCGCGGACTGGCGAACGCAACCCGTGCGGTCGCCAGGGAGCGGAGCGACCGTGAGGGCGAGGAACGAGCCCGAGGCGACCCACTTACGCAAGGTTTGCCTCGCTGCGCTCACGCCCTCGTTCCTCGGGCTGGCGAACGTCAGGGCGACTCCGCTCACGTGACCCCGGTCACGGGTGGTCGTTGATCAGGTGATCGTCGACCCGGAGGACCTCATGACGCGCAGCACCCCGATCCGCCCCCGTCCCACGCGCCGGTGGGCGGCCGCAGCCGGCCTGCTGGTCGCCGCGACGCTGGCCGCACCGACGGCCGCCGTCGGCTCGGAGTCCTCCGACGGGACCCCGCCGCTCACCGTGCCCGCGGCGACGGCCGCCGCGGCGATGAGCTGTCACGGCAACCTCGCTGCCGGATCGCAGGCTCCCGTGCTGTTCCTGCACGGCACCACCTCGACGTCGAAGGCCAACTGGTCGTGGAACTGGGCCAAGGCCATGAAGTCCGCCGGGCGCGCCTACTGCCTGCTGGACTCGCCGAACGGCGCCACCGGCGACATCCAGGTGTCGGCCGAGTACGTGGTGCACGCGATCCGCACGATGCGCGCCCGCGCCGGCCGGCCGATCAGCATTGTCGGCCACAGCCAGGGCGGCATGGTGGGCCGGTGGGCGCTGAAGTACTGGCCCGACACCCGCGCGATGGTCGACGACTACGTCGGCCTGTCGAGCTCCAACCACGGCTCGACGTCCGGGGTGGGCCTGTGCCTGATCCAGGGCGGCTGCTCGGCGGCGAACTGGCAGCAGAGTGCCGGGTCGAACTTCCTCGCCGCGCTCAACGACGGCCCCGAGACGTTTCCGGGCATCGACTACACGGTCATCGGCACCCGCTACGACGAGATCGTCGCCCCGCCGACGCCGTCGTTCCTGGAGCCGGCGCCGAACGTGACGAACACGATGGTGCAGGACCTGTGCCCCCTGCAGATCGTGGAGCACTTCGGCATGGCCTACGACAACGCGGCCTGGCTGATCGGCATCGACGCGTTGACGAACCCGGGTCCCGCGCAGCTCGACCGGGTGTCGCGGGCGACCTGCTTGCGGCCGACCATGCCGTCGGTCAACCTGCTCACCTTCGGCCTCGACGTCGTGTCGGCGCTGGGGGTCACGGCGAAGAACACGATCGGCGCAGAGACCGTCCCGGCCGAGCCCGAGCTGCGCGACTACGCCCGGTAGTGCCTCCACGTACGGAAGCCCGCCACCCTGCGTGAGGGGGCGGGCTTCCGAGCATGAGGTGGGTCAGTCGGTGACGTCGGCCGCTTCACCCGCGGCGTCGGCGGCAGCCTGCTCGCTCTCGGCACCGTCGGTGGACAGGCCACCGGTGGTGCTCTCGAGGTGGGCGCGGATGAACCACTGGAACAGCTCGAGGCTGCTGATCTGCGCGATGAGCAGGTCCTCGGTGATCGGGTCGAGGTCGGCGGTGGCCGCCTGCGCCTTGCGGTGGTCCCCGATGAGCTGGGTGTAGACCATCTCGAGGGCGCCGAGGTGTTCATTGGTGGTGCCGCGGGCGATCGAGTAGTCGTCCCAGCTGCGGCCGGCCACGATGGAACCGGGGGTGCCCAGCGGGGGAGACCCGAGGGTGGCGATGCGCTCGGCCGTCTCGTCGACGAAACCGCGCACCTCCTCGACCTGCGGGTCGATCATCTCGTGCACGGCGATGAAGTGGGGACCCACGACATTCCAGTGGACGTGCTTGAGGGTGAGAGCCAGGTCGTTGAGGGCGTGCAGGCGCTCCTGCAGGATGCCCGCGACCTTCTCGCCCTCAGCCTGGCTGAGACCGGGAACGGTGAAACGGGGAGAAGTAGTCATAGTTCGAACGTACTACCCACTTCGGACGACGCAAATCAGCGAAGCGCGAGATCGTGCCGAAGATGTACCAGCCTCAGGGGGCAGGGCAGCAGGCTCAGGACGAACTCCCGCAGGCCTCGGCCACCGACTCCTCCAGCGGGCGGTTGTCGACCTCGCGCGGCTCCAGCTCCTCGGTGGACGTGAGGCGCTCGATCAGCGCGGTGACGAGGGTGACGTCGCCATCGGGGTCCTCGGCCGGGGTGATGACGCCGTCCCGCGCCAGGACGCAGGGGTCGTGGCCGTAGACGTCGGTTGTGAATCCCCACGAGTAGGAGCCGAGACCACCGAACAGCTCGGTGGTGCCGATCGCCGCGCTCCGCACGATCACCACGGGACGCGCTGCGTCGGCCCCGCCCAGGTCGACCACGGCGACCGTCTCGAGGCGTGCCATGGTGGCGAACTCGGTGGGCTCGGCCGCCCAGCGGGCGCTGACGATCCGCATCGGCCCGGTCGGTTGGGTGTCGGCGGCGAAGTGGTCGACGAACTCCTGCGTGTACGGAAGATCGGAGTCGAACTGCTCGAACCCGGCGATGTAGTTCTGCATTGCCGGCGGCACGCCGGCTGCGAGGTGCTGGGGCAGCACGTCCCCGTTCGGGGGCGAGTCCCACCACCGCTCGTCGTGGGCGTCGACCGCGAGGTCCAGCGCCCACTGGCTGTTCGCGAGGAACACCGTCGGATCGACGTCTGCCGGCGGCACGGGCGGGTCGACGCTGGTCGGATCGACCTCCGGTAGGTCCCGCAGCTCTGCGACCGCCTCGGCGAAGGGCCCGCTCGCCGCCGCGAGGTCGTCGGCCCCGCCGGAGGATGGGACGCCGGCGGGTTCGTCGTCCGACGAGCAGGCGGCTGCCGTCAGGACCAAGCAGGCGACAGCGACGGCGATGGAGAGGCGGTTCATGGTTCCCCCGAACGATGGATGCTGCGGTGGCGCGAGCCTACGCGCTCACTCCTGTGCTGCGGCTCCGTTGACCAACCAGGTGATGCCGAACTTGTCGTCGAGGATTCCGAACGGGTCGCCCCACGGCGCGACGTGGAACGGTTCCTTGACCTCGCCGCCCTCGGCCAGGGCGGCGAAGGTGCCGCTCAGGTCGTTGGCGGGATCGGTGGTGCTGAGACACACCGAGACCGTCGTGCCGGCGGTCGGATCGGGCATGCCCGGGGGAGTGTCGGAGGCCATCAGCACCAGGCCGGCGTCGGTGGTCAGCTGACCGTGCATGATCCGGTCGGCGATGGCCGGATCGTCGCTCATGCCGGAGTCGCCGAACGTCAGGAGCTCCAGAGACCCGCCGAGGGCGTCGCGGTAGAACTCCAGCGCCTCACGGGCCGTGTCGTGCAGGTGCAGGTAGGGGTTCAGGTTCATGCTCATGGGCTCATCATGCTGCGTGTCGCGGGTCACGTACAGCCCCTGACCTGCACTGATGCGCCGAACCGGCAGAACTGTCAGATCAGGCTGGCAGAGTGCTTGCACCGGGCCGACCGGCAGCGTACGGTTGCCCCTACATGTAGTACTTACATGCATGTAGTTCTCCACATCTAGTGCACAGGTGCACGGCGGTACTCCACAGGAATCCGCGGTCGTCCACCGGGTACGCACAGGTTTCCCACAGTTTCATCCACCTCACCACCGCCTCGAGGAGGTCCGCCATGCACTGTCCCTTCTGCCAGCACACCGACACCCGGGTGCTCGACAGCCGGGTCGCCGACGAGGGCGGATCCATCCGTCGCCGCCGGGCCTGCTCGGCGTGCGAGAAGCGGTTCACCACCACCGAGCAGATGCAGCTCATGGTCCTCAAGCGGTCCGGCACCACCGAGCCGTTCGTGCGCGACAAGGCCATCGCCGGCGTCGCCAAGGCATGCAAGGGCCGTCCGGTCTCCACCGACGACCTCGCCCGCCTCGGTCAGTCCGTCGAGCACACGCTGCGGGCCTCGGGCTGCCCCGAGATCGAGGCGCACCAGGTCGGTCTGGCCATCCTCGAGCCGCTCAAGGCACTCGACGAGGTCGCCTACCTGCGGTTCGCGAGCGTCTACAAGGCGTTCGACTCCGCCGACGACTTCGCCGCCGAGATCGCCACCCTCATGGCCAGCGCCGCCGACGGCGAGCTGGCCGAGCACACCGCCCGCACGGGCGATCAGCACCAGAACTGAACACCCCGCACCACCCAGAACGCACACAGCACCGCCACCACCGCACGCCACATCACACAGGAGCAGTTCCATGACGGAAACGGTCAACGGACCCACCGGGTCCTCCCGCAAGGCAGGCGCACGCAAGGGTCTGTCCCTGCAGCGCGTCTACACCACCGAGGGCGTGCACCCGTACGACGCCGTCACGTGGGAGCGCCGCGACGTCGTGCAGACCAACTGGAAGACCGGCGAGCACGTCTTCGAGCAGCGTGGCGTGGAGTTCCCCGACTTCTGGAGCGTCAACGCCTCCACGATCGTCACCACCAAGTACTTCCGCGGCGCCGTCGGCACCCCCGAGCGTGAGCAGAGCCTGCGCCAGCTGCTCGACCGGGTCGTGCTCACCTACACCCAGGCCGGCCGCGACCACGGCTACTTCACCACCGAGGCCGACGCCGAGGTGTTCGAGCACGAGCTGACCCACATGCTGCTGCACCAGGTGTTCAGCTTCAACAGCCCGGTGTGGTTCAACGTGGGCACGTCCAGCCCGCAGCAGGTGTCGGCGTGCTTCATCCTCGCGGTCGACGACTCGATGGACTCGATCCTCAACTGGTACCGCGAGGAGGGTCTGATCTTCAAGGGTGGCTCCGGTGCGGGCCTCAACCTGTCGCGCATCCGTTCGTCCAAGGAGCTGCTCCGCTCCTCCGGCGGCACGGCGTCCGGTCCGGTCTCGTTCATGCGCGGTGCGGACGCGTCGGCGGGCACCATCAAGTCCGGCGGCGCCACGCGTCGCGCGGCCAAGATGGTCGTGCTCGACGTCGACCACCCCGACATCGCCGAGTTCGTGGCCACCAAGGCGCGCGAGGAGGACAAGATCCGCGTCCTGCGCGACGCCGGCTACGACATGGATCTCGGCGGCGCCGACATCACCAGCGTGCAGTACCAGAACGCCAACAACTCGATCCGCGTCAACGACGAGTTCATGCGCGCGGTCGAGGACGGCACCGAGTTCGGCCTGCGCGGCCGGATGACCGGTGAGGTCATCGAGACCGTCGACGCCCGCAGCCTGTGGAACGACATCGCCGAGGCCGCGTGGGCGTGCGCCGACCCGGGCATCCAGTACGACGGCACGATCAACGACTGGCACACCTCGCCCGAGGCCGGCCGCATCACCGCGTCCAACCCGTGCAGCGAGTACATGCACCTGGACAACTCCAGCTGCAACCTGGCCAGCCTGAACCTGCTGAAGTTCCTCAAGGACGACGGCTCGTTCGACACCGAGACCTTCGTCAAGGCCGTCGAGTTCATCATCACCGCGATGGACATCAGCATCTGCTTCGCCGACTTCCCGACCGAGGCGATCGGCGACACCACGCGCGCCTACCGCCAGCTGGGCATCGGCTTCGCCAACCTCGGCGCGCTGCTCATGGCGTCGGGCCTGGCGTACGACTCCGACGGTGGCCGCGCGCTGGCCGGCGCCATCACCTCGCTGATGACCGGCACGTCTTTCCGCCGTTCGGCCGAGCTGGCCGGTGTGGTCGGCCCGTACGACGGCTTCGCGCAGAACGCGTCGGCGCACGAGCGGGTCATGCGCAAGCACCAGGCCGCCAACGACGAGATCCGCACGCTGCACTCGATGGACATCGCGGTGCACCGTGAGGCCGCCAAGCAGTGGGCCGACAACCTCAAGATCGGCGAGAAGAACGGCTGGCGCAACAGCCAGGCGTCGGTGCTGGCGCCCACGGGCACCATCGGCTTCATGATGGACTGCGACACCACGGGCATCGAGCCGGACTTCAGCCTGGTCAAGTTCAAGAAGCTCGTCGGTGGCGGCTCGATGCAGATCGTCAACCAGACGATCCCCGCGGCCCTGAAGAAGCTCGGCTACGCCGGCGAGACCATCGAGGCGATCGTCGAGTACATCGCCGAGAACGGTCACGTGGTCGACGCGCCGGGCCTGAAGACCGAGCACTACGAGGTCTTCGACACCGCGATGGGCCAGCGCTCCATCAAGCCGATGGGCCACGTGCACATGATGGCCGCGTGCCAGCCGTTCCTGTCCGGCGCGATCAGCAAGACGGTCAACCTGCCGGAGTCCGCCTCGGTCGAGGAGATCAAGGACGTCTACTTCCAGGGCTGGAAGCTCGGCCTCAAGGCGCTCGCGGTGTACCGCGACAACTGCAAGGTCGGTCAGCCGCTCAGCGACGGCAAGGAGGCCAAGTCCTCGGGTGACACCAAGGTCGAGGTCAAGGAAGTCATCGTCGAGAAGCCGATCCGCCGCAAGATGCCGCGCTCGCGCCAGGCCATCACCACATCGTTCGCCGTGGGCGGCGCCAAGGGCTACATGACCTCGGGCGCGCTCGAGGACGGTTCGCTCGGCGAGATCTTCCTCAAGCTGGGCAAGCAGGGCTCGACCCTCGCCGGCATGATGGACGCCTTCAGCATCGCGATCAGCATCTCGTTGCAGTACGGCGTGCCGCTCGAGACCTTCGTGCAGAAGTTCACCAACATGAAGTTCGAGCCGGCCGGTCTGACCGACGACCCGGACGTCCGCATGAGCCAGTCGATCATGGACTACACGTTCCGTCGCCTGGCCCTGGACTACCTGGACTTCGAGGCCCGTTCGGCGCTCGGCATCCACTCGGCCGAGGAGCGTCAGCGCTACCTCGACACGGGCAGCCACCAGCCGACGATCTCCGACGGCACCACGGCAGCCGAGCTCATCTCCGACGATGTGGTCGCCAGGGAGCGCAGCGACCGTGAGGGCGAAGCCCGAGGCGACGACTCCGCGGTCGCCAGGGAGCGAAGCGACCGTGAGGACGAAGTCCGAGGCGACGCAGGCGCCAAGCCCGCCCCCGCCACCGCCCACACCAGCGCCGAGCTGATGGAGGCCATCACCGGCGCCGCCGTCGACTCCCCGCTGTGCATGACCTGCGGCACCAAGATGCGCCCCGCCGGCTCCTGCCACGTGTGCGAGGGCTGCGGCAGCACCAGCGGCTGCAGCTGAGCGAGCCGTGTCGGCGGACGGTCCTCCCGGACCGTCCGCCGACACGCGTTCAATCCCGTCCGATGTCCGACCGCGCGAATAGGCTTCGAACATGAGCTCGAGCACTCCGAGATTCACCTTCATCGACTTGTTCGCCGGGATCGGCGGGTTCCACGCCGCCCTCTCCGAGCTGGGCGGAGAGTGCGTCTACGCGTCTGAGATCGATGAGGCAGCCGCGAAGATCTATCAGCACAACTGGAACATGCCGGTGGCTGGCGACATCGTGCCGGAGACCGATCCGGTCGTGAAGGTTCCGCCGCACGACGTCCTGGCTGCGGGGTTCCCGTGTCAGCCGTTCTCCAAGTCTGGCTTCCAGCGAGGCATGGACGAGGCGCGCGGCACTCTCTTCTGGAACATCCTGCGGATCCTGGAGGAGCACCGTCCGTCGATCGTGCTGCTCGAGAACGTCCGCAATATTGCTGGGCCCCGCCACACCCACGAGTGGGACGTCATCATCAGCTCGCTGAGGGATCTCGGCTACCAAGTCAGTTCGACCCCGGCCGTCTTCTCCCCGCATCTGCTCCCGCCGTGGATGGGTGGCAGTCCGCAGATCCGTGAACGCGTCTTCATCGTCGGCACCTACGTCGGCGATGATCGTGCTCAGGACGAGATCGAGCCAGTGGTGGTGAACCGACCGATCGAGGGCTGGAACCCGCAGGACTGGAAGCTGTCGGACATCCTCCAGGACGAGAGCGAGATCGCCGATCGCGCCAACTACGACCTGACGGCCACCGAGCAGCACTGGGTCCACGTCTGGTCCGAGTTCGTACTGCGGCTTCGTGCTGCCGGCGTGGAGAAGCTCCCGGGGTTCCCGGTGTGGGTAGATGCCTTCATCCATTCCGACGATCTGGTGATCTCACCGGAACTTCCTGCATGGAAGAAGAACTTCCTCCGCAAGAACGCCGAGTTCTACACGGAGCACTCAGCCATCCTCGACCCCTGGTTGGAAGAGTTTGACGACCTGGCAGACCTTCCTGCGTCGCGCCGGAAGTTCGAGTGGCAGGCGCAGGATTCTGCTTCCCTAGAGGACTGCATCATGCACTTCCGCCCGTCCGGCATCCGCGTCAAGCGGCCGACCTACGTACCTGCCCTGGTCGCCATCACCCAGACGACGATCCTCGGCAAGCCTCTTCGCCGCATCACTCCTCGCGAGGCGGCCCGTCTGCAAGGGCTGCCGGACTGGTTCGATTTCCCTGGTCAGCCGGATGCACTCACCTACAAGCAACTTGGCAACGGCGTCAACGTTGGCGTCGTGTCCCACGTCGCGCGTGCTCAGATGGAGCGCTCGGGCGATCAATGGGCCAGTGTGCTCGAGGCTGCTTCGAAAAACACCGACTAGTCAGGCCGCCGGACGAGTAGTTCGATCCGGTCCGCAGCCTCCGCCGGGTCCTCGTGCTCCCAGACCCGGATCACAGTCCACCCGTGTCGTGTGAGTAGCTCGTTGGTGTTGGCGTCGCGGTCGCGATTCCGCTGGACCTTCCACTCCCACCATTCGCGATTGGTGATGGGCTGGGTGTGGTGTTCCGGACAGCCGTGCCAGAAACAGCCGTCCACGAACACAGCCACTCTGGCTCTGGTGAATGCGACGTCGATGCGACGGCGCCGGTTGCCGGGCACATGTTTCTGCACCCGGTAGCGAAGTTCGCGACGGTGCAGCTCTCGACGTAGCGCGAGTTCGGGCGCCGTGTCTGCCCGCGCGAGCTTCGACATCCGTCGGGAGAACTTTCCACCCGGGGAGACCCGACCGGGTTCCTCACCGCTCATCTGACCGGCAGTGGCAGGTGTGCGACGTGGAACCGGGTGCCCTCGGCCTTTGCCGTCTGGAGCACGTACTTGGGCCTGCGCGGCGATCCGTCTGTCTGGCGCCCCTGCGACATGACGGTCACCAGCCCTTCCTCCTTCGCGAGCTCGAACGATCGGCCGTCCTCGAAGAAGAAGGCGTCCAACCGGGCGGGGACGAAGGCGACCTTTGAGCGTCGTTCGTACGCCGCAGGACGTGATCGCGGCTTCGGAGGTCTACCGTTGGCAACCCGAAATTCTCGCTGCCACTCTCGGAACTCACCGTCATCCAGGACGGTGGTCCCTTCGAGCACGAGCAGACCGAACCCTCTGGTCTTCAGACAGGTGTCGATCGCCTCACAGGCGTTGAGGATGGCCGCTGGTGAGTCGTCGCCGTGGCACTTCAGGTCCCAGATCTCACCGAGGCTGTAGTCGAAGACCGTGTTTTCCACGGTGGTGGGGCCGCCGCCAAAGCCATTGACAAGGGCAGGGAGAGCGATGTGCTCGAAGTAGAAGCCTCGCCACTCGTCCTGGGCCCAGTGCCTCGATTCCGCCGCATGCATCTCCTCGACGCTCCTGCGTCCGTCCATTCGCACAGGTACGGCGTCAGCCACCACAGCAAGAAGTGCCTGCGCCTCCTTGGCGGGGGAGGAGAACATCCCACCGACGACGGGAGAATCAGCCTTGAGCCTGCGTTCGGCTCCGATCAGGACACGGTTGAGACCCTCGAGCGTGATGGTGCTGCCGGTCGACCAGCACGAGTCGTCCCATGACCCTCCGAGGTGATTGACGAGAGCCTCCGCCAGACGGGGCTTGTCGAGGGTGACGTCAACGGGCGCACCCAGGCCGTCGGCCAGGTCGGTGAGGACGGACTTCCTCTCCTTGCTGCCCGGACCGAGGGTCTGCGGGGGACCGTCGGTCAGCGAGCTGATGCGGGTGACAGCCTCGAGCTTGCTCCGGGCAGGGACCGGATGCCGTGAGGAGCTCCCTTGCGAGAGCGTCTCGCGCCGCTTCACCTCTCGGTGCGTGCCGCTGAGCAGCCTGTTCAGCCCGACCAGCGTGATGGTGTGGCCGGCAGACCAGCAGTCAGGTGTCCATGCCATGCCGAGAAGGGTCGAGATCTGTCGCGCGAGCTCGGGCTTGTCTGCGTCGGTGTCGACCGTCAGACCCAGCGCTGCGGCCAGGTTGACCAGCAAGGTCTTCCGTTCCTTGCTGCCCGGACCCAGGCCCTCTGGAGGCGCACCGACCAACGCGCTGAGACGAGTCACCGCCTCCAACTTGCTGTCAGCCGGGACGAAGTCGTTGACACTCACGATCCGGAGCACATCACACCGTGGCTACTCAAGAAACGTCAGCGCCGAACTCGATCTCGTATGTGAAGGTGACGCTAGTCCGGCGCACCTCGGAGGAGCGGAACTTTCCGCCTGCTTTGGCCAGAAGGTGTCGTGCCTCGATCACGGCATCGATGGTGCGGCTGGCCTCCTGCGTCATGTTCACCTTGACGGTCCTTTTCCTGAGCGTGTTCGTGGGGTGCGCGCGCGCGACTACCAGCTGATGCAGGGCGATGTCGTCGTCGAGTCCCGCACGTTCCAGGAGATCCCGGGCCGTCTCAATGTCTGGTGCCGCGCTACCCGTGAGCTCATCGATGATGCTGGCGGACGCCACGAACGATTCGAGCCGCTTCCGGTTCCCCTCGCCCTTCAAACTGCCCCGCGGGACGACGAGACCAGCTTCGACCCGCATCTCGAGGTTGTGCTTCTCGTCGCGGGCCGAGATCACCGAGACCTTGGAGGCACCGAGAACTTGGCAGAGCTGGACGATGAGGTGCGACTTCCTGATGCCGATCTGGTCCTCGGCGTCGTCGATCCTGAAGTAGGAAAGCGGATTGAATGGGTTCTGGACGAGGACAGCCCCGGCCTCCAGCAACCCTCGTCGTTGCAGGTCAAGGACGAGCTGCCCGGCACTACGTTCGGGCTGGCTCGAGACGAAAGCGACATCGCCGTTCCTGGTGACCTCGGAGGTTTCCTCAAAGTCGACCTGTTCGTAGTCCTGAGGACTACGAACAATGATGATGCGCCGTTCCTCAGGACGGTCCGGAAGTGTGGTCAAGGTTCTCTCATCTCCGTAGCTGGAACTTGAGCCAGTCGACAATCCGCTGAACTACTCCGCCCCGCGACGGCGTCACCTGCCTGGTGATGGAGTTGTACCGCGGGACGGGGGCCGTGAGCAGTCCCTCGACATCGGCGGCGGCGACCCGCACGTGGGAGGCGTCGCAGATCACCTCGAGAGCCGTCGTGAGCACAGAGATGGGGACATCTGTCCGAGCAACCAGGGCGATCCGAAGGTCAGTGGGTCGGGCGGAGGGGACGGTCTCCACCACAGGCACCTCAGCGACGCGGAAGTCTGCGCGGTGCGTGCTGGTGGAGGAGGCCTCGAACAGGAAGTCCTCTGCCACCCGGCGTGCACCGCGTTCACTTGCAGAGACCAGCCGCCCGTCGAGGACCACGATGGTGTCGGCGCGGGGGTCAGCAGGCTGCAACGACAAGATGTACGCCGGCTTCTGGGCGCTCATTTGAGAGCTGTACGGATGGTGATGATCGCTCTCGACTGGTCGGCGTGCTTCAACAAGTTTGCTGCTACGAGGTCCTTTGCTCCGACCAGCTTGAAGAGCGTCTTCACCCGCACGTGGTTGAGCAGGTGCTCGTATGTCTCAGAGGTCTGCGGCTCGGCCATGTCCGCGTGGCTCACGACCAGGACAGTGCGCCGCTTGAAGTCCAATCCGCCGTAGAAGTTTGCTGCGGATCTGGCCGTCTCGTACCCGTCGTCGGTGAGCACGGCCTCGGCCGAAATGGCGAACACGACGAGGTTGGCGGCCTTGGCAGCCGACTTCCACTGCTTCCTGGAACTAGGGTCCCCTGACACGTCGTGGATGGTGAGAGCCACTTCGTGCTTGCCCAGTCGAGTCGTTGAGTGCTCCGTCTCGAGAAAGTTTGTGGGGCGGACGACATCGGGGACCCGGCCGTTGACGAGCAGCTGCACCAGCGACGACTTGCCTGACCCACGCGGACCGAGAATGGCCACGGTCTTCTGCTGAGCGGGCTTCTTCTTGCCGCTGTTCTTGCTCGCGTTCCTCTTCTTGTTCTTCTCGTTCTCGTCGTACAGCAACTTTGCGACGGCCACACCGATGGTGACCACGGGCGGGGCAAGCAAGATCAAAGGGAACGGCATACCTACTTCACCCCAGGGAAGGTCTGTCGAATGATGTCGACCAGCTGCTGGGCATGTGCCTGGTCGAGCTGGACCGACTGACTCACCTTGCCGGAGATGGCACGGCCGTCCGAGCCGTAGGTGTCCAGCTGCAGGATCCGCTCGCCGTCGGCCTGGAAGCTGCGCCACCCGCAGTCCGTCTCCTGGTGAAGAGAAATCCGGTCGGCCGACACGTGTTGCATGCTCCGCAGCCTCGCCATGATGTGATCCTAACCACTGGTCGTCGTGCATCCTGAGCGTTTGCCACGACGTGGAAGGCTCCTCGGAATATGCTACATGCATAGAACTGCTCAGAACGGAGAACATGTCGGACGACAGCATCAGCATCAGGCCGGGCGTGGGGATGCTCAACCTCTTCCCGCACATGAAATATCAGCCCTGGTACGCGCTGGGAGAGCTGGTCGACAACGCCATCCAGAGCTACGTTGCCAACCGCGACGCTTTGCGCGACGTCGAGGGCCCCGAATACCAGCTGAGGATCGACATCGAGATCGACAGGGCCGACGGTGGTTCGATCAGCGTCCGCGACAACGCAGCGGGCATCTCCGGCGTGGACTGGCCTCGAGCATTTCGGGTGGCAGACCCGCCTGCCGACCAGAGCGGCCTGTCGCAGTTCGGGGTCGGCATGAAGGCAGCGTGCTGCTGGTTCGCCCGACGGTGGTCGGTGCGGTCAACCAACCTGGGGGAGCGGACCACCCGCAAGGTGGATTTCGACGTACCTGCGATCGTCGAGTCGCGCAACGAGAGCCTCGACGTCGAGGAGACGGCGGAGGCCGCGGAGGTGCATTTCACCGAGGTCCGGATGGAAGGCCTCTACCGAGTTCCGCAGACGAAGACCTTGGGCAAGATCAAGGAGTACCTGGGCGGCATCTACCGTCAGTTCATCCGCAATGGCGACGTGCTCATCACGTTCAACGGTGAGCCGCTGGTGTTCGCTGAACCTCCGATTCTCGAGGCGCCCGACTGGCGGACACCTGATGGGGACGATCATGTCTGGCGCAAGGAGGTCGACCTGCGGCTCGCGTCAGGCCGACGTGTCCAGGGTTTCGTCGGGATCCGCGAAAAGGGCGCCACCGCCACCGCTGGCATCGCCCTGTTCTACCGAAACAAGGTCGTCACCGGAGCCGGCGAGGAGACCTACCGGCCGGAAGTCATCTTTGGCCGGTCCAACAGCTTCCGGTCGCAGCGAGTCTTCGGCGAGATGCACATGGACGACTTCAACGTGACCTACACCAAGGACGCCCTCGTCTGGTACGAGGAGGAGGACGAGTTCCTCGCCGAGCTCAAGGCCGAGCTTGACCGGGAACCTCAGCCGATCTTGAGACAGGCCGAGAACTACCGGTCGCGCAAGCCTGTCATCGTCCCGACCGATGAGGCACAGCGCATTCTCGACACGATCGTCAAGACCTTCGAGCAGGCTCCGGACATCAACTATTCACCGCATCCGGTCGTAGAGTTTCCCCCCAGCGCGGAATCGGACGGAATCCCCGAGCCGCTCTCGTCGACCGAGGTCATGCAGGTCGACCGCGAGCTCACCATCGACGTGGTGGGCAAGCGGTGGAAGGTGACCTTCCAGCTTGTCGCCGACGAGGCCAACCACGACTGGCTCTCGGTGTCAGAGCTGGGCGGTGTAGAACCAGCCGTGACGATCAAGGTGAACCAGGCGCACCCCTTTATGCGGGCCTACTGCGAGCTGCCGGGAGATCAGCTCGAGCCGGTCTGGCGGGTGGCCATCGCGATGGGTCTTGGCCAGGCCATCGCTCGAAGCAGTGGAGCCAGCATGCCGGGACTGGTGACGAAGAACGCGAACGTAGTCCTCCGCAACTACCTCTCGACGAAGGCGTGACCGACATGACCGATGACCAACAACACGTCGAAGTTGTCCCCGCCGCTGCGGCCGACCCACTGGCCTCGTGGGCGCCGACGATCGGACCCGAGACGACCTCACTGGTCCAGACCGCGCTGTCGGACGACGCCACACGCGCCCAGGTCCTGACCCAGACGCGGTCGATCCTCGCGAGGTGCGTGGATCCCGCCTCGGGGCAAGCGCAACCGAGGACTGGCCTGGTCGTCGGATATGTGCAGAGCGGCAAGACGCTGTCCTTCACGACTCTGACTGCCATGGCGCGGGACAACGGGTTCCCGCTCGTGATTCTGCTCGCCGGCACGAAGATCAGCCTGCACAGCCAGACGGCGGACCGACTGGTGAAGGACCTGCGAGTTGAGCGCGACGGCGGTCTGAGCCCGTGGTTCCTTCTGAGGAACCCTGACGCGACCTCGCTTCGCGCGAACGAGATCGCCACGCACGTCAAGGCCATGACCAATCCCAAGACACCCGAGATGTTCCGGCGCACCACGGTGGTCACGGTCATGAAGAACACCACCCGCCTGACGAACGTCCGCGACCTGCTGGCTCTGCTCGGCAACTACGGGGTGCCGATCGAATCACTGCCGGTGCTGGTCATCGACGATGAAGCCGACCAGGCCGGAATGAATGCCGGCCGCGTCGTCGACGGGGTCAAGGAAGAGACAGCGACCTACGCATCGATCCTTGGTCTGCGGGACGCGGCACCGAACAGCTCGTACGTGATGTACACGGCCACTCCCCAGGCTCCGTTGCTCATCAGCCTGGCGGATGCCTTGTCCCCGGATCATGTCAACGTGCTCTCCCCGGGTCTGGGCTACACGGGCGGCAAGTACTTCTTTGACGACCACCGTGGGTCCTTCGTGCGCACCATGAACGACGCAGAGGTAGCAGACGCGTTGGACTCGGCCGCCGCGGAGCCGCCGGAGCCGCTCAAGAGCGCCTTCGCCACCTTCTTCCTCGCCAAGGCGATGCTGCCCCACGAGCAGATGGTCTCGATGCTCGTGCACCCGTCGCACGGCGTCGAGATGCACACCATCTACGGACAGTTCGTCGAGACGCTGCGGTCCAGCTGGGCCGACCTGCTCGCGAGCCGGAGCATCGACCGCGACGAGCTGGTCGACGCCTACTTCCGTCCCGCGTACGACGACCTTGTGTCCACTGCCCAGCGCGAGGTCCCGCCGCTCGACGAGCTGCTGGAGTCGATCCACTGGTGGATGGGAGCCACCCAGGTTCGGGTGATCAACTCTGATCCGACGAACGCCGACGACCTCAACTGGGCGACGGCGCCGGCATGGATCGTGATCGGTGGTAACAAGCTCGACCGCGGATTCACGATCGAGGGGCTGGCCGTCACCTTCATGCCGAGAGGTGTTGGTGTGGGCAACGCCGACACCATCCAGCAGCGAGCGCGCTTCTTCGGCTACAAGGCGAGCTACGGCGACCTGTGTCGGGCGTGGCTGCCCGTGAGCCTGGCCGACTCCTACGAGCACTACGTCGAGCACGAGGAGCACCTGCGAGCCGAGCTCAAGAAGGCCGAGCTGGCCGGGATGAGCCTGAAGGACTGGACCCGCCAGATGCTGTTGGATCCGACGTTCAAAGCCACCCGCAAGGCCGTCATCGAGCTCCCGTACCTGCACAGCCGCTTCCGCGGCGGGACGTGGAACGCGGTCGACCGGATCGGGGACCTCGGAGCCATGGCTGGTGTCAACCGCGATCGGCTCCACCGTTTCAACGCGCAGCACGGCGGGGACGTGGTCGACGATCCACGGGACCAGCGGACCACCGAGTACCGGAACCAGGTGTACGAGACCTCCCTGGCGGCGGTCGTCGACGAGCTGCTGATCGACTGGCAGGGCACAGTCGAGGACCAGGTCCTGGTCCAGCAGCTGTGCCTGGTGCTGAAGGCGCGGCTGGATGACCGGCCGAACCTGGGGGCTCAGATCTACCTGATGGACGGTCTGCGCGAACGTTCGCGGTCACTGGCGAGTGACGGCGCCGCGGTGTCGAACCTCCAGCAGGGCAAGGCGCCCAACGGCCCCTACCAGGGCGACCGGGAGTTCTTCTCCGACGAGCTCTTCAGCCTGCAGGTGCACAACGTGACAGGCAAGAGCGGTCCGGCGTGGAACGCCATTGGCCTGAACTTCCGACTGCCGCACGATCTTGCTGGCGGCGCGCTGATTCAGCTCGACGGGGATCTATGACGACGGGGCAGGAGCTGGTCGCCGCGCTCCAGTCGATCAGGTCCAGCGCGGAGCAGGGCTTCGACGTGGTCGACGTTCCCAGCGCGCCCGGGTTCAAGATCGGTCGCGACGTGGACAACGCCGTGGTGCTCCTGACCCCAGCGGACACCAACCCCGAACCGCCGACGCAGCTGTGGCGGTTGTCGCTCGACCCCAGCATCACGCTGGCGGTGCGGTTCGCCGATGGAACCGTCGAGCAGGGGAGCTTCGGCTTGATGCGGCTGCGGCTCGGGGAGGCAGAGTACCTGGAGCCGTTCCTCCACGTCGTCGCCAACCTGGTCGAGGTCATCGGGCCCGACCCTGCACCGGGCGAGGTGAGCATCGCCATGCGTCGCCTCGTCCACCTCTTCGATGCCAGCCCCAACCCGCGCGGCAGCGTGCTCGGCCTGTGGGGTGAGCTGTTCGTCCTGTGCGCGAGCCGCGACCTGCCGGCGACCATCGATGCCTGGCACGCCAGCATCGACGACGCATTCGACTTCGCGGCCAACGGCAGCAGGCTCGAGGTCAAGACGACCACCAAGTCCGAGCGGCGACACATCTTCTCGCTCCACCAGCTGCTGCCAGTTGTCGGAGCCACGGTTACGATCGCGTCGATCATGACCACGGAGACCGCCGCGGGCACGTCCGTCGACGACCTCATCAAGCGCGTCAAGAGCCTGCTCGCAGCAGATCCAGTCCGCCAGATGCGGGTCCACGAGGTGGTCGCCGAGACTCTCGGGGCCGAGTGGGCCCGCCACGTGTCACACCGGTTCGACGAGGAGCAGGCCGCCGAGAGCCTGGCCTTCTTCTCCGCGAGCGACGTCCCGCGCGTGGGCGAGGTGCCACCCCAGGTCACCGGAGTCAGCTTCACCGCAGACTGCAGCGGTGTCAAGGTCGAAACGAGCCCGCACGGCCTCGCTGCGTTGATATCGTCACAGGACGCCTGACGGCGACAGGATCGATGACTTCACACGGGCGGGGGAACGGTGCGGGCTGACTCAGGTCGTTGGACCGAGGTCACCCCGTCGCGGTTCGTCCACGAGCGCGAAGGCCTGGAGTTCGTCCGAGACAACCTCCCGTCGTCGGAGCCCTACCACGCGTGGTCCAACTTCGAGTTCATCGACAAGGACGGCCGGCAGTACGAGGTCGACCTGCTGGTCCTGGGGCCCGCCGGCCTGCACCTCGTGGAACTCAAGGCATGGGCCGGGCGGATCACCGGCAACGACTACGACTGGCTTGAGCACAACCCCGGGCTTGCCCACCCAAAGCGACGCGGCAACCCCTTGGGCCTCACCAGCACGAAGGCCAAGGCGCTGAAGGAGTGGCTCGAACGGGCCGCGAAGAGGCTCGGGCACAACGTCGAGATCCCCTTCGTGCACGAGTCACTGTTCCTCCACGGCGCGGCGGTTGACGCGCGTGGCCTCCCGGAGAACGTTCGCCAGCTGGTGTTCGGGCGCGACGACGCCACGAACAACGGCATGCGGCGGATCGTCGTCGACCGCCTTGGCATGCCGCCGCGGCGTGGCGGCCCGCTCGGGTCGCCGCAGCGCAAGTCGCTCGAACGGCTGCTGACCGAGATCGGCCTCCGCCGACGCTCCCGCGAGATCAAGGTCGGCCAGTGGGTGCTGGACGACGAGCAGCTCGGTTCGGGCTGGGGCTGGGTGGACCACCGGGCTCATCACGCCACGTTCGGCGACCAACGTGCACGAGTTCGCCGGTGGTTCGTGCCCGAGGGCTCCGGCGCCGGCGAGGTGGCACTGGTCCAGCAGGCGGCACGCCGTGAGTACGAGCAGCTGTACGGACTGAGCCACCCGGGCCTCGTGGCACCGACGGAGTACCACGAGATGGAGGGCGCGGCGGCAGGCCTGGTGTTTAAGGACGTCGAGGGCGCAGTCCCGCTCAGCACCTGGGTGGACGGCGACGGTGCCGCCGCGACCATCGAGGTCCGGCTGCATGTTGTCCGCGAGCTCGCCGAGGTCATCCGGTACGCCCATGGCCACGGACTGGCCCACCGCGGTCTGGACCCGTCGTCGGTCTCCGTCTGCCCGCAGGCGTCAGGCATGCCCCGGGTTCTGGTGCGCGACTGGCAGAGCGCGGGGTCTGCCGATGCGGCGTCGAGCACCACCACCCATCACGCTCGTGATCTCGCAGACCACGCTGCGGAGTCTGACCGTGTGTATGCCGCGCCCGAGGTGCTGCGCGGGATGACGGTCGACCGCCGACTCGCCGACGTGTTCTCCGTCGGCGCGCTGTCCTACCTCGTCATCACTGGGAAGGCTCCCGCCGCTGACGAAGCGAGCCTGCGGGCCAGGCTCGAGTCAGACGAGGGCCTGATGCTGTCCGCCGACGTCGACTCACCACTCGAAGCGCTGGAGGACGCCGTGTGGAGCGCGACCTGCCCGCGGGTCCACGAACGCTGCGCCGGCATCGACCAGTACCTCACCGAGCTGGACCAGGTCCTCAACGACATCACCAGCCCGCCGGAGGACAGCGGACTCGTCGACCCAGTGGAGGCGGTCCCCGGCGATCTGGTGGCGGACGACATGATTGTCGTCCGCCGGCTGGGTGAGGGCTCGACCTCGATCGCCCTGCTGGTCGAGCGGGAGGACGGACAGCAGGCGGTGCTGAAGGCCGCCCGCGACGACAACAAGGCTGAGCGACTCAAGGAAGAGGCCGCTACGCTCGAGCGGGTGCCGCCGTCCAACCTGGTGGCCCGCCTGATGGAACCTGTGCTCGATATTGGCGGACGCACGTCCCTGCTGATCGAGCTGGCAGGAGAGCAGTCGCTGTCGGCCGAGATCTCCCGGCACGGGCCGGCGTCGACGTGGGTGGGCTTGACCGCCTTCACCTGCCGGTGGCCCGAGCTGGACTTGAACTCGCGGATCAGCCCCAGCGCCTCAGGGATCGAGCTCTTGCCCACCTCGTTGGGGCCGCACACCAGGGTGACGCCGGTGTCGGCGAACTCGACCGTCGACTCGGTGATGCCGCGGTAGTTCGTGAGGGTCACACGGTGCAGCCTCATGCGGCACCTCCGCTGAGCCGGTAGAGCAGGCCGAGCGCGTCGCGGGCGGCCTGACCGCCCGCGCCCTCGGTGCGACCGGCCTCGGCCAGCTCGTCGACGGCGTCCTTGGCCCAGCCGGTGAGCCCGAGGTCGCCGACCTCGCCGTCGGCCGGCAGCACGGCCACGTCGGTGTGGCGGTCCCAGTGCTCGATGCTGCCGAACAGATTGCCGTGGTGCTCCAGCCGCAGGTCGAGCCGGGCCTTGTCCTGCAGGCTCAGCGTGCCGGTCAACCGCAGCTTGACGGCCCGGCGCTCCGGATGGGGGAGCGCCGTGAGCCGGGCGTCGAGGTCGTCGACGTCGGCGCGGGAGCTCAGCTCGGCCTCGACGACGTCGAACGCCCACTGCCCCACGTCGTGAGTGGTGACGACCGGGTCGCCGTCGCCGAGCTCGACGACCAGCACGTGGCCGGGGTCCTGCTCGCGATGGCGGGTGACCTCGGGGGTGCCGGGGTACCAGGTGTGGGCCGCGACCTGGCGGCGCGAGTGGTGGTCGCCCAGCACGCAGAAGTCGATGCGGCCAGCGGCCGCAGCAGCCTCGACGTCGGCGACCTTCACCGACTTCAGATCGCCGGAGTCGGCCGTCCAGTCGGCGCCGTGGCCGACGACGATCCGCACGCGGGTCGCGTCGGGATCGACGCCGGCGATGGCGTCGTTCACCAGATCCGACAGCGGGGCCTTGCTGAACCACGGCGCCGCGACGACGTCGACGCCGTCGGCGACCTCGAGCAGCCCGGGTTCGGTGAAGACGTGCACGTTGCCGGGGCGCTGGCGCTCGAACTCCTCGGACAGGTAGATCGACCCGGCATCGAGGGGGTCGTGGTTGCCGGGCAGCAGCCACACCGGCACGGGCATCTCGCCCATGGCGGTCAGCGCACGCGCGACCACCGTGCGGTCGAGCTGGTTGGACTCGAACACGTCGCCGGCCACGACCACGAACTGCGCACCCTCGGCCGCAGCGATCTCGCCGATGCGTCGGATTGCGTCGATGCGGGCCTGGCGGTAGCGGTCGCGCGCCTCGGCGGGCAGGAAGTGGGCCGTCATGCCGAGCTGCCAGTCGGCGGTGGCGAGGAACTTCACCCCGGTCATGCTAGGCGCCGATCCCGGTGCGGTCCGGGAGACGAGGCCGGGCCGCTCACGTCGTCTCCAGCTCACGGGTCAGCAGCGACATCTCGACCAAGGACAGGGTCGTGGACGCGGACTGCCACTGGGGGCTGAAGTCCAACGCATCAACGTCGCAGTCGTCGTCGGAGAAGACGCAGTCGTTCCACTGGGTCCCCACCGCCGCGTACTCGACCATGGCCGCGTCGAGATGGTCGACGACGTCCGTCCCGCACTGGGCGTCGACCGACGGCATCTGGCGTGCCGCGATCGAGGCCGCCCGCACCAGCGTGCCGTACTCGTTCAGGTTGACGCCGACGCTCACCGCACCGTCAACGGCCTGGACCGCCTGCAGGTAGGGCTGGGTGCCGGCCGCACAGGCCTCGTACGCCGCCCGTTCCGCGACCTCCTTGGCGATGCGGTCGGCCTTGCGCTCGGCGCGGCGTTCGTCGCGCTCCGCCTGCTCGCGGCGGTCCTCGACGACCAGCCAGCCGGCGGTGGCGCCGCCGCCCACCAGGACGACGGCTGCGGCCAGGGCCGCGACATGCTTGCGCTTCATGAAGTTCCTCGATCTCGGGACGGGGGAGTGGGACGGTTGCGGTCACGGTTGCGCGACATGCGGGCGCTGCCCATGACCTCGAGCTTGGCGATGCGGCTCTGGTCCTCCCAGGCCCCGTCGCGGGCCTGCTGCCACAGCCGCTGGGCGGAGCGGTCGACGTCGAGCAGCTCGTCCCACCGATTGCGGGGGATGAGCTCCTGCCAGCGGCTGAGGAACCGGGAGATGTTGGCCACGATCCGGCCGACCTCGTCGGTGTCACCGGCCTGCATCGCGGCCACGGCGGCCCGCTTGCGACGCAGCGCCCGCTGGAGCACCACCTCGGCCGTCACGTCGCGGTCGACCTGCGGGTGGGGATCGCCGGGGCGGGCCACCCGCGCCCACACCGAGGTGCTGGCGGAGTGCTCGGTCAGGTCGTCGGCGAACACCCAGTCCAGGTGCACCTTGGCGACCTTGCGACGCCCGGGTCGGCTCACAGTGTGCGGGCTGACTTGCAGCACCAGCGAGCGCGAGTCGCCCGGGCGCAGGCCACCGATCGTCACCTGACTGCCGTCGCCGGCGGCGTGTACGGCGACGTCGTTGACGACCTGCAGTCCGGCCATCGAGCTGCCCGGCACGATCGTCAGGCGGCACTGGAGAAAGCGCTGGGCCGCGAGGTCGCCGCACTCGGCCGTGATGGCGCCGACGGCGGTGTCGGCCTCCTCGGCGAAGTGCTGCTCCCCGGTGCCGCCCCGGGACACGGCACCGAGGAGAGTCTCGTCGTAGCCCAGCCCCATGCCGAGGGTCGACGTGGTGACCCCTCGATCGAGGTGGCGGGCGGTGAACGTCTGCAGGGCGTCGGGATCGACGACCCCCTGGTTGGCGTGGCCGTCACTGATGAGCAGCACCCGGGCGTCCCCGTCGAGCAGGGTCGCCTGCCGGAGTCCCTCGATCAGGCCGCCGGCGAGGTCGGTGCTGCCGCCGGGGCGGACCGCGTCGACGGCGCGCAGCACCGCGGCGGGGTCGGTGACCGGTCCGGCGTTCACGGCCACCTCGACGTGCTGATCGAAGGTGACGAGCCCGAAGCTGTCGCTCGGCGACAGCGCCTCCACCACCTGGCGCAGGGCGCGCTTGGCGTGGTCCAGGCGGGCGCCCGACATCGAGCCGCTGCGGTCCAGGACGACGACCAGGCGGGTCGGCAGAGCGTCCTCACGCGTCGGCAGGGCGGGGGCCTCCACGTCGACCAGCACGTAGGCGTCGTCGTGGCTGCCGAGGTTCTCGGCCATCCACCCGTACTGGTCCTGGTTCAAGCGCGTCGTGATCCTCATGACGACCCCTTTCCGGTAGGCTATGCCGTGAGCATAATGCTCGGCACGGACAGAATGATGCAAGGAGCATAATTGTGTCAAGTGAGAGATCCTTCGGACGCGTCGTCGTGGAGTACCGCAAGCGCCGGGGCATGACCCGGTCACAGCTGGCCGAGCGCTCCGAGCTGTCGTACCCGTACGTGTCGCAGATCGAGACCGGGCTGCGCAAGCCGTCGCGCAAGGCGGCCGCCAAGATCGCCGAGGCCCTGGGCATGAGCCCGATGGAGCTGGAGGCTGCCATTCCGCGGGACGAGGACGACCCGGAGGAGGTGCTGCAGGCACAGCGATTTTCGGACAACCTGATCGACGGAGTCCGGATGGGCGGCGTGGCCTCGAGCCTGTCCGCCGAGGTGTCCGGAGCGCCGCCCCGACGCAGTCGGCTGTCCACGCGCGAGGACCTCATCTGTCAGCTGGTCGACCTGGTGGAGGAGTTCGACGCCGACCACCGGCTCGACGTCCTCGCCGAGGTCCAGAAGCGCGCGATGGAGCGCATCATGTCCGAACGGCAACAGCGCCGGCCCTGACCGACATCCGCCCAGAAGTTATGCATCAGGCATTGATTTGTCGGCGATGCCCTCTAGGCTGAGCGCATCAGCGGACGAGCCGGAGGTGCGACATGGACGAGTCGGAGCAGGTGGAGGAGAGGTCCTCCCGCGGATCGGGCGTCGACGACGCGGTGGAGACCGCGTGGCGCGCGTTCCGCCGGGCGCTGGCCGACGGTCTCGCTGCGGGACGGGACAGTGACGTGGAGCTGCGGCCCGAGGCCGAGGTCGACTGCACGGTCCTGCAGATCACCCGTGGTGACGACGGGCTCGAGCTGTGGTGGCGCGGCGACGACGACGTCGAGGAGCCGTACGACCTCGACGGCCGGGCCGACCTGGTGCTGCTCGACCTGGGTTTCGAGTGGCTGTCCGACACGTCCGTGCTGATCGTGCCCGAGCGTGAGGTCGACCGGCTGGCACACGCCGCGAGCGTGGTGCTGCGCGACCTGTGGCAGGTCGTCCACCCCGCGTTCGTGCAGGTCACCGGCCTCGACCTCGGTCTCGGCGGGATGCCGGAACCGGACGCCGAGGAGCCGGCGCTCCCGGCCATCGTGCGTCCCAGCACGATGGCCGACCTCACGTACTGGGTCGACCTCGCGCTGGGGGAGGAGTTCGGCCATCCGCCCCACAAGAACCGCGACGGCCACATCCCGGTCCGGGGCGAGGACGGCGCAGCCGTCTGGATCACGGTGCGCAGCCGCCGCTCGGTCGAGGTGTGGACGATCCTCGCCACCGAGGTCGGCTTCGGCAAGGCGCACCGCGCCGTCGACCGGCTCTCGCGCCGGCACCCCCAGGTCCGGTTCTTCCTCGACGCCGACACCCTGATCGCGTCCGCGTCGGTGTCGGCCCAGCCGTTCGTGCCCGAGCAGCTGGTGGGGGCGATGAACGGCATGCTGCGGATCAGCCGGGGGCACGCAGGCCTGCGGCACGAGCTGCTGCGCAAGCGGCGGCGTCGCGAGGCCGCAGAGCACCCGGACACCGATCTGATGCTTCTCTTCTCCAGCATCTGGACCAACGACGTCGATGCGGACCGCCTGGCCCTGCGCCTCTCGGGCAGCGACATCCCTCGGTTGCGCCGATGGGCGACACTCGCCGACGCGATGGCGCTCACTGCTGCCGATGCCCAGCGACCGAGCCGTGCGGAGTCGGTCATCGACGCGCGCGAGAGGTCGGCGCGCAAGTGGCGCCGGGTCGCGCGGGTCTGCCGCAGGGTCGCCAACCAGGAGCTCGCTCGCCGGCGGCCGGCGTCGTGACCGGCGGACACGCGACGGTCGGCCCGCGGTGTTGCGGCGCCGATCCGTCCACCCGCGGTGCGAGGATCTGAGCCATGAGTGGACCGATGTTGTGGCCCCAGGACCCGAACTTCGTGAACGCCACGGAACGGCGCGTCTGGACCGCACTGCGCGACCAGCTCGGGCCGCGCGACCTGCTCATCGCCAACCAGGCCTTCACCACCCGCGCCCGGGACCACGAGCTGGACATCGCGGTGGTGCTCGACGGCTCCGGGGTGGTCGTGGTCGAGGTCAAGGGAGGCTCGGTCTGGTGCGAGGACGGGCACTGGTGGCAGGCGCACCGCGGGGGCGACCACCGGATCGACCCGGTCGGCCAGGCCAAGACGGTCAAGCACGTCCTGCGCGACTGGGTCGAGGAGTCGTCGGCGTGGATGGGCCGCCGGCGCATCCGGTGGGCTCACGCGGTCGCCTTCCCGCACTCCGAGTTCGACCGCAGATTCGGCACCCCCGACTGCAGCCGCGACATGGTGATCGACCGCGACGACCTGGGCGAGATCGCCACCCGGCTCCGCAACCTGCTGGCCGTGCAGGACTCCGGCTACCGCGTGCCGGACCCCTCGGACGCCCTGGCGATCCACGACGCCCTGGCCGGCCGCTTCACGCCGAAGCGGCTCACCAGCGCCACGATCGAGGAGGCCGTCGCGCACCGCGACGAGCTGGTCGAGCGGCTCAGCGCCGAGCAGGCCAACATCCTCGACGCCACGCAGGCCCTCACCCGGGTCGAGGTGCGTGGGGGAGCCGGCAGTGGCAAGACCTGGCTGGCGGTCGAGCAGGCCCGTCGGCTGGCGGCCTCCGGTCTGCGGGTCGCCCTCCTGTCGTACACGCGCGGACTCAGTGAGTGGATGCGCCGCCGGGTGTCGACCTTCGTCCCGACGGACCGCCCCGCCTACGTCGGCACCTTCCACGACATCGGGGCGATGTGGGGCCACCAGGTCGACCGCGACAACAACGACCAGCACTTCTGGGAGGTCGAGCTCCCGGCGACCCTGCTCGACCTCGCCGGCCGGCAGCCGGTCGCGGAGCTGTTCGACGCGATCGTGATCGACGAGGCGCAGGACTTCGCCGACGACTGGTGGCCGGTGGTGCTGGAGGCGCTCAAGTACGAGGACGACCGGCTCTACGTCTACTCCGACGAGGGCCAGCGGATCTTCCAGCGGTTCGGCAAGCTGCCGGGCGGGCTCGTGCCGCTCGTGCTCGACCGCAACCTGCGCAACACCAAGGAGATCGGCGAGGCCTTCGAGCCCATGGTGCCCAACCGCATGCGGCTGGGCACCGAGTCCGGGCCGGCGGTGCGGTTCGTGCCGTGCGCCCGCGAGGACGCGTCGTCCATCGCCGACGACGAGGTCGAACGGCTGCTCGACGAGGGGTGGCAGCCCTCCGACCTCGCGCTGCTCACCACGCAGTCGCGCCACCAGGAGCAGCTCAACCGCCTCGAGCAGGGGCAGGACGCCTACTGGGCGTCGTTCTGGGACACCGACCAGGTCTTCTACGGCACCGTCCTGGGGTTCAAGGGGCTGGAGCGGCCGGCGGTCGTCGTCGCCGTCAACGACACCGCCGACCTGGCCCGCGCGAAGGAGCGGCTGTACGTCGGGCTCTCGCGCGCCCGTGACCACCTCGTGGTGTGCGGCGATCCGGAGATGATCGAGCGCTTCGGCGGTCCCGAGGTGCTGCGGCGGCTGCAGGGGGAGTAGTCGGGGTTGTGCACAACCAAGTTGTGTGCAACGGTTGTGACATGACCACGGTACGACTCGACGACCAGCTGTGCTTCGCGCTGCACGCGGCCTCGCGGGCGCTGACCGGCGCCTACCGCGAGCCGCTCACCCGGCTCGGTCTGACGTACCCGCAGTACCTCGTGCTGATGGCGCTGTGGGAGTCCGACGGGCCGTCCGTCACGGAGCTCGGGCTGCGGCTCAAGCTCGACAGCGGCACCCTGTCGCCGCTGCTGAAGCGGATGCAGGTGCAGGGGCTGGTCGAGCGGCGCCCGTCGGCCGCCGACGAACGCCGCGTCCACGTGCACCTCACGGCTGCCGGCCGCGAGCTCGGCGACCACGCCGAGAGCGTGCAGCAGTGCCTGGTCGAGACGATCGACCTCGACGACTCCGAGTTCGCCACCCTGCTGACCCTCGCGCGCCGCGTCGCGTCGCTCGACCACACCAGCGCCTGACCCACCCCTTTCCTGCACGATCCATCCACCACCAGGAGGAACACCATGGATGCCCTGTACACCGCCGAAGCCCTCGCCACCGGAGGCGGCCGCGACGGCCACGTCCGCACCAACGACGGCCAGCTCGACCTCGACCTCGCCGTCCCGAAGGACATGGGCGGCGCCGGGGGAGCGGCCAACCCCGAGCTGCTCTTCGCGGCCGGCTACGCCGCGTGCTTCCACGGCGCGCTGCAGGCCGTCGCCCGCTCCGAGAAGGCCACCCTGGGTGACTCCTCGGTCGGCGCGAAGGTCAGCATCGGCTCCGACGGCAAGGGCGGCTTCGAGCTGGCCGTGACCCTCGAGGTCGTCATCCCGGACCTGCCGCACGACGAGGCGCAGGCGCTGGCCGACAAGGCCCACCAGGTGTGCCCGTACTCGAACGCGACCCGCGGCAACATCGAGGTGAACGTGGTCGTCTCCGACGACTGAACCTCGCTCCACCTGACGACACCACACCTGCACCGGCAGGTGTGGTGTCGTCGTCGGTGGGTACCGTGCGGACATGCGCATCCTTCGCCACCCCGTCAAGAAGCTCACCCTCGCCGCGGCCTTCGCCGGCGGCTACGTGCTCGGTGCCAAGGCCGGGCGTGAACGGTACGAGGAGATCGTGCGGCTCGCGCAGCAGGCCAAGGCCGACCCGCGCGTGCAGCAGGCCGCCGACCGCGCCGAGGACCTCGCTCGTGAGGCCGCCGCCAAGGTCTCGGACGACCCCCGCGTCGAGGACGTCGTCGACACGGTGAAGGGCGCCGCCGAGGACGCCGCGGAGAAGGCCACCGACACGGTCGAGCAGGCCAAGCGCACCGCCGCCGCCCGTGTCGAGGACGCCAAGTCCAAGGCCACCCAGACGGTCGAGGAAGCGACCGATCAGGCGTCGAAGAAGGCCGACGAGGCGAAGGCGAAGGCGGCCGCCCCGAAGAAGGCCCGGGCGCGCCCCGCCCCGAAGGCCGAGGTCAACCCGTTGCTGGCCGACGAGCACGTCGAGACCGCCGAGGAGGTCGTCTTCAGCTCCGGCCCCGACGTGGAGGAGTCGATCGACGAACGGATCGACCCCGAGACCGGCGACGCCAAGGGCTGAGCCCCCGCGGGGTCGTCAGGCCTCGCGCGCCAGCTGCACGGCGGCGACGCCGGCCAGCACGCCACCGCCCAGCACCAGCACGATGCCCGGACCGGGCATCCAGCCGCCGAAGCCGACGGTGTCGACGATGCGGGCCAGCTGCCAGACCGGCAGGGCGACGGCGACCCCGGCCACGATCGCGGCCTGCAGAGCGGCGAGCCGGCGCAGCGGCAGCAGCGCCCCGCCCAGGCCCAGCATCGCGGCGTAGAAGGTCCAGATGCCGGGGCCCCCGGCGCCGGAGAGGTTGCCCAGCTGGGTGCTCACCCACGGCATGAACGACCCCACCATCACCAGGGCCGTCGCCGCGCCGAGACGCTTGCGTCCGGGGTGGATCGGCTGTCGGGTGGTGGTCCGGGTCGACGCTCCGGTCAGTCCGCTGCTGCTCATGATCCGACGATAACCGCCCTCGCCGCCGGGTCAGGGGGCTTGCGAGGTGCGCAGGGCCGTTCGTCGTCCGACGGTCGGTCGGTGGGGCGCGACGGGCGGTCGGTCGGCGGCGACGAGCGGTCGAACGGCAGGCTTTCGTGGACCCTTGGGGCGGTCCGTGAGCCGCTGGTCGAGCCATCCGCGCCGTTCACAGACCCGTGTGATCCAGGCCACGTTTCTACCTTGACCGGGTTGCTGCCCGCTTGCTTGGTTCATCCTGGCGGCCGTCTCGTCCGCTCGCTTGCTGACAACGATCGGAGCAATTCATGGATGAAGCGTCGCGCCAGGAGTACTGGCGCAGCAACCTCAGGCTGATGGCGGTCCTGCTGACCATCTGGGCGCTCGTGTCGTTCGGGGCCGGGATCTTCCTCGCCGACGCGCTGAACAACGTCGAGATCGCCGGGTTCCCACTCGGCTTCTGGTTCGCCAACCAGGGCTCGATCCTCGTCTTCCTCGGGCTGATCGCCGTCTACGTCTGGCGGATGGACAAGCTCGACGCGAAGTACGGCATCGAGGAAGAGGACGCGGAGGTTCACCACTCATGACCGAGATCCAAGCGTGGACCCTCGTCTTCGTCGTCGCGACGTTCGCCGTCTACATCTACGTCGCCTACTCCAGCCGGGTGTCGGACACGGCCGGCTTCTACGTGGCCGGTGGCGGCATCCCGGCTCCGGCCAACGGTGCCGCGATCGCCGCCGACTGGATGAGCGCAGCGTCGTTCATCTCGATGGCCGGCCTCATCGCCCTGACCTACAACGGCTACTCCGGGTCGGCGTTCCTCATGGGCTGGACCGGCGGCTACGTGCTGCTGGCGATGCTGCTGGCGCCGTACCTGCGCAAGTTCGGCAAGTACACCGTGCCGGACTTCGTGGGTGACCGTTACAACGAGTCGGCCCGTCTGATCGCGGTCGTCGCCGCGATCGTCATCTCCCTCGTGTACGTCGTCGGCCAGATGGCCGGCGTCGGCGTGGTGTTCAGCCGGTTCCTGGCCGTCGACACCTCGGTCGGCGTGCTGATCGGCATGGCGATCGTGTTCTTCTACGCCGTGCTCGGCGGCATGAAGGGCATCACCTGGACCCAGGTGTGCCAGTACTCCGTGCTGATCGTGGCCTACCTGATCCCGGCCGTGGCGATCTCGACCCAGCTGACCGACATCCCGGTCCCGCAGATCGGCTTCGGCCAGATCCTGACCGAGCTCGAGGCACTGCAGAGCGAGCTCGGGTTCGGCGAGTACACCTCGGCGCTGACCGGCAACAGCCAGCTCAACATGTTCCTGCTGACGGCGACGCTGATGTTCGGCACGGCCGGCCTGCCGCACGTGATCGTGCGGTTCTACACCGCCAAGAGCGTGCGGGCGGCCCGGTACTCGGCGCTGTGGGCGTTGTTCTTCATCGCGCTGCTCTACACGACGGCCCCCACCGTCGCGGCGTTCTCGAAGTTCAACATCCTGAGCGACTCCCAGGCGGGAACGTTGGCCGACCAGTCGTGGTTCGAGACCTGGACCAACGCCGGGCTGGTCACCGGCCTCGACGGTGGAGCCGTCACCGACCTCAATGGCAACGGGGCGATCGACTTCGCCGGTGGGGCCGGCAACGAGGTGCTGATCAACAACGACATCCTCGTGCTCGCCTCGCCGGAGATCGCGGGACTGCCGGCGCCGATCGTCGGACTCGTGGCAGCCGGTGCACTGGCAGCGGCGCTGTCGACCGCCTCCGGTCTGCTCCTGGTGATCTCGTCGTCGGTCGCCAACGACGTCTACCACAAGCGGATCAACCCGCTGGCGGACGAGAAGAAGCAGCTGGTGGTGGCGCGGATCTCGATGGCCGTCGCGGTGCTGGTGGCCGGCTGGCTGGGCATCAACCCGCCCGGGTTCGCAGGCCAGGTGGTCGCCTTGGCCTTCGGTCTGGCGGCGGCCAGCTTCTTCCCGATGCTCGTGCTGGGCATCTTCTGGAAGAAGTGCACCGCTGCCGGTGCGGCATCGGGCATGGCCGTCGGCCTGGTCGTCACGATGGCGTACTTCATCTGGACGCTGCCGAGCGAGTCCGCGCCCATCTTCCTGGGCAACGACCCGCTCTACGACATCGCCCCGGTGGGCTTCGGAGCGATCGGCATGGCGTTGAACTTCATCGTCACCGTGGTCGTCTCGCAGTTCACCAAGGAGCCGTCGGCGATCATGCAGGCCGTGGTCGAGGAGGTGCGCTACCCGGGCAAGAGCGAGCTCATCGTGAAGCACGCGGAGGGCGAGATCTGAGCCCACCCGTGCGGTGACTCAGTCGCCCAGCTGCCGGCGGAGTTCCTCGAGCACGTGCTCGGGGAACTCCGCCGTGCGGCGGCAGCGCTCCACGAGGTACACGATCTTGTTGAGGCGGGCGCCGGGCAGCTCCAGGGTCCTGGCCTCCAGGGCAGGCCGCAGCACGTTGCGGTCGAACGTCCCGTCGCTGGGCTCGTCGACACCGCGCCACTGCGCGAAGGCGGCCTTCAGCCGGCCGTGGGACACCACGCCGTGGTCCGGCGAGAGCGCCACCGCGATCGCCGCGACCAGCCAGCTGTCGTCGTGCTGGAGCGAGTCGACGCCCAGCTGCACCGTCCCGGAATCGGCCCGGGGGCTCGGGAGCCGGTCGAAGTGTGCCGTCACGCACACCTGCAGGTCCGGGTAGCGCAGGTCGATCCGAGTGCCGCTCTCGGTCAACGAGATGCTCTGACCCGGCGCCGGGCTCGTCACGTCGCCGTGCGGCGGCGTCAGCTCGACCACGGCACCGTTGGCCCGCTGTCCGCGGTGCACGACGGGCTGGCCGGCGGTGGCGCGCACGACGAGGGCGGGGTCGCTCACGTACGGCAGTCGCAGCATCAGGAAGGTCGAGCCGTCGGTCTCCACCGTCTGCACGGGCTCGGCCTCGGGCAGGTTCATCCGGCGCACCACGACGAACGTGCCGCCCGGATCGAGCGAGGCGGTGCCGGACCGGGTGCCGGCCGACCAGGTGATGCGCAGCACCGGACCTCCTCCGTGGAACGTGTTCCGCCGCGCCTCGACGTGGGCGCGCTCGGACTCCGAGGATGATGTCATGACCAGCACCCTCTCCGGACTCCTGACCAGTCTGATCGGCCTGCTCGTGTTCGTCGCCGTCGTGGCGGTGGCCCTGCGGGTCGCGCAGAGCGTCTTCGGCACGGACACCAAGAAGGCCGCGGCGACCGAGGTCGCTGCCAAGCTGGTGTCGTACCCCACCGGATCGGCCGGCGTGCTGCGTCGCCGCTTCGTGCGGGCACTCACCGGTCAGCACGTCATCATGCCCAGCGGCGAACGGTTGGCCTTCAGCGAGCTGACCGTGCGACTGGCCCCGGAGGACGTGGACCGTCTCGACCCCGACGGCGACCTCGACCGGCTGGGTGCCGACGGGGCGACGGTCTACCTCGCGCATTCCCGTCGCGAGGGGTGGGCCGTGCCGGACGAGGTGACCGTCACCGTGCAGGTCGACCCCGGACTCCGGGCCGGATGGGTGCCGCCGGCCCGTGGGACCCGCTCCGCCCGCGCGTCGGACCGTCCTCCGCGCGGGTTCGGCTGGGACGTCATGGTCGGCCCCGGACCCGACCCCGACGTGGCGGCTGCCCGGCCGCGGCCCCGCCCGGCGGACCACACGGCGCGGTTCCCGGCGGACTCCACCGTCGCCGTTGCAGGGGTTCTGCGACTGCGCCGGGGTGACGACGTCGTCTCGGTCCCGGCCGGAGTCGACGCCGTGCTGGGGCGCCACGCCGCGAGCCCGCTGGTGCTCGACGACCCCGAGGTCTCCTACCGCCACGCGGCCGTGCGCCTGCGGAGCGGGGACTGGCAGGTCAAAGACCTCGGCAGCACCAACGGCACGACCGTCGACGGCGAACGGGTCGGCGACGGGCAGTGGACGACCCTCCGCGACGGCGCCGAGCTGCGGCTCGCCGGGGTGCGCGTCACGGCCACGACGACACCCTCGAGCGACGCGCAGGGGACGGTCCATGTCGAGGGCCTCACCACGCGCCGGTGACAATGGCTGGACGGGCCGCACCACCGCGACCCGTCCGGTGACCGGGAGGAGCAGCGCGATGTCCGACCCGTCGGTCACGTCACCCGTGCCCGGGGTCGCCGACGCCCGCTTCGAGCTGCTGGCCCGGATCGGTGCGGGCAACCACGGCGTGGTGTTCCGGGCGAGGGACCGCCAGCTGGGTCGCGAGGTCGCCGTCAAGCGGTTCTCGCACGTCCTCACCGACGACCCGCGCGCCATGCGCCGCATCACTCGCGAGGTCGAGACCCTGGCCCGGGTCTCACACCCCAACGTCGTCACCGTCCACGACCTGGTGAACCTCACCGACGGCGACGGTGAGGTGACCCCGCAGCTGGTGATGGAGCTGGTCGAGGGCACCTCCCTGCGCCAGCTGCTCGCCGACCGTGGGCCGAGTCCGAGGTCGGTGCTGGTCGTACGTGGCGTGCTCGAGGGACTCGTGGCCTGCCACGCCGCCGACATCCTGCACCTCGACATCAAACCGGCCAACGTGCTGGTCACCCCCACCGGTGGCGTGAAGATCGTCGACTTCGGCATCGCCCGGGCGGCGTCCGACGCCACCGCCACGATCGCCGGGACCCCGCCGTACATGGCTCCCGAACAGTCCGACGGGCGCGCCGACGAGCGCAGCGACATCTACTCGGTCGGCTGCCTGCTGTACGAGTGCCTGACCGGTCGGTCGCCGTTCGAGGGCACCATGTCGGCGCAGCTGATGGCGCACCGCCACGATCCGCGGCCCGATCCACGGGCGTTCGCCCCGAACGTCGGGGCCGAGCTGGCTGCGGTGGTCATGCGGGCGATGGCGATCGACCCCGCCGACCGCTACGGCGACGTGCGGCAGATGCTCGCCGCGGTGACGGCGGTCGGTGTGCCGGCGGCCGGGCCTCCGCCGATGCCGACCGGCCCCGCGCCGGACGACGTGCGGACCGGCCACGTCGCGCCCGTGCCGGCGCCCGCTCCGTCACCCCCGCCGTACCCGTCGCCGGTGCAGGCGTCCCCCGTGACCCGGTGGAGCAAGCTCGGCACCTACGGCGCCGGTCTGGCCGTGTGCGCGTTCGTCGTCGCGCTCGTGCCCGGGCTGGTGTGGGGCCTGTCATGGATCGTTCCGGGGGAGTACCGGCCGGGTGCGTGGTCGGACGCCAACGGCACCGCCTGGTGGTTGCTCGCCGTGGCCGTCGCACTGCTGGTCCTGCGGCGCAGGGACGGCTTCGTGACCGACCTCGGTGGGCCCGCCGTCGGTGCGACGAGAACCGGGAGGGTGCTGGCCGACGACGCCGGACGCAGCATCCGGGCGGCTGCGAGAGCGGCAGCTGCCGGCTCGCTGCCGATGCTGTTCCCCGTCTATGTGTGGGCGCTGGCGCTGGCGGTCGGTGCGGCCGGGCTGACCTTCCCGTCCGACGTGTTCGGGACCGCGGGCGGGATCTTCTGGGTGCTGCTGCCGGTGGCTGCCGCCGTGCTGCTGGTGCGGGGCGCGGGCCGCATCCGCTTCCGCCTCGGGTCGCTGGTCCTGTCGGTGCTCTACTTCGGTGCAGCGGCCGCGGCCGTGGTGTTCTTCCTGGCGTACCCGGGCTTCAGCGGCTGAGACTCAGCGCCCCATCACGTGCCGGAGGGACACGGGGTGCCGGCGGCGCCACTCGGTCAGCGCGGCCCGCTCGTCACGGCGTTGTGCCGCAGGAGTCCCGGTCCGCTCGTGGTGCCACCGCAGCGCCTGCTCGGCGTAGAAGGTGTGGGCGATCAGTCGGGCGCTGCGGATCCGACCGATCGCCTCGACCGGGTCCCATCCCTCGGCCAGCAACAGGGCGAAGCCGAGTGAGGGCCCGCGGTTGACCCCGGCATGACAGTGGGTGAGGACGACGGCGGCAGGGTCGAGCAGAGCGGTCTGCAGGTGCTCGACCGCCTCGTCGAACCACTCGTCCGGAACCTCCTGGCCGGCGTCGTCCATGGGGTGGTTGAGGTAGTCGACCGCCGGGTGTCGGCGCCACCGGACCGCGTCGTCGAGCTCGGACCGGCAGTCGACCACGTGGGTCAGGCCGTGCTCGACCAGCTCGTCGGCCTGCTGACGCGCGAGGTCGGAGCGGTGGATCGACAGGTCACCACCGATCCACACCCGATCGGTCACCGCACTCACGGTGGCGAACTCGAAGCTCGGTCGATCGGCCATGCCCGATGGTAGGCCGTGGCGGCGCGTCGCGATGCGGTCGCCAGGGAGCGCAGCGACCGTGAGGGCGAGGGACGAGCCCGAGGCGGACAGTCACGTGGGGTTCGCCTCGCTTCGCTCACGCCCTCGCAAGCTCGGGCTGGCGAACACCTGGTCGCGACGGCGCGGTGGTTGAGGTGCTGCAAGGAACGGGCAGCCTCGAAACCACGCCCCTCATGGTCGCCAGGGAGCGGAGCGAGCGTGAGGGCGGAGCCCGAGGCGACGCTCACGCTGGGTTCGCCCCGCTGCGCTTACGCCCTCGCAGGCTCGGGCTGGCGAACGCGTGGTGGCGTGTTCTCGGTGGTTGAGGTGCTGCGAGGAACGAGCAGCCTCGAGACCACGCCCCCTCTGGTCGCCAGGGAGCGGAGCGAGCGTGAGGGCGGAGCCCGAGGCGGCGGGTGGCGCAAGGTTCGCCTCGCTTCGCTCACGCCCTCGCAGGCTCGGGCTGGCGAACACCTGGTCGCGACCCTGAGCGGGACCTGATGGCCGGGTTTGCGGGCAGAAAGTGGGTGTCAGTGGTGACGTCTAGGTTGGATGTATGGACATCGGGGAGCGTGAGGCGGCGGGGCATCTGACCGTGCTGGCGCGGGCCCGCGCCCGTGCCGAGGCCTCCGAATGGGTCGCGATGCTGCGGTTCCGTGACACCGAGTGTGTGCGGGTGCGGGAGCTGGACGGGGTGGTGCGGCAGCGGGTCGAGCGCGACGGCGTGGTGTGGTCCATCGGTCAGGCGTTGGGGTTGTCCGAGTCCCAGGTGATGAACCGGTTCGCGGTCGCTGATCGGGTGGTCGAGGACGCACCATCGGTGTGGGCGGCGTTTCGTGCCGGGATGGTCGATGGTGCCCGGGTCCGCGAGATCGGTCTGACCCTGGACAAGCTGGTCCGCACCGAGTCGAAGGCCCGCCTGGACGCGAAGGTCGTCGCCTACGCATCCGGTCACACGGTGGCGGAGTTGCGGGCGTGGTTGCGGCGGTTCGTCCGCCGGGTCGAGGGCGACCTCGCGGTCGAACGTGCGGAGGAGGAGCGCAAGCACCGGTGTGTGGAGGTCCGCCACACCGATGACGGGATGGCGTGGTTGACCGCGTACCTGCCGTCCCACGTTGCTGCTGCGATCGACAAGCGCCTGACGAAGGAAGCCATCGCGTTCGGTGCTGACGACCCGCGGACGAAGGCCCAACGCCGTGCGGACCTGTTCGCGGCGTGGCTGACCACCAACGAGTCCGGTCAGGCGGCCATGGGTGCTGATGTTGCGGTCACGGTCACCGCCGACATCCTCGCCGGTGCCCGTGCGGGGTTCGCCGAGGCGGCCGACGGGTCGTGGGGTGTTCCCGCACAGTGGATCACCGACCTGGCGCTGAACCTGGCCGAGCACGGTGGGGCGTTCTGGCACCGGATGGTGTTGCACCCGGTGACCGGGGACGTGCTGGCTCATGAGTACCACGGCCGCTACGCCCCCGAGATCCTCGCCAAAGCGATCAGGTTCCGCGACGGGGTCTGCCAGGCCCCCGGATGCCTGGTACCGGCTGACCGGTGTGACCTGGACCACCGCAGACCCTGGCCCGCAGGGGACACCTCGGGCGACAACATGTGGGCGCTGTGCCGGCGGCACCACTCGATGAAGGGCCACGGGGTCCTGCGCTGGGTCCTGCCGCACGAACCCGACCCACCACCAGTCACCAGGTACCTGACCTCCGAGATCTACCTCCCCATCACCACCCACCTCGAATACGTCCCCGCCGCCTGACCGCGGGGGTGCGTCACGGCGTCCTGCGGATACGGATCGGACCCTTCGCGGTGGACGGGTCGACCACGTGGCCGGCCTGGGTGATCTGGACCCTTCCGGCCTCGACGAGTCGTCGGGCTGCGCGTCGAGCCGGTTCCATCAGCTCGCGCCACTGCTCCCCGCCGACCTGGCGTGCCGCCTCGGAGGGGCAGATGGTCGCGTCGTCGGCCCGGGCGTCGAGCAGGGTGAGGATGGATGCCTCGAGTGCCCGGTCGGTGGGCGAGACACCTCGCCTGCGGCACGCCGCGCTGCAGTACCGGACGTCGGCCCAGTCGCGCTCCCACTTCTTGCGCCACGAGATGGTGCGCCCGCACGCCGTGCAGATCTTGTCCGGCGGGCTCAGTCGACGCTCATCTCACCCATGAGGTTCCAGCCGTCCTGGCCGATCTCCTCGCTCACGATGCGCGGGGTCGCGGCCAGAGCCTGGGGGAGGGTCGCCATGGCGGTGGCGAAGTGCTCGCTGTTCACGTGGGCGCCGCCGGCCTCCCCGTCACGGAACGCCTCGACGAGCACGAACTCGTTCGGGTCCTCGACGCTGCGGGACCACTCGAACCACAGGTTGCCCGGCTCGGCGCGGGTCGCCTCGGTGAACGGGGTGGCGAGGTCGATCCAACGGTCGGACCAGTCGGGCCTGACCTGGAACTTGGCGACGATGAAGATCATGCGACCCATCCTGACAGACCGGGGCGAGCCCGCAACGCCGACGGCCGGGCAGGTCCCGAAGGACCCACCCGGCCGCCGAGCGGTCGTGCGGTGTCAGGCCAGCGCGTCGAGCGGCAGGAAGCCGACGATCTGGTCCAGCAGGTCGGCGACGACCGGCAGGGTGGTCACCTCGGACGTGACCTGGTCGACCAGGTCACTGACCGACGCGTTCAGCTCTGCGGCGGCAGCGTTCGGCTCCGACAGCGGGTCGAGCAGCGTGCCCAGGCCCACCGGCAGCGGGTTGTCGAACAGCGCCACACCCGTACCGAGCAGGAAGTTGACGACCAGGCAGCCCTGTCCGAGAGGCGACTCGCTCGCCGACCAGGTGCCGGTGCCGAGGTACTCCATCGTCCTCGGCTCCGTGGTGTTGATGCCGCTGAGGAACGGCTGCACCCACACCGGGTACCCGTTGGGCTCGTTGGTCGCCGTGTCGACACCGATCGGCGCGGTGGCCACGTTGGCCAGGGCGTCGTCGTTGAACCGACCCTTGATCAGGTAGAGCGGCCCGCCCACGAGGGCTCCGAGGGGGCCGACCTGCGGCACCTCCGGCAGCAGGTCGGACTTGGTGACCGTGTACCCGTTGTCCTCGTTCGGGGTGAACCGGTCGACCTCGTCGCCGGAGCTCGCCGAGTTGGCGACGCACGCCCCGCCGCTGAGGCGCAGCGAGGAGTACAGGTGCAGGAAGACGCCGGCCTGGGCCGTGGCCCCGGTCGAGATCTGCAGGCCACCGGGGGCCGACGACGGGTCGATCTGCAGACCGTTCAGCAGGCTCAAGGACGTGCGTGCCTGACCGTTGCCCACACTGACCTCGGTCGCCAGGATCGAGGCGAGGTCGATGCCCTGGGCGGCTGCGCCGGCAGCCAGCTGGGCGAGCAGGTCACCGTAGACCGAGTCGTTGACCGTACCCAGGGAGAACAGTGCCCGGGTGCTGCCGTCGACCGTCGCGGTGGCCACGAAGGCCTTGGTGTCCAGGTCGAACACGCCGAACACGTTGTCGCGGTCACCTGCGGTGGACGGCTTGTTGATGACCATGACGCGCGGCGTGCAGCCCGAGGCCGGGTCGCACGGGACAGCCGTGGCCGGGAGGCACGAGCTCGGGTCACCGGCGCAGGCGGCCGGATCGCTGGGCAGGGCGAACCCGCCGGACGGCAGGCCGTAGAAGGTCTGCCGCGAGCCGGTGCCCTGGTAGACCGCCGCCGACTTCTGGCCGATCGAGAAGGTGAACTCCGCGGGCACGATGTTGGCCGAGACCGCACCGGCCCCGAGGATGTCGGTGAAGTTCGCCTGCCACGGCCGGTAGTCGAAGGTCTGCGTGATGACCTGGTCGCCGGGGGCCGGGGCGGCGTTGGTGAAGCCGCCGGCACCGTTGGAGACCGGCGTGCCCGTGGCGCAGCCGCCGAACAGGCCCGTCTTGACCTTGTTGGTGTGGGTCGTGGTGACGGTGTAGATGCCGGCCGGCTGGCCGGTGAGGTCCAGCGTCGTCTTCAGCCCGTGGAACGCGCCCGCGTCGGGGAAGTCACCCCGGTAGTTCGTCGACGACGGCCCCGGGTTGTCCGTGCGGGGCTGGTTGGTCGGCGAGGTCAGGAAGGCGCCGAGGCTCGTGTCGCGGACCGGACTCGTGAGATCGGTCAGCGTGACGCCGCCGGGTCCGGTGACCTTGAGCGTGGTGCGGGGCGAGTTGCCGTTCGGCTGGTCGCCGCGGCAGGCCGTGAGGCCCAGTGCGACCGCAGCCGCGCTCTGCGGTGCGAAGGCCGCGCCCGAGCTGCCGCGGTAGAAGGTCATCGCGGTGCGGTCGACGTCGACCGTGACCGAGCTGCTGCGCACGACCGGCGGGTCGCCGGCCTCGGCGGGGGAGACGGTGGTGGCGGCAGAGGCGCCCCCCGTCGCGACGGACAGGGAGGCTGCCACCAGGGTGGCGGCCACCATGCCGGGGAAGATCGTCCTTCTCATGAACTGTGCTCCTTGGGTCTCCCCTCCCAGCAACGGAACCTAGGGCCACGGGATCGAGGTCCGTGACCTTTGTCACGAGAACCATCCGAAAGGACCACCCTTGCAGGCGGGAACGCCGCCTAGCGGCGCAGGCGCAGCAGCTGTTCGAGGTCCTCGTCGCTGAGCTCGGTGAGGGCGGTCTCGCCGGTGTTGATGACGGCGTCGGCCAGGGCCCGCTTGCGCTCGATGAGGTCGGCGATGCCGTCCTCGACGGTGCCGCCGACGGTGAGGCGGTGCACCTGCACCGGCTTGGTCTGGCCGATGCGGTGGGCGCGGTCGGTGGCCTGGTCCTCGACCGCGGGGTTCCACCACCGGTCGTAGTGGATGACGTGGTCGGCGGCGGTCAGGTTGAGGCCCGTGCCGCCGGCGCGCAGCGACAGCAGCAGCACGGGCAGGTCGCCGGCCTGGAACTCGTCGACCATGCGCTGCCGCTGGCCGACCGGTAGGGACCCGTGGAGGAACCGGTGGGACACCTCGCGCTCGGTCCAGTGGTCGACCAGCAGCTCGCCCATGCGGACGTACTGGGTGAACACCAGGGCGCGGCCGTCCTCGGCGACGATCGTGTCGACGAGGTCGTCGAGCACGTCGAGCTTGGCCGACGCGCCCCGGTGCTCGACGAGGGCGGGGTGGTCGCACACCTGCTTGCACCGCGTGATCAGCGCCAGCACCTGGCCGCGGCGCTGCATCGAGGTGGACTCCCGCACGCGCTGCATGCCGGCCGCCACGGTCTGCTCGTACAGACGGGCCTGGGCGGACCCGAAGGTCACCGCCAGGTCGGTGACCGTCTTGGGCGGCAGGTCCGGCGCGATGCCCGGATCGGTCTTGCGCCGGCGCAGCACCAGCGGACGCACGAGCGTGGCGAGCTCGTCGGCGGCGATCTGGCTGCCCGCCTCGACCGGTTGCGCGAACTGCCGGCGGAACGCGGCCCGGGTCCCCAGCAGCCCGGGCGTGGTCCAGTCGAGGATCGACCACAGCTCCTCGAGGTCGTTCTCGACCGGCGTGCCGGTGAGCGCGACCCGGACCAGTGAGGGGAGCGACCGCACGGCGGTGGACGTGGCGGCCCGTGAGTTCTTGACGTGCTGGGCCTCGTCGGCCACGACCATGCCCCACGGCGTCCCGGCCAGGGTCTGCACGTCGGCGCGCAGGGTGCCGAACGTGGTGAGCACGACCGCCCCGGCAGGAATCTCGGCCAGGGTGCGGCCCGGTCCGTGGAAGGTGCGGACCTCGACCGTCGGTGCGAACCTGGCGAGCTCGCGCGACCAGTTCCCCAGGACCGAAGCGGGACACACGACGAGGGTCGGTCGGGTGGTCACCGCCGCCGATCGGTGCAGGTGCAGGGCGATCAGCTGGACGGTCTTGCCCAGGCCCATGTCGTCGGCGAGGCAGCCGCCCAGGCCCAACGACGTGACCAGCTCGAGCCAGCGGAATCCCTCGGCCTGGTACGGCCGCAGCGTGGCCTGCAACCCCGCGGGCACCGGGACCGGGGCGAGGTCGGTGGCACCGGTGAGCCGGTCGCGGACGCGGTCGAGCCAGTCGTCGAGCTCGACGGGAACGGTCCGACCCGCGACCCGGACCCGGCGGGTGGCCAGGGCGCGGAGCGCCTCGACGGCGGTGACCTCGGCCCCCTCGCCGACGCAGTGTGCGGCGAGCTCGGCCGGGTCGATCTGCACCGGCCGGCCCAGGACCTCCACGACGCCTCCGCCCGCAGCACGGATGCGGTCGAGGTCGGCAGGGGTCAGCGGCTCGCCCTCGAGCGTGGCCCGCCACCGGACCGTGAACGTGGCGCCGGGACCGAACCCGGCTGCGTCGTCGCCACCGTGCAGCACGGCGGCGAGGTCCAGCTCGCGGACGACGTCGGTGATGTGGTCGACCGAGACCGACCGCAGTGCCAGCTGGGTGACCACGAGGCCGTCCGCCAGGGCCAGGTGCTCGTCGCGGGTGATCCCGACCGCGGGGTCGTCGAGATGCCGGGCCACCCGGTCGGCGGCCGGCCACCACCGGGCGAGCGCCTGGATGCGCTCGAGCACGTCACGCCGGGTGGTGGCCAGGGGATGGTCGCGGTCGGCGTAGGCGTCGGCGGCCGGGACCTCGTCGGGGCCGACGAGCACCCGCACCTGCGGCCCGGACGGGCCGTCGTCGACGGCCAGACGGACCGGGGTGCCCTCGACGCGTGCCGGCACGCGACGGTGGACGATGCCGTCCCACAGGCTCAGCTGCGGGTCGGAGTCGGTCACCCGTCGATCATGCCGCGCGGCTGAGACAGTCGCGGTGGAGCCGGTCGGCGACGACCCGGAAGACGTCGAGGTCGAAGCCCATGGCGAGATGCGCGGCCCGGACGTGGACGTTCTCGGCGTCGGGGCCCTCGTCCTCGTCCCGCACGCGGCAGGCCGATCCGTCGAGCACGCCGTCGGTGAGGCTGTAGACGGCCGTCATGGGGACGTCGAGAGGCATCGCGTGCCGGGCGGCGCCCTCGTCGGTGAGGTCGTCGGCGACCGCGGGGTTGAGCAGGCGGAACCAGCGGATGATCCACGCGGCACCGTCGCGCCCCCGGATGGGCGTGCCGAGCGTGACGACTCGGCGGACCAGCTCGGGCCGCCGCCGGGCCAGCTCGCGGGCGTACACCCCGCCGAGGCTCCACCCGATCACCGTGATCGGCCCGTCCGCCGCGAGGGTCTCGGCGTGCGCCTCCAGCACCGGCTCGTCCTCGGGCCGGATGCCCAGGTTGAGCCCCAGGCCCCATCCGGCGGTGCGGTAGCCCAGCTCGTCGAGGTACCGGCGCAACGGCAGCGTGGTCGCGTCGCCGGCGGTGAACCCGGGGATGACCAGCACGGTGTGGCCGTCGCCGCGGGGGCTGGTGCGGGTGACCTCCCCGGCGCCCCGCGCCAGGCCGAGCAGCGTCACCGGCATCGCGGCCAGCTCCAGGGCCAGTCCGACGGGTCCGGGACTCCACGGGATGCTCACGTTCACGGCGTCGATCCTAGGCGCGCAGGCGCACGAGGCGGGCCAGATCGGTGTCACTGAGCTCGGTGAGCGCCATCTCACCGGCGTTGACGACTGCGTCGGCCAGGGCCCGCTTGCTGGCGATCAGCTCGGCGATGGACTCCTCGATGGTGCCTTCGCTCATGAGCCGGTGCACCTGGACGGACTTGGTCTGGCCGATGCGGTGGGCGCGGTCGGTGGCCTGGTCCTCGACCGCGGGGTTCCACCACCGGTCGTAGTGGATGACGTGGTCGGCTCGGGTCAGGTTGAGCCCGGTGCCGGCCGCCTTGAGCGAGAGCACGAACACGGGCGCCTCGCCGGCGCTGAACTGCTGCACCATCCGCTCCCGACGGGGGATCGGGGTCCCGCCGTGCAGGTAGAAGTGGTCGATGCCTCGGTCGGCGAGGTGGCGCGAGAGCAGGTGGCCCATCCGGGCGTACTGGGTGAACACGAGCGCCGCGCCGTCCTCGGCGACGATCTCGGGCAGCAGGTCGTCGAGCAGCAGCAGCTTGCCCGAGCGGCCCGTCAGCCGGCCCTCGGTCTCCCGCAGGAACTGGCCGGGGTGGTTGCAGATCTGCTTGAGCTGGGTCAGCAGCTTGATGATGAGGCCGCGTCGGTGGATGCCTGACGCCGACTCGATCTGCGCCATCGTCGCGCGCACGGTGGCCTCGTAGAGCCCGACCTGTTCGCGGGTGAGGTTCGCCCGGTGGTCGGTCTCGAACTTCGGGGGCAGCTCGGGCGCGATCCCGGGGTCGGACTTGCGCCGGCGCAGCACGAAGGGGCGGATCAGGCCGGAGAGCTCGGCGGCCAGCTGCGGGTCGCGGCCGGACTCGATCGGGCGCGACCACTGGTGCCGGAACTCCTCGGGCCCGCCGAGCAGGCCGGGGGTGGTCCAGTCGAGGATGGCCCAGAGCTCGCCGAGGTTGTTCTCCACCGGGGTGCCGGTGAGTGCCAGCCGCGCGGCGGCGTCGATGGAGCGCAGGGCCTGCGCCGCCCGCGAGCGCGGGTTCTTGACGTTCTGGGCCTCGTCGGCCACGAGCAGTCCCCAGCGCTGCTCGGCCAGGTCAGCGGCCGACGACCGCATCGTGGCGTAGGTGGTGATGACGAACCCGTGGGTCAGCCCGTCCAGCGACCGGGTGGGGCCGTGGAAGCGGCGCACCGGCTCGCCCGGCGCGAACCGGGCGATCTCGCGCTCCCAGTTGCCCAGCACCGACGCCGGGCAGACGACGAGGGTCGGTGCCGGCGTGACGGTGACCCGCTGCAGGTGCAGCGCGATCAGCATGACCGTCTTGCCCAGGCCCATGTCGTCGGCGAGGCACCCACCCAGACCCAGGCCGACCAGCTGACTCATCCACCGCAGACCCTGCAGCTGGTAGTCGCGCAACGTCCCCTGGAGGTCGGCCGGCTGCCGGTCCGGCAGCAGGTCGCGATCGGCGACGGCCAGTCGCCGGCGGACGTCGTCGAGCCACCCGACGGTGTCGACGTCGGTCAGCTCGCCGTCGATCTCCAGCCGGCCGGTGATCGCGGCCCGCAGGGCCTCGGCCTGGCTGACACCGCGGTGACGCTGGTCGAGGGCGCGGCGGATCCGCGCCCGGTCGACCATGACCCACCGGTCGCGCAACCGCAGGAGTCCCCGGTGCTCGGACGCGAGGAGGTCGAGCTCGGCCTCGCTGAGCACGTCGTCACCGAGGGCCACCTGCCAGTCGAACCGGAACAGCTGGCCCGAGGTGAACGCGGCCGGTCGGTCGTGGCCCGACCAGGTGCGATCCGCCGGGTGCTCGTCGTCCGGACCGGGCTCGAGCCCCACCACACCGCGCGTGTCGAGGTCGCGGACGAGCTCGGCGGGCCAGCGGATCTCGACCCGGTTGGCCATCAGGTTGGTGGTGAGCGCGGGATCGCCGAGGGCCGAGAGCTCGTCGGTGGAGACGGTCGTGGCGCCGCGGGAGTGCGGGTCGGCCAGCCGCGCCGCCGGGGCCCATCGCTGGCCGAGCCGCTCCAGCATCGCGAGCGTGGGCGTCCTGGCGTCGACGACGATGGGTCGTTCCGGACCGGCGAACAGGTCGGCGGCGTCGAACGGGGCAGCGGCCGCGGCCCGCGGCCGGATGCGCAGCCGGACCACGCCCGACTCGGCATCGGTCGGCTCGTCGAGGAAGGTGACGACCAGGGTGAAGCCGAACTCCGTCTCGGTCCGCCGGGGCCGGATGCCGGGCTCGTCGCCCTGCGGGGTCAGGGCGACCGCGGGTGCGTCGACGGCGAGGGCCTTGAGGAACGCGAACACGTGGCGCTGGCCGGTGGCTGCGTCAGGCCCGATCGCTGCGCCCGCGGCGCGCAGCTGGTCGAGGTCCGAGCCGCCCGGTGCGCCCAGCCGGCCGGTGGCCATCAGGCGCAGGGCCAGGATCGCCGGGGTCGCCCACGCGCGGGCCGACGGATCCGCCGACATGGCCCGGATGCCGTGGCTCAGGGCACCCACCGCGTCCTGGGCGCTGGCCTCGTGCGGACCGTCGGGGGAGTGGAACACGAACCGGGAGTCGCCGGGCGACTCGGCCTCCCGGAACTCGACCCGATGTCTCAGCAGCGCGCGCAGGTCCGTGCGGGTGGGCATCCGTCCATGGTGACGCATGGCCGGTCACGCCGGTGCTCCGGATGGTATGGTTGAACCCTCAACTAGATGGGATCCGCTCGTGAGACACCTCGAGGCGCGGCTGCGCCCCAGCCCCCGGATGCCGGTCCTGTTCATCGGGCACGGCAACCCCATGCACGCCATCTCCGACAACGCCTTCACGCGGCAGTGGGCCGCGCTCGGTGCCGAGCTGCCACCCGCGCAGGCCATCGTGGTCATCAGTGCCCACTGGCAGACGCCGGGCAGCACCCGGGTCACCGACGCCCCCCGCAACCGCGTGATCTACGACTTCGGCGGGTTCCCCGACGAGCTCTCGCAGGTCCGGTACGACTCGGCCGGCGACCCCGAGGTCGCGCGCATCCTGACGCACCACCTCGCGGAGTACGAGGCGCAGCTGGATGCGCAGTGGGGCCTGGACCATGGGACCTGGTCGGTGCTCACCCACCTCGCGCCCGCGCCCCAGGTCCCGGTCCTGCAGATCAGCATCGACGCCGCCATGCCGCTGCCGGCGCTGCACGACCTGTACGCACGGCTGCGCGACCTGCGACACCGTGGGGTGCTGTTCATCGGCAGCGGCAACATCGTGCACGCCCTCGGACGGGTGCGGTGGGAGGGCGGTGGCCCGTGGGACTGGGCCGAGGAGTTCGACGCGGTCACGGCGGAGGCGATCGCCGAACGCCGGGTGGACCTGCTCACCGATCCGTTCGGGCACTGGCCTTCTGCCCGGATCGCGGTGCCGACCGACGACCACTACCGCCCCATGATCGCCGCCCTGAGCCTGCTGGAACCGGGGGAGGAGACCCGCTTCTTCAACGAGCAGATCGATCTGGGCTCGATCGGGATGAGGTCCTTCGTCACGGCGTGAACCCTGAGAGGATCGCCGCATGACCGACACGCGCATCACCCACATCGGCGGTCCGACGACCCTCATCGAGACCGGCGGGTGGCGGATCCTCACCGACCCGACCTTCGACCCGCCGGGGCGCCGCTACTTCTTCGGGTGGGGGACCACGTCGCGCAAGCTCGTCGGACCCGCGCTGGAGCCGGGGGACCTCGGGCCGATCGACGCCGTGCTCGTCAGCCACCACCACCACGGCGACAACCTCGACCCGACCGGCCGCGAGCACCTCGACCGGTGGGGCACCGTCTGCACGACGGTCAAGGGCGCACGGGCCCTCGGTGGGGGCGCGGTCGGCCTGGCGCCGTGGGAGACGACGACCCTGTCGGCGCCCGGCAAGGACGACGTCACCGTCACCGCCACCCCGTGCCGCCACGGTCCCGTCGGCAGCGACCCGATCACCGGGCCGGTCATCGGGTTCGCCCTGGCGTGGCCGGGCCAGGAGCACGGAAGCCTGTGGGTCACCGGCGACACGGTCCTGTACGACGGTCTGCGTGCCGTGCCGGAGCGGCTCGACATCGGCACCGTGGTGCTGCACCTCGGCTCGGTCCGGTTCCGGTACCTCTCGGGCTGGCTCCGGTACACGATGGACGCCCGCGAGGGCGTGGAGCTGCTCGACCTCGTCCAGCCGCGTCACGTGGTCCCCGTGCACTACGAGGGATGGTCACACTTCCAGCAGGGTCGCGGACCGGCCGAGGCCGAGCTGGCGTCCTCGGCCCACGCGGACCGGGTGGTGTGGCTGGGCCCCGGGGAGGCCTGCGACCTGTCCGTCTGACGGCCCACCAGCGGCAGGTCCCCCGGCTCGGTACGGTGTGGCCATGCCGGGCCCCGCGAGACGCAGACTCGTGGTCGGAGCCGTGATCGTGGACGACCTCGACGCGCCGACCCGGCTCCTCGCCGCCCGCCGACTCTCCGGACCGTCGCCGGTGGCCGGCCGGTGGGAGTTCCCGGGCGGCAAGGTCGAGCCCGGGGAGTCGCCCCAGGAGGCGCTGGTGCGTGAGCTGCGCGAGGAGCTCGGCTTCACGGCGCGACTCGGTCGCGAGGTGCTCAACCCCGAGGCGGCCACCTGGCCGATCGCCGAACGGTTCGAGATGCGGATCTGGTTCGCGGTGCCGGCCGACGGTGTGCCGACCCTCGGTGAGGTGCACAGCGAGATCCGCTGGCTGGCGTGCGACCGCATCGGCATGCTGGACTGGCTCGACGCCGACGTGGCCGTGCTGCCGCACCTGTTCTGAGCCGGGGCTCAGCCCTCCTGCTCGGCCTCCGCGGCCGCCACCTTGGCGCGCACGTCGTCCATGTCGAGGTCGCGCACGGCCTGGATCACGTTCTCCAGCGCGGGTGCGGCCAGGGCGCCGGGCTGCGCGTAGACCAGGACGCCGTCGCGGAACGCCATCAGGGTCGGGATCGACGTGATCTGCGCCGCCTGGGCGAGCTGCTGCTCGGCCTCGGTGTCGATCTTGCCGAAGACCACGTCGTCGTGCTGCTCGCTGGCGGCCTCGAAGACGGGCGCGAACTGCCGACACGGTCCGCACCACGACGCCCACCAGTCGATGAGGGTGATGCCCTCGCCGGACAGCGTCTGGTCGATGTTCTCGTGGGTCAGGGTGATGGTGCTCATGGGAAGGTCCAGCGATCGGGCTGGCGGCATTATTCCCCCCTTGACAGGATCGGGACATGATCGAACGACGCACCCTGATCACCGGCGGCCTCGGCCTGGTCGCGCTCGCGGCCTGTGGCGGAGGGGAGGACGCGCCCAGCCCCGGCGCCTTCTCGTCCGACGTGCCGACCACGCCGACGACCGAACCCCCGATCGACCCACGGATCGCGGGCACCGTCGCGTCCGGTCTCAACGTGCCGTGGGGCATCGCCTTCACCGCCGGCGGCGCCGCCTTCGTCTCCCAGCGCGACACCGGGGTGATCGTGCGCATCGACGGCGAGTCCGAGGGTGCGGCCGTCGAGCCGGTGGGCGAGGTGCCGGGAGTGGCGCTGACCCCGGGGTCGGGCGAGGGCGGACTGCTGGGCCTGGCGGTCGACCCGGCCGACGACGACGTCCTCTTCGCCTACTTCACGACCGCGCAGGACAACCGCATCGTCCGGTTCGACCTGTCGGGCGGCACCCTGGGCAGCCCGACGCCGATCCTGACCGGCATCCCCAAGGCGAACACCCACGGAGGCGGCCGGTTGCTGTTCGACGCCGACGGTCACCTGCTGGTCGCCAGCGGCGACGCGCAGCAGGCCCCGCAGGCGCAGAACCCGGACTCGCCGCTCGGCAAGATCCTGCGCATCGACACCGAGGGCCGCCCCGCGCCGGGCAACCCGGACGGCACCGCGGTGTGGTCCCTGGGTCACCGCAACGTCCAGGGCCTCGCCTTCGACGCCGACGGGCGGCTGTGGGTCAGCGAGTTCGGCCAGAACACCTTCGACGAGCTCAACCTGATCCGACCCGGCGGTAACTACGGCTGGCCCGAGGTCGAGGGCACCGGCGGGACGGGCGACCAGATCGACCCGGCCGTCACCTGGGCGACCGAGGACTGCTCACCGGCGGGCCTGGGCATCACGCGGTCGACCGCCTTCGTGGCGGCCCTGCGCGGGCGGTGCGTGTGGGCGGTGCCGCTGCAGGGTGAGCTGGCCGGCGAGCCGCAGCGACTCTTCGCCGGCGAGCTCGGTCGGGTCCGCAACGCCACCGTGACGCCCGGCGGGGACCTGTGGATCTCGACCAGCAACACCGACGGCCGTGGGGATCCAAGCGGTGAGGACGACCGGATCCTGCGCGTCACGCTCTGAGCGAGGGGTGCCGAACACTACCGGCGCGTAGGGGTTCACCCGTGCCGAACATGAGGGTAACCTCAGGTTCGTACCAGCCGTCGACCCCGAAGGACCTGACATGGACGAGAGCGACTTCCAGATCACCCGCGGCGACGTGACCCTGGCGGCCGACCGCTGCGGCGCCCGGCACGCGAACCCCCGGACCGTGACGCACCCGTCGGTTCGTCGCGTCGCCGACCTGTCCTACCTGTCCGGGGCCGGCGAGTTCGGCGAGCACGCCTGGGACGAGGGCGGCCACGCCTGACCCCGGCCCGACGACAGGAGGCCCCGTCCGCGATGCGGACGGGGCCTCCTGGGGTTCAGCTGGGTCAGAGCGGACGGATGTTCGCGGCCTGCAGACCCTTCTGGCCCTGCTCGACGTCGAACTCGACCTTCTGGTTCTCGTTCAGCGAGCGGTAGCCCGAGGACTGGATCGCGGTGAAGTGCGCGAACACGTCCTCGGAGCCGTCGTCGGGGGCGATGAAGCCGAAGCCCTTGTCGGCGTTGAACCACTTGACGGTTCCGGTAGCCATACCTGTTTCTCCTTCGAGCGAAGACCGACGTGGCCCTTCCACGGCGGCGGTCGCAACGTTCACGTTCACCCGAAAGCACCACCAGCGCCTCACGGCACCCGAGATTTCCCACGGCCAAACATTCACACCAATGCAACTGCGTCAAGCCTAGACGACGAACCCCGCCTCCGGGGAGGGCGCCGGCGGGGTCGGTCCGTGAATGTTGTGTGACGTCGCCCCCTGCCGGCATGGTTCGGACGAACTAGTTCGTCATGACCAGATGGACCGCAAAGTCAAGACTGTCGTTCACCCAAAAATCTCCTTACGTTGTGGATCGGCACCCACGAGACCCGTCGGGTGCGACCTATCAGGGGGATACACCACATGTTGCGAGTGATCTCAGGCCTAGCAGGCCTCGGGCTCGTCGTCTCGCTGGGCCTGACCCAGGCGAGCGCGAGCACCCCGGTCTCCGGACCGCCCACCACGGCGGCCGGCGACCGCGACCAGCACGACCTCCCACATCCGCTGGAGGACAAGCGTCAGGCCCTGCGTGAGGCCGCGGTCGCCGCCGTGGTCTCCGGCGACGCCCGGCCCGAGCAGCGCGGCGGCAGCACCGTCGTCAAGGTCGGTGAGGCCGCGCGGCCCGCCGATGCCGCACTGAGCGCCAACGAGAACGCGCCACGGGCCCAGCGGTCGCGCGCTGCGGGCGCCCGTCGGGTCGACCAGTACGTCGAGCTCACCCAGGAGCGCGCCGACAAGGTGTTCGTCATCCTGGCCGAGTTCGGCGACGAACGGCACCCGGACTTCCCCGACGGCGACACCGACCCCGGCACGGCCGGTCCCGAGCGGTTCGACGGCCCCCTGCACGACACGATCGCCGAGCCGGACCGGTCGGTGAACAACTCCACGGTCTGGCAGCCCAGCTACGACCGGGCCCACTACGAGCAGCTGTACTTCGGGACCGACCGGGAGTCGGTCAAGACCTACTACGAGAAGCAGTCGTCGGGTCGTTACACGATCGACGGGCAGGTCTCGGACTGGGTCAAGGTCCCGTTCAACACCGCACGCTACGGGCGCGAGGACGCCACCACCTGGAACCTCATCGCCGACGCGGTCGAGGTGTGGTTGGCCGATCAGCAGGCAGCCGGTCGGACCCCCGAGCAGATCGCGGCCGACCTGGCCGCCTACGACGTGTACGACCGGTACGACTTCGACGGCGACGGCGTCTTCGAGGAGCCCGACGGCTACATCGACCACTTCCAGATCGTCCACGCCGGTCCCGGCGAGGAGGACGGCGACCCGTCGTACGGCGAAGACGCCATCTGGTCGCACCGCTGGTACGCCTTCCTCACCGACGCCGGACTGACCGGACCGGCCGACAACCGGCTCGGCGGCACCCAGATCGGCGACACCGGCCTGTGGATCGGTGACTACACGGTGCAGCCTGAGAACGGCGGGCTGTCGGTGTTCGTGCACGAGTACGGCCACGACCTGGGTCTGCCCGACGCCTACGACACGTCCGGTGGCGGCGACAACAGCAACGAGTACTGGACCCTGATGGCGCAGAGCCGGCTCGGAGCCGAGGGCGAGGCGCTCGGCGAGCGGGCAGGCGACCTCGGCGCGTGGGAGAAGCTGCAGCTCGGCTGGCTCGACTACGCGGTCGTGCAGCCGAAGGACTCGCAGATCCTCGAGCTCGGTCCCCAGCAGTACAACACCGACAAGCCGCAGGCGGCCGTGATGCCGTTGCCCGCCAAGGAGGTCACGCGCGACAACGGGGCGCCGGCGACGGGGGAGCTCCAGTTCTTCTCGGGGTCCGGGGACGACCTGGCGAACGCGATGTCCACGTCGGTCGACCTCACCGCGGCGTCGTCGGCCACTCTCACCGCGAGGATCCGCTACGAGATCGAGGTCGGCTACGACTACGCCTACGTGCAGGCGTCGACCGACGGCGGGGCGACGTGGACGGCGCTCGACGGCACCATCGACGGGCAGCCGATCGGCCTCGACACGTCGGGACGTCCCGGCATCGACGGTGAGCAGGCGTCCTGGGCGGACCTCGTCGTCCCGCTCGACGCCTATGCCGGCCAGCAGGTGGACCTCCGGGTCCACTACAAGACCGACGGAGGACTCGCCCTGCCCGGGCTGTTCCTCGACGACGTGACGGTCTCGGCCGACGGCGAGCCCGTGCTCACCGACGGTGCGGAGACAGGTGGCGAGGCGTGGGTCCTCGACGGGTTCGAGATCGTCGGAGCCACGTCGACCGAGGAGTTCGACCACTTCTACATCGCCGGCAACCGGACGTACGTCGACTACGACCAGTACCTGCGGACGGGGCCGTACAACTTCGGGTTCGCCGACACCCGACCGGACTGGGTCGAGCACTACGCCTACCAGCAGGGGCTCCTGATCTCGTACTGGGACACCTCGGTGGCCGACAACAACACCAGCCAGCACCCCGGCACCGGCCGCAACCTGATCATCGACTCCCGTCCGGAGCCGATCGTCAACCAGGCCACCGGCGCGCCGTGGCGTGCTCGCATCCAGGTGTACGACGCCCCGTTCTCGACCAAGGGCGCCGACTCGATGACCCTGCACACGAACGGGGTGCCCTCGCTGATCCGCGGTGAGGCACCGGAGCAGCTGTTCGACGACACCGATCCGTACTGGTTCGCCGCCCTGCCCAACCACGGGGTCAAGCTGCCGGGCGTGGGAGTGAAGATCCGGGTCCTGCAGGAGAGGGGAACCTCCGTGCGCGTCCGCTTCTACTAGGGGTTCAGAGCGCGTAGTCGACCACGAGCGGAGCGTGGTCGGACCAGCGTTCGGCCCAGCTCTCGGCCCGGTCCACCGCGGCGGTCGTCGCCGCGGTGGCCAGGTCCGGGGTCGCGATCTGGTGGTCGATGCGCCAGCCGGTGTCGTTGTCGAAGGCCTGGCCGCGCATCGACCACCAGGTGTAGGGGCCGTCGACGTCGCCCGCGAGGCGACGTGGCACATCGACCCAGCCCAGCTCGTCGAACCAGCGGTCGAAGTGGGCCCGCTCCTCGGGCAGGAACCCGGCCTTCTTCAGGTTGCCCTTGGCGTTGCGGATGTCGCGGGGGGTGTGCGCGACGTTGAGGTCGCCGGTGAGGAGTCCGTGCGTGCCGGAGGCGGAGATCTCGGCCATCCGGGCGCCGGTCCGTTCCAGGAACCGGTACTTCTCGTCCTGACGAGGGGTGCCCGCCTCGCCGGAGTGCACGTAGGCCGAGACCACGGTGAGGACCGATCCGTCCGCCAGCGGCACGTCGGCCTCGATCCACCGGCCCGAGTCGTCGAAGAACGCGTCGCCGTTGCCGACCCGGACGGCCACGGGCTCGACCCGGCTCAGCACCGCGACGCCGGCGCGGCCCTTGGCCGCCGCCTCGGTGTGCGCGACGTGGTAGCCGGTGCCGGCGAGCAGCTCGCGCACGAGGGCGTCGGGGGCGCGGACCTCCTGCAGGGTCACGACGTCGGCGTCGCGACCGGCGAGCCACTCGGCCAGGCCGCTGGTCTGACCCCGTGACTTGTTCCAGGCGGCGCGGACGCCGTTGACGTTGACGGTGGCGATGCGGAGCACGGCGTCCACCCTAAGGGGGGCCCGGAGGCGACTACTCAGGTGCCACGGGCGACTACTCAGTCCGGCCGGGATGCCGCAGAAGCCGCCCGCCGGCGCCTGCGCTTGGTAGGTTCGGAACGCACTCTCATCCGGCTCTCAGGAAACAGGTACTCACGTGGACTTCAAGGCATTGGGCAAGTTCGAGCAGGGCGCACTCGTCGCCGGCGGTGTGTCGCTGATCCTCAGCTTCTTCGACCGCTACCTGCGGATCAGCTTCGACACCGGCATCTCCGGCATCGGCGGCACCTTCGGCTCCAACGCGTGGACGAGCTACGCGACGCTCGGCATGCTGCTGATCGTCGCGGCGACGGCCGTCGTCGCCGTCAAGGCCTTCGCGGCCACATCGCTGCCCGACGGGGTGCCGTGGAACCTCGTCGCGTTCGCCACGGCGACCCTCGGCACGATCCTCATCGTCCTGCGCGCGATCACCGCCGGTGACGGCGTGGGCCCGGGCTGGTCGGGCTACCTGCTGTTCCTCAGCACGATCGCCCTCAGCGTCATGACCTTCCTGTCGTTCCGGGCCTCCGGCGAGAAGGTGCCGGAGATCAAGAAGGACACCCCGCCGGCTGCCTGACGTCAGCTGGTGAACGGGGGCCGGTCGTCGAGTCGCACCGACAGACGGCCGGCCCACCGCCACGCCCGGGCGACGACGTCCCGGTCGTCCTCGGTGATCAGGTTGCCCATGACGCGCAGGGCCACGGTCATGAGGGCGGTCGAGCGCATGCCGACCGGCCCCGCCGCCGGCAGCAGCCGGGGCACGGTGAGCAGACCGGCCAGGCGACGGGCGATCGAGAACGCCTCGCCGTAGTGGGTCGTGAGCAGGTGCGGCCACGCGACGTCCAGCCGTGACTCGTGCGCCAGGAGCTCCGCGCCGACGCGGCCGGTCTCCAGGCCGTAGTCGATGCCCTCGCCGTTGAGCGGGTTGACGCAGCCGGCGGCGTCGCCGACCAGGATCCAGTTGGGCCCGGCGACGCCCGACACCGCTCCGCCCATCGGCAGGAGCGCGCTGGTGGGGGCGCGCAGCTCGTCGGCGAGATCCCACTCGGTGCGCCGCAGGGTCGCGTAGTACTCCATGAGGGGCCGGATCTGCAGGTCCGCCGGGCGCTTGGCCGTGGCGAGTGCGCCGACGCCGAGGTTCACCTCACCGTCGCCCAGGGGGAAGATCCAGCCGTACCCGGGCAGCAGCTCGTGGTCCTCGCCCCTCAGCTCCAGGTGCGACGAGATCCAGGGATCGTCGCTGCGGGTGGACTTGACGTAGGAGCGGCCCGCGACCCCGTAGGCGGTGTCGCGGTGCCACTCGCGGCCGAGCACCCGGCCGAGCGAGGACCGGACACCGTCGGCGACGACGAGCCGGTCGCAGGCGATGGTGTGCGGTTCGCGCTGCTTGCCGACCACGAAGTGCACGGCCGTGACCCGACCGGAGGCATCGCGGTCGACGTCCGTGGCCCGCGCCAGGTCGGCGGGGACGGCACCGGCGTCCAGGGCCACCTGGCGGATCTTCGCGTCGAGCTCGGTGCGGGGGACCGCCGAGCCGTGGTCGGGCAGCGATCCGCCGGGCCACGGCAGGAGCAGCTCGACGCCGAACCCGGCGGCCCGCAGCCCGCGGTTGCGCGTGTGCGACCGGGTCCAGTCACCCAGACCGAGCCGGTCCAGCTCCGCGATCGCGCGAGGGGTGAGGCCGTCGCCGCAGGTCTTGTCGCGGGGGAAGGCGGCGGCATCGGCCAGCACGACGTCGAGGCCGGCCCGGGCGGCCCACGCGGCGGCCGCCGCACCGGCAGGCCCGGCGCCGACGACGAGGACGTCGGTGCGGGTGGGCAGGCTCATGCCCCGATTCTCCCAGACGGTCCCGATCCCCGCCGTGCGCGGGCGAGGCGTCGGGGCCGTGGGATGATCGGCCCATGAGTTCTCAGGCAACCTCACCAAAACCTGACGTCCGGTTCGCGTCCCGCGGTTCGAGCCACTTCGACGTCCTGCTCGCCGTCTTCTGCGTCGTCCTGGTGGTGTCGAACATCGCCGCCACCAAGGGCATCGAGTTCGGGGTCGGGTCGTTCGACCTCGGATCGGTGCAGATCCTGCCGATCGTCACCGACGGCGGCGCGATCCTGTTCCCGTTGGCCTACATCCTCGGCGACGTGATCTCCGAGGTGTACGGGTTCCGGGCGGCCCGCCGGGCGATCTTCACCGGTTTCGCGATGGCCCTGCTCGCGGCGGGCACCTTCTGGCTGGTCGAGCGGGCGCCCGCGGCCGCGTTCTACGAGAACCAGACCGCGTTCGAGAGCGTCGCCGGGCCGGTCGGGCAGATCGTGCTCGCCAGCGTCGTGGGCTACGTCGTCGGTCAGCTCCTCAACTCGTGGGTGCTGGTGCGGATGAAGGCCCGGACGGCCGAGCGGGGGCTGGTCGCCCGGCTCGCGACCTCCACCGGCGTGGGTGAGGTGGCCGACACCTTCCTGTTCTGCGCCATCGCCGCCAGCGCGATCGGCATCACCTCGACCGGCGTGTTCTGGAACTACTTCGTGGTCGGGGTGATCTACAAGATCGGTGTCGAGCTGCTGGTCATGCCGCTCACCATCAGCCTGATCGCGTGGCTCAAGCGCCGCGAACCCAGCTACTGACCGCGGCGCGGGTAGTACCGGGCCAGCGTCTCGGCCTTCAGGTCGGCGTACGTGCCGTCCGCGACGGCCTCGCGGATGCGGTCGACCAGTCGGACGATGAAGCGTTCGTTGTGGATCGTGCCGAGGGTGTTGCCGATGAACTCGTCGGTCTTGAACAGGTGGTGCAGGTACGCGCGGGAGTAGTGGGCGCAGGTGTAGCAGTCGCACTCGGCGTCGATCGGGTCGAAGTTGCGCTTGTTCGCCGCCACCTTGAGGTTGAACTGCCCGTCGGAGCCGTACATGCGTGACGACCGGGCGACCCGGGACGGTCCGACGCAGTCGAAGGTGTCGCACCCGGCCTCGACGGCGGTGAACAGGTCGTCCGGTTCGCCGATGCCGAGCAGGTGGCGGGGACGGTCGTCGGGCAGCTCCTCGGTGACCCACCCGATGATCGTGCCGAGGTTCTCCTTCTCCATCGCCCCACCGATGCCGAAGCCGTCGAACCCGAGCGGCACGAGGTCGCGGGCGGCCTGCCGGCGCAGGTCCTCGTACTGCGCGCCCTGCACGACCCCGAACAGCGCCTGGTAGGGCTTGCCGACCCGCTCCTCGGTGAGCCGGCGGTGCTCCTCGACACAGCGGACGGCCCACGCCTGGGTGCGGGCGAGTGCCTCCTCCTGGTAGCCGCGGGTGTTCATGAGGGTCGTGAGCTCGTCGAACGCGAAGATCACGTCGGCGCCGAGCTCGTGCTGGATCCGCATCGAGATCTCGGGGGTGAACCGGTGCCGGCTGCCGTCGAGGTGGCTCTTGAACGTCACGCCGTCGTCGTCGACGTGGGCGAGCCGCTCCTTGCCGGGCGCGATCACCTCGTCGGAGGTGACGCCGGTGGCGTCCATGGCCAGCGTCTTCTTGAACCCGGCGCCCAGACTCATCACCTGGAACCCGCCGGAGTCGGTGAAGGTCGGACCGGGCCAGTTCATGAACCGTCCCAGTCCGCCGGCTTCGTCGACCACGTCCGACCCCGGCTGCAGGTACAGGTGGTAGGCGTTGGCCAGCAGGGCCTGGGCGCCCAGCTCCCGCATCTGCTCGGGCAGCACCGCCTTGACGGTGGCGCGCGTGCCGACGGGGACGAAGGCGGGCGTCCGGACCTCGCCGTGCGGGGTGGTCAGCGTGCCGGTGCGGGCGCGGCTGTCGTTCGCGGTGTGGTGGACGGTGAACACCGGTTCATCCAACCACCCCGGCGGCGACGCCGACCGCGGCCAGGCCGGGCACCAGCAGCAGCGCGTTCCACACCCCGGCCGGCAGGCGGGTGAGTCGGGCGAGGACGTCGGCGTCGGTCGTGCGGGAGCGGCGACGTCGCCGGTGGCCCCACAGCTCGACGACGGTGCGGGGTCCGGCCAGCAGCAGGAACCACGCCAGCACCAGCACCACCGGTTCGCGGACCTCTACGGTCGCGTACCTCACCAGCGCGACGACGGCGCCGCCCGCGACGACCACGACGAGGAGCCCGAACAGGTTGCGGACGTGCACGACGACCGCGACCAGCGTGCCGAGCGCGATCCACAGGGCCAGGTCGACCCGGCCCGTGCCGACCGCCAGGGCGAGGGCGAGGCCGACGACCGACGGTGCGGGGTAGCCGGCCGCCGCGGTCGCGATCATGCCGGGTCCGCGCGGTCGTCCCCGCGAGACGGTCAGACCCGAGGTGTCGGCGTGCAGCCGGATGCCGGTGAGCCGGCGTCCGGTCAGCACGGCGACGGCAGCGTGACCGGTCTCGTGGACGAGGGTCGCGGCGTGCCGGGTCCAGTGCCACAGGCCGGGCACCAGCACCAGGGCTGCGGCCAGCAGGACGGCGGCCAGCTGCGGACCGTCGAGACCGTCGGGCAGCGTCATCCCGCGAGTCTAGGAGGACCCTCCGCGCAGCCGGTCGCCCAGAACCAGCCCGCCGAAGGTGGGGTCCGGACCAGCACCGACCAGCTCGACCCGCGTCGCGTCGCGACCGGACGCGCCGAGTGCTCCGGCGATCCGGTGCTGCGTCGCGCCCTCGGCGTGCCGACTCTGCCGGTCGAGGCTGAGCCCGAGCGCCGTGCGGGCCCACGCGCTGGTGGGCTCGAGCTCGACGAGGCGGCGGAAGGCGTCCTCGGCGAGGGTGAGGTGGGCGGCGGCGAAGTGGGCGCGGCCCAGCAGCTCCCAGGCGCCGGCGTGGTCGGGGGAGGCCGTGGTGACGTGCTCCAGCAGGCGGACGGCCTCGCGCGGGCGGCGGGACGCCACCAGCTCCTCGGCGCGGCGGTAGGCGTCGTAGGCGTCCGGCGTCGTGTGGTCGGTCATCGTGCCTCCTCGGGGTGGTCGACGACCTCAACATCTCGAGGCACGCAGATGTTCCTCCACGGAACTGTCGGTGCCGGCGACGACCATGGACCCATGGATCCCGTGCTCGTCCTGCTCCTCGGCCTGCTGGTCGGCCTCGGCCTCGGGGCGGTGGTCGGCTGGTTGTTCGGCCGTTCCGCAGGCTCGGCCCCTGCCGACGCCGCGCTCGACCTGGTGGCCGCGCGGACCTCTGCGGCAGCGCTGCGCGAGCAGCTGGAGCACCAGCGCGAGGAGCTCGGTCGTCGCGCGGCTGACGACCGGTCCGAGAGCCAGGTGCTGCAGGCCCTGGCCCCCGTCACCGAGACGCTGCGCACGATGCAGGCCAAGGTCGCCGACCTCGAGCAGCAACGGCACACCCAGCACGGCGAGCTGCAGGAACAGATCCTGGCCACCCGCGCGAGCGCCGAGCAGTCGCGCGCCGCCGCCGCCCACCTGGCCGCGGCGCTGAGCAACAACTCCACCCGCGGCGTGTGGGGCGAGGCCCAGCTGCGGTCGCTGGTGGAGTCGGCCGGGCTGCTCGACCGGGTCGACTTCACGATGCAGACCACGATCACCGCGGAGTCCGGCAGCCGTCGTCCCGACATGGTGCTGCGGTTGCCCGGCGGCAAGTCGATCGCGGTCGACGCCAAGGTCCCGTACAGCGCCTACATGCAGGCCCACGACCTGGACGGGTCCGGCGACCCCGATGCCGCCGACCGCCGTTCGGCCCTCCTGTCCCGGCACGCCGGTCAGGTGCGGGGGCACGTCGACGCGCTGGCGAGCAAGACCTACTGGAGCGGCCTCGACGCCAGCCCCGAGTTCACCATCGCCTTCATCCCCACCGAGCCGCTGCTGGCCGCCGCCCTGGCCCAGGACCCGACCCTGCTGGACCACGCCTTCGCGCAACGTGTCGCGCTGGCGTCACCGGTCAGTCTCTGGGCGGTGCTCAAGACGGTCGCCTTCACCTGGCAGCAGGACGTGCTCACCGAGGACGCCAAGCAGCTGTTCGACCTCGGCAAGCAGCTGCACTCGCGGCTGTCGACGATGGCCGAGCATGCCGACAAGCTGCGCCGGTCGATCGAGGGCACGGTCAGCAGCTACAACCAGTTCGCCTCGTCGCTGGAGTCCCGCGTGCTGGTCACGGCCCGCAAGCTGGACGGCCTCGACGAGTCGCGGGTCATCGGTACCCCCGGCGTCATCGAGACCTCGCCGAGACCGCTCACCGCACCTGAGCTCGTGCCCGAGTGAGCGCCACCACGGCGACCCAGACGTAGCCGGGCCACAGCGCCAGCCGCTCGGTCGCACCGATCGCCCACGAGCCGTCGACCGCGACCGTGCCGACGAAGGCCGCCACGCCGATCGCCGACAGCGCCGCCACCGCCGTGGTGGCGTGCGCGAGGCGGGGCTGCGACGCGACCAGGCTGCGGCCCATGAACGCCAGGGCCAGCGGCTGGGCGAGGAAGATCGGCAGGGCCACCAGGCCGTGGAGTGCGCCGTTCTCGTTGACCGTCACCAGGCCGACGCCCACCGAGCCGGCACCCGAGACGCACCACAGCGCCACGGCGGTCGTGCCTGCCCGCCCGGGGAGGTGGCGCCGGGCGAACAGCAGCGCGCCGAGCGCGAGGGTGCAGCCGAACCAGATGAACGCCGGGTTCATGACCGGGTGGCCGGGGGAGCACAGCAGGTCACCCCGGACGGTACGGCACGCGGTGTTGCCGAGGTCGCTGATCGTGCTGCCGACGAACGAGTAGTCCGCCGAGGCCCGCAGGCCCACCAGCACCTCGACGAGCACGTACAGGGGCTGCAGGGTCCAGGCCAGGACCCCCGCGCGCGTCGACGGACTCAGGTCAGGGCCTGCTCGAGATCGGCGAGCAGGTCGGCGGTGTCCTCGATGCCGACCGACAGCCGCACCAGGTCGTCGGGCACCTCCAGGGCCGATCCGGCGGTGGACGCGTGGGTCATCGCGCCGGGGTGCTCGATCAACGACTCGATGCCTCCCAGACTCTCGGCCAGGGTGAAGACCTCGGTCCGGCGGCAGAGGTCCAGGGCGGCCTCGCGGCCCCCGGCGAGCCGCAACGACACCATCCCGCCGAACCGGCGCATCTGGCGCGCCGCGACCGCGTGGCCGGGGTGCTCCGGCAGGCCCGGGTACAGCACGGAGGCGACCGCCCGGTGCCCCTGCAGGAGGTCGACGACCGCCTCGGCGTTGGTGCAGTGCTGCTCCATGCGGACCGCGAGCGTCTTGGCGCCGCGCAGCGTCAGGAAGGCGTCGAACGGCCCGGGGACCCCACCGGCACCGTTCTGCAGGAAGGCGAACGCGGCGTCGAGCTCGGGGTCGTCGGTGACCAGGACGCCGCCGACCACGTCGGAGTGCCCGCCGATGTACTTGGTGGTGGAGTGCAGGACGACATCGGCTCCCAGCGCGAGCGGCTGCTGCAGGTACGGGGACGCGAAGGTGTTGTCGACGACCAGGCGGATGCCGGCCCGGCGGGTCACCTCGGCGAGCGCCTCGACGTCACCGATGTTCAGCAGCGGGTTGGTGGGGGTCTCGATCCACACCGCACGGGTCGTCGGCGTGAGAGCCGCCCGCACCGCGTCGACGTCTCCCACCGCCACGGGAGTGTGGGTGACGCCCCACTGGCTGAAGACCTTGTCGACCAGCCGGAAGGTCCCCCCGTACGCGTCGTCCGGGATCACCAGGTGGTCCCCGGGGCGCAGCAGGCTGCGCAGGGCACAGTCGGTGGCGGCCATCCCGGAGGAGAACGCGCGCCCGTGCGCGCCGCCTTCGAGAGCGGCCAGATTGGCCTCGAGCGCCGTCCGGGTGGGGTTGCCGGTGCGGGCGTACTCGTAGCCGCCGCGCATGCCGCCGACGCCGTCCTGGGCGAAGGTGGAGCTGGCGTAGATCGGCACGTTGACCGCGCCGGTCAGCGGGTCCGGCTCGTGGCCGGCGTGGATGGCGCGGGTCGCGAAACCGCGTCGACGCTCGCTCATACGTGCACCCCCAACAGGTCGTGACGGGTCAGGACGCCCAGCGGCTTGCCGTCCTCGACCACCATGACCGCGTCGCTGTCGCGCAGCATCGTGATCGCGGTGTCGAGGTCCTCGCCGGAGCCGAGCAGCGGTAGCGCCGGCTCCATGTGCGCCGAGACCGGGTCGGTCAGGGAGGCGCGACCCTCGAACACCGCACCGAGCAGAACCCGCTCGCTGACGCTGCCCGCCACCTCGCCGATGACGACCGGCGGCTCGGGGCCGACGACCGGCATCTGCGACACCCCGTACTCGTGCAGGATGCCGATCGCGTCGCGGATCGTCTCCTGCGGGTGGGTGTGGACCAGGGCGGGGATGTCGCCGGACTTGCGGCGCAGGATCTCGCCGACCGAGGGCCGGTCGGTGCTGCCGTCGAGCGGCTCGCGCAGGAATCCGTACGAGCTCATCCACTCGTCGTTGAAGATCTTCGACAGGTAGCCGCGGCCGCCGTCGGGCAGCAGCACGACCACGACGGCGTCGGGACCCTCCCGCTCGGCGACCTGCAGGGCCGCCACGGCTGCCATGCCGCAGGAGCCACCCACGAGGAGGCCCTCCTCGCGGGCCAGCCGGCGGGTCATGTCGAAGGAGTCGGCGTCCGAGACGGCGATGATCTCGTCGGGCACGTCCGGGTCGTAGGCGCTGGGCCAGAAGTCCTCACCCACCCCCTCGACCAGGTACGGCCGCCCGCTCCCCCCGGAGTACACCGAGCCCTCCGGGTCGACACCGACGACGGTGACCCGTCCGTCCGAGACCTCCTTGAGGTAGCGGCCGACCCCCGTGATCGTGCCTCCCGTCCCGACCCCGGCGACGAAGTGCGTCACCGTCCCGTCGGTGTCGGCCCAGATCTCTGGGCCCGTGGTCTCGTAGTGGCTCTGCGGTCCGGCCGGGTTGGAGTACTGGTCGGGCTTCCACCCGCCGTCGGTCTCGCGCACCAGCCGGTCCGAGACGTTGTAGTAGCTGTCGGGGTGTTCCGGCGGCACGGCCGTGGGACACACCACGACCTCCGCGCCGTAGGCCATCATCGTGTTGCGCTTGTCGAGGCTCACCTTGTCGGGGCACACGAAGATGCAGTGGTAGCCGCGCTGCTGGGCCACGAGCGCCAGCCCCACACCCGTGTTGCCCGACGTCGGCTCGATGATCGTGCCTCCGGGCCGCAGGGCGCCGGACTTCTCGGCGTCGTCGACCATCTTGACGGCGATCCGGTCCTTGGCGCTGCCGCCGGGGTTCAGGTACTCGATCTTGGCGGCGACGAGCCCGGACCCGGGGGAGGGGACGTGGTTCAGACGCACCAGCGGGGTGCCGCCGATGAGGTCGACCACGTGGTTGGCGATGCGCATGTCGTCATTGTTGCACCGGCGCGGGCGTGCTCGTCCGGCTCGGTGCGAGCAGCAGGAAGGTCGCCAGCGCCGCGGCCACGACCGCCACGGTGACGACCAGCCCGTTCAGACCGACACCCGTGCCGTAGGCCACGACGAGGATGACGGCGACGGCGGCCCACACCGGCAGGGAGATCCCGTGGGCGTGCCGCGCGAGGGCGTCGAACACCAGCAGGTGCACGACCGCCAGGCACGATCCGGCGAGCGCGAACAGCCACAACCGGTCGGCGACCGCCTCGTAGCGGTCACCGCCGACCAGCACCAGCGCGAGCCGGGGCAGCAGCGCCGTGGCGAGGGTGGCGAGGGCACCGAGACCCGCCACGAGACCGACCGCCACCCACCGGGCCCGGGTCGTCGTGGCCCGGGCGAGAGCCGGGTACACGACGACACTGATGAACTGGGGGAAGAACAGCGCGGCCTTGGCGAGGATGACTCCTGCGGCGTACAGCCCGCTGTCCTCGCGTTCGAGGATCGTCCGGGCGACGATCGCGTCGAGGTTGCTGAGCACGAAGTACGCCAGCAGTGCCTGGGCCGCCAGCAGGGTCTCGCGCAGGAAGGGGCGGTGGTCGGTCCGTCCGGTCGAGCCGCCCCGCAGCAACGACCCGGCCGCCAGCAGCGGCAGCCAGGCGCCGAGCGCCACCCCGGTCATCGCGGCGGTGACGCTGGGATCGACCAGCAGTGCCCCGACGCCTCCGACCAGCCGGCCGAGCCCTCCGGTCAGGTAGACGACGGTGAGCATGCCCCACCGCTCACTGCCCTGCGCGATGCCCATCTGGGCTCCCATCAGGGTCAGCGGGACCAGCGCGGCGCCGCACATCAGCGCGGGCCAGACCGAGTCCAGCCGCAGGGCCGGGGTGAGGGCCAGCGTCACGAGGCCGACCCCGAGGCCGGTGAGCACGGCGAGGACCACCGCGACCCGGGCGACGCCCCCGACGACCACGGACGTGTCGCCGCCGGCGACCGCGAGTCGTCGGGCGGAGGACGCCTGCAGGGCCAGGGACACGACCGTGCCGACCAGCAGGACGGCGAGCAGCGCGGTCAGCGCTCCGAGGTCGCTCACGTCGAGCAGCCGGGCGCCCGCGAGGGTGAACCCGTACACGGCGACGTTCATCCCGATCATCCCCGTCGCCACGAGGGTGCCGCTGGAGAGCAGCTGGCGCACGAGTCTCACCGGATCACCCTATGCGCGGTCCGGGCAGGTCGCCCGCGGCTAGGGTGGCCCGATGGCACGCCTGTGGGACCTGGTCGTCGTCCAGTGGTGCGTGGTGCTGGCGCTGCTGGTCGGGCTTCCGTGGTCGATGTCCGGCTACCTGCTGACCGGGCGGATGGTGTGGGTGCCCCGTCCCGAGGTGCGTCGAGCCGACCTCTGGGGCGCCGGTGAGACCCAGCTGCGGGCCCTGCCGTCCGACGCCCTCGCGGCGCTCGCCGGCACCGCGATCGACCCGATGGTCGTGCAGCGCGTCGTCCTGTGGGCGGCGTTGGCACTCGCGGGCCTCGGCGCGGCGCGGCTGGTCCGCGACCTGGGGGTGGGTCCGATGCTGGCGACGGCGACGCTCGCCGTCTGGAACCCCTACGTCGCCGAGCTGCTGGTCACCGGTCGCTGGCCGGAGCTGGTCGCCTACGCCGGGCTGCCGTGGATCGTCGTGGCCGTCCGGCACCCGACCGGTGTCCGCTGGGCCGTGCTCACCCTCGCCCTCGCCGCCGCGGCGCTCACACCGGCCACCGGGATCGTCGGCCTGCTGCTCGCCGTCGCCGCGGGGGCCGGCCGGGCGGGGGTCTTCCGTCCCCTCGTGCTCGCCACCGTGCTCAACGCCCCGTGGGTCGTGGTCGCCGTGCTCGCCGACCGGTACCCGCGGACGCCCGACCTCGACATCGGCACCGAGGCGCCCGGCCCGGTCACGGCGCTGCTCGTGGTCGTCGGGGTCGTGGGGCTCGTCGGGGCGGTGCGGCTGGTGCGCACCGACCTGCCGCTGGTCCGGGCGCTGGGTGGTGCGGCCGTCGTCGGCGCCCTGATCGCGTCGGTGGACGCCCTCGCCGCGGGAGCGGTCTCCGACGCCGTCGACGTGTTCGGTCCCGCGGTCCTCCTGCAGGACGCCGGGATGTTCCTGGTCCTGGCCGTGCCGTTCTGCCTGGTGGCGTTCGGCCACGGGGTGGGGTGGCTGACCCGGCTGGTCGAGGAGCGTGTCGTCGACCACCGATGGGCGGTCGCACCGGCGGTCATCGCCGTCGCGTTGCCGTTGGCCGCGCTGCCGGCGCTGTTCGACGGTGTCGACGACCGGGTCGAGCCCGTGGAGTACCCGGCCGACTGGACGGCGGCGCGGGTCGCCGTGGCGGCGTCGCCGGTCGACGGGGACATCCTCGTGCTGCCGTTCTCGGCCCTGCGGGAGCACGAGTGGAACGCCGGACGGACCGTGGTGGACCCGGCAGGCCTGTTCTTCGACCGGGTCACCCTCACGCCGACGACCGGTGTGCCGGCCGCGGACGCCGTCCGTGCGTTGCTGGAGGCGGGTGCACCGGCAGCGGAGTTCGCCGCGGCGGGGATCGGCATCGTGGTGCTCGACCCTGCCGCGGCTCCTGCCGTCGGCGGCCCGGAGCCGGTCCTGCTGACCGGCGCCAGGGAGGTCCCCACGGGCGAGGTCGGCCTGCGGGTCTTCGAGCTCGACGGCGCGACGCCGGCGGACCGTACGGAGGACCGCGAGGTGCTGTGGGCCGCGTGGGGTCTGGCCGGGGCGTTCGTGCTGGTCGCGCTGCTGCGCGTGGTGGGCGCCTCGTTCAGCCGGCTCCGGTCGGCACGGGTCTGAACCGCCGGCTGATCATCCAGCGCGACCGCGCGACCTTCAGGGACACCCACACGACGGCGTGCTCACCCAGGCCCTGCCACGTCGACCGCTCCTGGCTGAAGGCCAGGTTGCGGTAGAACATCAGCTTGGCCCGGTGGACGAGGGTGTCGGCCTCCACGACCAGGGGCGCGAGCCCCTCGGCCGATCGGAGCCGTACCAGGTCCTGCAGGTCGTCCAGCCAGGTCGCCGCCGTGGCCGGGTGGAAGTAGTTGTCGTCCAGCCACTGCGGGTCCGGCGTGCGGAAGCGTCCGGCGACCAGCTCGTCGCCGGACTGCAGCACCCCGCTGCCCTCGAAGACCAGGTTGATCTGTCGCGCGTCGACGCCGAAGTCGTCCAGGGCCAGCACGGGCACACCCATCGCGACGGCCTCCAGCAGGGCCGTCGAGCTCACGGTGACCAGCCCCGTCGCACGGCGGAGGTGGTCGGACATCGGGCCCGACTCCAGCAGCAGGTTGGGCGGCAGCGGCCCGTCCTCGGCAGCGAGGTCGACCATCAGGTCGTCGTACGGATGCTGCTCGTCGTGGGTCTGTGCCTCCCCGGGCCGGGCCCGGACCTTCACCACGACCCGCAGCCGCGGATGGGCGACCGCCGTGTCGGCCAGACGCCGCAGCAGGTGCATCCGTTCGGCGCGGGTCGACGGCACCATCGCCTGCGCCGCGAACACGATGCTGTCGCGGGGGACGGTGTCATCACCTGCTCGTGCGGTCGGGCCGTCGTGCAGGAACGGCAGGGTTGCGAGCGTGAAGCGGTGGCGCAGGCCCAGTCCGGCTGCGGCGACCTCGAAGTCGCGGACCTCGCGGCGGCTGTGCAGGACGAACAGATCGGCACCGCGGCGGAAGCCGAGCCCGAACGGCAGGACCGGGACAGCGATCCCCGGGAGTCCGCTGACGACCACCGGCCGCCTGGGCCCGGCGGGCATCGCCAGCTCGACGGCCGCCTGCACCGCGAGCCCCCGAGCGGCCGCGACGAACACGTCGGGCTCCTCGGCGAGCAGCTCCCGCAGACGGTCGAGGCTGACCCGCTCGAGGTCGTCCGGGCCGAAGCGGGTCCCGGCCAGGGCTTCCACGACCTGACGGTGCGAGGGCTCGGCCGTGCCGCGGGCCATCACCAGTCGGACGTCCCACGTCGGCGGGAGCCGGCCGGCGAGCGCGGCCCCCCACTTGACGTACGAGTCGGAGTCGACCAGGACGACGGCCCGCGGCCCGCTCACGTGGCGGGGGTCGCCACCGGCCGGCGCAGCCGCTTCATCGGCGCCTCCTCGCCGGGCATGATGCGCTTGACGCCGTCGCCGAAGGCCATCTCGAGGATCCGGATGTCGCGCACCAGGCTCATGAACCCGTGCGGCTCCAGGCTCGCGGCCTGGTCCGAGCCCCACATGGTGCGGTCCAAGGTGATGTGGCGCTCGACCGCGCACGCCCCCATCGCCACCGCCGCGAGCGAGATCTGCAGGCCGGGTTCGTGACCGGAGTACCCCACCGGGACGCCGTAGCGCTCCTGCAGGGTGTGGATCATCCGCAGGTTCGCCTCCTGCGCGGGCAGCGGGTAGGTCGACGTCGCGTGCATCAGCACGAGCCGGTCGGTCGAGAGGATCTCGACGGCGATGTCGATCTGCTCGATCGTGCTCATGCCGGTCGACAGCACGATCGGCTTGCCGGTGGCGGCGAGCGCGCGCAGCAGGTCGAGGTCGGTCACCGAGGCCGAGGCCACCTTGTGCGTCGGCACGCCGAGGTCCTCGAGGAAGTCGACCGAGGGGACGTCCCACGGCGACGCGAACCACGCGACACCCTTGCTGCGGGCGTACTCGTCGATCTCGCGGTACTGCTCCTGCTCGAACTCGACCCGGTACCGGTAGGCCAGGTAGGTCATCTCGCCCCACGGTGTCTCGCGGATCGTGTCGCGCATCGCCGGAGGGGTCGAGATCTCCGGGGTCCGCTTCTGGAACTTGACCGCCTGTGCCCCCGCGAGCGCCGCGACGTCGATCAGCTTCTTGGCGACCTCGATGTCGCCGTTGTGGTTGATGCCGATCTCGCCGATCACGTACGTCGGGCGCTTGGGCCCGACGATCTCCTCACCGATCAGTTGCCATTCAGCCATGGTTGCGTCCCTCTCTGGTGCTGCTCTCGTGTGACGTGGTCCCCGCGAGCACGCGGTCGGCGAGCTCGCGGACGACTCCGTCGCCACCATGGCGTCGGAGCACGATGTGGGCTGCGTGCAACGCAGCGGGATGGGCGTCGGCGACGGCGACCGGCCACCCGACCAGACGCAGGCAGCCGATGTCGTTGACGTCGTTGCCGAGGTAGGCGATGTCCGACAGCGCGATGCCGTTCTCGGCCGCCCAGGCGCGCAGGGCCGTGGGCTTGTCGTCGCAGCCGTGGATGACGTCGACACCGAGCTTGGCGGCCCGGGCCGCGACGACGCCGTTGGTCTCGCTCGACAGGATCAGCATCGCGATGCCGGCCTTGCGCAGCATCGACACCCCCATGCCGTCGGAGCGGTTGACGGTGACCGACTCGACCCCGAACTCGTCGACCGTGACCCGGTCGCTGGTGTGCACCCCGTCGAAGTCGGTGACGACGGCGCGGGCCCGCAGCGGTGTCGGCCGGTGTGCCTCGCGGTGGGCGAGCACCAGCTCGGCCAGTCGCAGGTCGTCGGGCGTGTCGATCTCCAGCGCGTCGGCGGCGTCGACCTCGACCATCCGGACGCGACCGAAGAAGCGGTGACCGTGCTCGAGGAAGCCCCGGGTCCGCAGGACGTAGAACGCACCGGTCTCGACGAACTCGGCCTCACGGTCCTGACGGCGCGCGCGGGTCGTGGTGTCGTGGTTGACGCCCACCGGTCCGTCGGGGCCGTCGCGCCACAGGTGGGCGTGGGAGCGGGCGACGCTGAACGCCACGTCGCACTCGCCGGTGCGCACCAGGGCGATCGCGCGGTCGACGTCGGCAGGGGTGATGAACGGGCTGGTGGCCTGGACGAACACCGTCACGTCGGGGACGGAGCCGTAGCTGCCCAGCTCGTCGAGAGCGTGTCGCAGGGCCGACTCCGAGCTGGCGCTGTCGCCGGCCAGGTGCCGGGGACGTTCGATGACCAGGGCGCCGTAGCCGCGACCCGCGTCGGCGATCTCCTCGTCGTCGGTCGAGACGATCACCGCGTCGATGCCGCCCACCTCGCGCAGGGTGCGGACGGCACGCCCGACCAAGGGTTCACCGCCCAGTTCACGCAAGTTCTTGCGGGGGACGCCCTTGGAGCCGCCCCGGGCCGGGATGATGGCGCAGACCCCGCGCCGGACCGCGGCCGGCGGCTCCTGACCGGAGGGCACGGGAGGGTGTGCCGGTGCCAGCTGGCTCAACGGGACTCCTCATCGACGTGCTGCGGTGGGCAGGTGCGTTCCCGGGGGACGCTAGGCACGGATCGCGACCCGGTGGTGAACGAGATGACAATGGCGTCCGAACGTCTGGGGGGCCGTCGGGCGTCGATCGGAGAACTTCGGGTGAACGACGCCGTCCGCGCTGGAACGGCAGGACGACGGCGTCCTACGGTGACCCGGTGACCGTCTCGGGGAAGCCGCCGCAGGTGCTGCTGGTGGCGGCGTTCGACAGCCAGCTGAAGTGGTGCGCACCGCTGCGCACGGCCCTGGAGTCGCGCGGCATGGTCTGCACCACCGTCGCGCCCAGCGACGTGTCGTCGGCGTTGTCCGACCAGCAGGTCGCCGACGCGGGTTTCGCGGCGGTGGAGCCCATGAGCTGGGCCGCGATCGTGCGGGCCGCGGCCGGCAGCGACGTCGTGGTGTGCTCGCTGGCCGGGCCCCTGGTGCAGCGCCTCTGCCGGGACCTGGCCGCCCTGCCGCTGCCCGCGCCCGGTCCGGTGCTGGTGTCGGGGTGGGTCGGGATCATCATCGAGAAGATCACGGCCGGGTACCTCGACCGCGCCGGCACCGACGTGGTGGCGGTGAACTCCGGGGCCGACCTGGCGCACTTCTCGCAGGTCGCGGCGGCGCTGGGGTTCCCCGACGACCACCTGCTCCTGGCCGGCCTGCCGTTCCTGTCCACCGCGCCGGCCCCGGTGCGCCGGTCCGGGCCGCCGCGCACCGTCCTGTGGGCCGACCAGCCGACCGTCCCGACGTCCAAGGCCGAGCGGCGCTACGTCTACGAGCGGCTGATCGACTACGCGCGACGCCATCCGGACCGCGAGGTCCTGCTGAAGCCGCGGCACCGACCGGGGGAGGACACCTTCCACCGCATGAAGCACCATCCGGCGGACCTGCTGGCCGGCGTCGACCTGCCGCCCAACCTGCGCCTGGACTACACGCCGATCACGACGCTGCTCGAGCGGGTGGACCTGCTGCTCACGGTCTCGTCGACGGCGTGCCTGGAGGCGGTGGACCGTGGCGTCCGGGTGGCGCTCGTGGCCGATCTCGGGGTGCACGAGCGGTACGGCAACCAGGTGCTGATCGACAGCGGGCTGCTGCGCACCTTCGAACAGGTCGGCGACGACGACCTCGGCACGGTGTCGCCGGCCTGGCGCGAGAGCTACTTCGCCGGCCGGGACCGCCCACCGGCGGAGGTGGTGGTGGACCGGGTCGAGAAGCTGCTCGCCAGCGAGGAGCGACCGTCGCGGGCCGTCTGGGACAGCTCGTACGTGCGGGGCGTGTGGGCGGCCCGCGCCGCGGTGGGAGGGTCCGACGGGCCGCCGCGGCGCTCGCGTCCGGTCCGCCTGCTGATCCGCCTGGCCCGCCGGTTCTGACCCGCCGGTCGGCCGACACCGGATCGACACCTTGTCACCCGGAGTTACCGCCGGTGGTGACCCTTCTGCGTGCTCTCCTGTGTCCGGAGGGTTGCCGCGGAGTTTCACACCTAGGGAGGGTGTGACACGCGGATCACACACATGAGGGAAAACATCGGAGCCGGTGCCGCCTTGGCACTGGTCGCCGCAGGCACGGTCCTGCTCGGCGAAATGCTCGGTCTCGAGCTCACATCGGTCGCGCTGCTCGGCGTGGCCCTCGGCGGGGCCGTCGGGCTCGTGCCGGACCGGTCGCACACCGAGCGCGTGCTCGGCTTCGTGGCCGGCCTGCTGGTCGCCTGGGCGGGGTACGGCGCCCGCGCGGGCGTCCTGCCCGACAGCGACCTCGGTCGGGCCGTGGCCCTGGCCGGAGTCGTCCTGGCCGTGACGGTCGTGACCGTCGTCTCGGCCGGTCGCCTGCCGCTGTGGAGCCTGCTGACGGGCGTCGCCGCCCTGGCCGGTGCCTACGAGTTCACGTTCACGGCGAACACGCCGCTGTTCACCACCGAGTCGGTCAGCGCGGTCACGGCCGTCCTGCTGGCCGCAGCCGTCGGCACCGTCGCCACCGGCCTCACCGTGGGACGCGACGCGTCCGACCGGTCCGACCACCGCGCCCAGGAGGTCGCCCGATGAACAGCACCACGCCCCGCCGCCTCGCCTGGAGCATCGGCACCACGGCCTGCCTCGTGCTCGCCGCCTCCGCGGCACCGGCCACGGTCGCCGGCGCCTTCGCCGCCGACAGCATCGACGGCGACGTCGCCGTCACCAGCACCGAGACCGTCTCGGTCCGCATGGACGCGTCGGGCACCGTCGTCAACGCCCGCGTCTACGAACAGCTCGTGCTGTCGGGGCGCGGATCGGTCGACATCAGCAACCCGGTCCCCGGCGGACTGCGCAACCTCGACGGCTTCGGCGGCTGGGAGGTCCGCGACGGCGTCCAGCGCGTCACCGCCGACGTCTCGGGCACCCAGCGCTACCGGTCGGTCGCGGACTACGACGGCGACCTTCCGGTCGAGATCGACGTGGACTACCGCCTCGACGGCAAGGACGTCGACGCATCGGACCTGGTCGGCGCGTCCGGCGACCTGGAGGTCTCGTACTCGGTGCGCAACATGACCGCCGAGCAGCAGGAGGTCGTCTTCCTCGACGGCTCGGGCCAGGAGCAGACGCGTCTGCAGGCGGTCGTGATCCCGATGGTCGGTTCGCTCACCACGACCCTGCCCTCGAACTTCACTGAGGTGCGGTCCGCCGAGGCCAACGCGGCCGGTGACGGCAAGGGCGGCACGTCGCTCTCGTTCACCATGACGCTGTTCCCGCCGATCGGGTCCGACCGCGCGACCTTCGGCTACACCGCACGGATCAAGGACGGCGTCCTGCCGGACGCCAACATCTCGCTGCTGCCGGTCAACCCGCTGGAGAGCCCGTCGTTCTCCGGCGGTGCCGACAGCTACGCCGCCGGTGCCGCGACCGGCGCCGACCTGACCGCCGGCGCCACCACGATCGACGGCAACCTGCTGAAGATCCGCGACGGGGCCGCCGACCTGGTCGCCGGCCTGCTCCAGCTGCGCGACGGTGCGGGCGAGCTCAACGCCGGCCTCGCCGGCACGGCCGCACCGGGGGCCCAGGCCCTCGCAGCGGGCGCGGTGAAGCTGCGCGACGGTGCCGGTCAGCTCAGTGCAGGCACCGGCGACCTGACGGCCGGGGCGAACAAGCTCAACGCCGGCGCCGGGGCCCTGGCGCAGGGCCTGAAGGACGCGGGCGCCAAGGCGCCGGCGCTCCTCGGCGGGCTCGAGGAGCTCAAGGCCGGCCTGACCCTGGTCGACAACGGTCTGACCACGCTCAACGGACAGGTCGTCCCGGGTGCCGGCCAGATCAACACCGGGGCGACGCAGCTGCTCGGTGCCCTCGACGCCCAGCTGCTCGCCGGGCTCGACGGTGCACTCGGTGCGCTCGCCGCGGCCGGTGCGTCGGCCGCGGACCTGCCGGACTCGCTCGAGAAGGCCACCATCCAGGGCAACGTCGCCGGGGCCGTGGGCGCCATCACCCAGGTGCGTGGCGGACTCGACACCACCGTGCGCGGCGGTCTCACCCAGATCCAGGGCGGGTCGGCCCAGATCAGGGACGGGGTCGACGCGCAGACGTCCGCGGGAGCGGCGGCGACCGACGGCACGCTGAAGAACGGCCTCGCCCGGCTGCTCGGCGGGGTGGGGCTGCTGCAGACCGGCGGCAACGACCTGCTGGCAGGACTCGGTCAGCTGTCGGCGGGCGCCAACCAGCTGTCGGCCGGAACGGGCGACCTCGCCGCAGGTGCCGGCAAGCTCGATGCCGGCGCGGGCACGCTCGCCGCAGGCACGGGTGACCTCTCGTCCGGCGCCGGACGTCTGGCCGACGGTCTCGGCGACGCCGCTGATGGTTCGGGACGGCTGGCCGACGGTCTCGCCACCGCGGCCGGGAGCGCTCCGGCGCTGCCGGAGGGCGCCCAGACCCTCTCGGACCAGGGCACGTCACAGCTGATCAACGTGGGCAACGCGACCGCGATGGACTACGGCCTGAAGTACGCGCTGATCGAGGCGAGTGCTGCACGGGCGGGGTCGGCCCAGCCGTTCGGTGCCCCCGAGGGGGCGACGGCGCTCGCCGCCTGGCGGATGACGCTGGCCGGTGAGTCGGGCGAGGGCTCGGCCAACGTCACCCGCGGCATCGCCGCCGCGGTGCTGATCGCCGCGGGGCTCGGTGTCGCCGCCCTGCGTCGGCGGCCGACGGCCTGACCGATCCGGGACCAACCGTGCGGCCGGCCCTAGGCTGGCCGCATGGTTGATCCCGCCCAGGACCTGTGTCGCTTCGTCGATGCGTCGCCCAGCCCGTTCCACGTCTGTTCGACCGTGGCGGACGAGCTGACCGCGGCCGGGTGGCAGCTGCTCGACGAGCGGGAGCCGTGGCCGGCCGCGTCCGGCCGGTACCTCGTCGTCCGCGGCGGCTCGCTGGTGGCGTGGTCGACCGAGTCGTCCACCGGGCCGGCGGACGCGTTCCGCATCGTCGGCGGCCACACCGACAGCCCCAACCTGCGGCTGAAGCAGCACCCCGACCGCGGCTTCGACGGGCTCGGCGTCGTGGCGCTCGAGCCCTACGGCGGAGCCTGGCTGCACACGTGGCTCGACCGTGATCTGGGCCTCTCCGGGCGCCTCGCGCTGCGGGACGGCACCACCCGCCTGGTGCACGTCGACGACCCGGTGCTGCGCGTGCCGTCCCTGGCCATCCACCTGTCCGCCGCGCGCCGGGAGATCGAGGTCGACCCCCAACGGCATCTCGACGCGATCTGGTCGGGCGCCCGGCACCGGGGCGACGTCGTCGCGTGGGTGGCGGGGACGGTCGGCGTCGACCGTGCCGACGTGCTCGGCTTCGAGCTGATGGCGCACGACACGCAGCCGAGCCGGCTCGTCGGGGCCGACCGCGAGTTCGTGGCCGCGCCGCGCCTCGACAACCAGGTCACCTGCTTCGCGGGGATGCGCGCGCTGACCGCGACCGCGCCGGTGCAGGGCATCCGGCCCGTGCTCGCCCTGTTCGACCACGAGGAGGTCGGCAGCACCTCGGAGCGTGGTGCCCAGTCCGACCTCCTGGCCACCGTGCTCGAGCGCATCGTGCTGGCCGCCGGTGGCACGCGGGACGACTACCACCGCGCCGTGGCCGCGTCGGTGTGCGCGTCGGGCGACATGGCCCACGCCACCCATCCCAACCACGCGGACCGGCACGAGCCGCAGCACCGGATCACCGCCGGCGGGGGACCGGTGCTGAAGATCAACCAGAACCTGCGCTACGCCACCGACGCGCGTGGCTCGGCGGCCTTCGCGCTGGCCTGCGAGTCCGCCGGCGTCCCGCTCCAGACGTACCTGCACCGGGCCGACCTGCCGTGCGGGTCCACCATCGGCCCCCTCAGTGCGGCCCGCACCGGCATCACGACGGTCGACGTGGGAGCGCCGCAGTGGGCCATGCACTCGGTGCGCGAACAGATGGCCGCCGCGGACGTCGACCTCTACACCCGTGCGCTGACGGCGTTCCTCGCTCCGACGTGACCGTCCGCCCCGGGTTCACGGCGTCGACCGCCGGACGTTAGTCTGGTAGGTGCGCTGGTGACCTGTGCGTGTCTCGGACCGAGCAGGCGCGTGCTCGCACTGTCCGTCGATTCCTCGGCGGGCTGCGATCCAAGGGGAATCGGCCGTCACAACTCATCCATCCATCCATCGGAGCCCATCCTTCATGACTTCCAGCATCGCAACTCCTTCTGCGGCACCGCAGGTTGCGGTCAATGACATCGGCAGCGCTGAGGACTTCCTCGCCGCCATTGACAAGACCATCAAGTACTTCAACGACGGCGACATCGTCGACGGCACGATCGTCAAGATCGACCGCGACGAGGTCCTGCTCGACATCGGCTACAAGACCGAGGGCGTCATCCCCTCGCGCGAGCTGAGCATCAAGCACGACATCGACCCCAACGAGGTCGTCGCCCTGGGCGACACCGTCGAGGCCCTCGTCCTCCAGAAGGAGGACAAGGAAGGCCGTCTGATCCTGTCCAAGAAGCGCGCGCAGTACGAGCGCGCCTGGGGCGACATCGAGAAGATCAAGGCCGAGGACGGCGTGGTCGAGGGAACGGTCATCGAGGTCGTCAAGGGCGGCCTCATCATGGACATCGGGCTCCGTGGATTCCTCCCCGCCTCGCTGGTCGAGATGCGTCGTGTGCGCGACCTCGACCCGTACATCGGTCAGAAGATCGAGGCCAAGATCATCGAGCTCGACAAGAACCGCAACAACGTGGTCCTGTCGCGCCGTGCCTGGCTCGAGCAGACCCAGTCGGCGGTCCGTCAGAACTTCCTCACCGAGCTGAAGAAGGGCCAGGTCCGCAAGGGCGTCATCTCGTCCATCGTCAACTTCGGTGCCTTCGTCGACCTCGGCGGCGTGGACGGACTCGTCCACGTGTCGGAGCTGTCATGGAAGCACATCGACCACCCGAACGAGGTCGTCCAGGTCGGCGACGAGGTCACCGTCGAGGTGCTCGACGTCGACATGGACCGCGAGCGCGTCTCGCTGTCGCTCAAGGCGACGCAGGAGGATCCGTGGCAGCACTTCGCCCGGACCCACCAGATCGGCCAGATCGTGCCCGGCAAGGTCACCAAGCTGGTCCCGTTCGGTGCGTTCGTGCGGGTCGAGGAGGGCATCGAGGGCCTGGTGCACATCTCCGAGCTGGCCGAGCGTCACGTCGAGATCCCCGAGCAGGTCGTGCAGATCGGCGACAGCGTCATGGTCAAGATCATCGACATCGACCTGGAGCGTCGTCGCATCTCGCTGTCGCTCAAGCAGGCCAACGAGACCGAGGCCGCCGTCGCCGACGACTTCGACCCGACGCTGTACGGCATGACGTCGTCCTACGACGAGCAGGGCAACTACATCTACCCCGACGGCTTCGATCCCGAGACCGGCGAGTGGCAGGACGGCTTCGAGGAGGCGCGTGCCACCTGGGAGAAGCAGTACGCCGAGGCGCACGAGCGCTGGGAGGCCCACAAGAAGCAGATCGCCGACTCCGAGAAGGCGAGCATCGAGGCCTCGGAGGCGTCGAACTACTCCTCGGAGGCTGCCGCTGACGAGGGCGCCGACTCGGCCGGAGCCGGCTCGCTGGCCTCCGACGAGGCCCTGCAGGCCCTGCGGGAGAAGCTGACCGGCGGCGAGTGACCTCTCGCTGATCGATCGACCTGGACCCCCCGGCCTCGGCCGGGGGGTTCAGTCGTCCCAGGCGTGGCTGCGCGGGCCGGGACGCGAGCCGAGGCCGTCGTGACGGATCGTGGCACCGAGGGGGACGAGGACGGCGAGGAGCAGGAACAGCAGGAGCAGAATCATGGCAGTAATTCTTCGCCACGCGGGTTCCTGCCACCAGAGGCAGGAATGCCATGGTTGATGGATATTCTGCCAAGGCTGTGTCATGGTGAGGGCATGACGACTGTCGCGGTGATCGTGTCCGACGGCCTCGAGCCGTTCGGCCTGGGCGTCCTGGCCGAGGTGTGGGGCGAGGGCTACCACCCCGAGGACGAGAACCCGGTGTTCGACTTCCGCGTCTGCACCGAACGACCGGGGGCCGTCGCCACCGAGTACGGGTTCGAGATCGTCGTGCGGCACGACCTGGCGTCGGTGGCCGACGCGGACGTCGTGGCCGTGGCCGCGAAGCGCGACCGCCGGCGGGAGGAGCCGGCCGTCTCGCAGGTGCTGCGGGAGGCGCACGACCGGGGGGCGGTCATCATCGCCTCGTGCAGCGCGGTGTTCACCCTCGGCGACGCCGGTCTGCTCGACGGCCGCCGGTCGACCACCCACTGGAGGTACGGCGCCGAGCTGCAGGAGGCCTTCCCCCGGACCACGGTCGACACCGACGTGCTCTACATCGACGACGGTGACGTGGTGACCGGGGCGGGATCGGCAGCGGGCATCGACGCCAACCTCCACCTGATGCGCCGCCTGCACGGCTCACGCACGGCCGCCACGGCCGCCCGCCGCATCGTCGTGCCGCCGCACCGCGACGGCGGGCAGGCGCAGTTCATCCGCACGCCGCTCGGGCTGACCGAGTGCGACACGCTCGGTCCGTTGCTGGCCTGGGCCGGTGAGCGGCTCCACGAGCCCCTGCCCGTCGAGCGACTGGCGGCGCAGGCCCACATGTCGGCCCGGACCTTCGCCCGTCGCTTCCGCGACGAGACGGGCACCACGCCGCTGCAGTGGCTCACCTCCCAGCGGGTGGCACTCGCCGAGGAGCTGCTCGAGAACTCCGACCTGTCGATCGAGCAGATCGCGCACCGGGTCGGGTTCGGCAACGCCGCGACGCTGCGCCACCACTTCGCCGGCTCGCGTGGCACGTCGCCGCAGGCGTACCGGCGCAGCTTCGGCTGTCTCGACGCCTCCTGACCCGCCTCACCTTCCCGCTGGCAGTGACGTTTCTGCCCTGAATCGGGCGAATTCGGGGCCGAAACGTCACTGCCAGCGCGGAGGTGACGGAGTCGCTCAGGCGAGGTCGGTGCGGCGGACCTTGCCGGTCGCGGTGCGGGGCAGCGCGGGGACCTGCCCGTACTCCTTCGGACGCTTGGCCGGGGCCAGGTGCTCCTCGGCCGCCTGTCGCAGCTGCTGCTCGTCGGCGTCGCCGACCCACACCGCGCACACCCGCTGGCCCCAGCGGTCGTCGGGCCGGCCGAAGACGGCGATCTCGACGACCCCCGGAACCGTCTCCAGCACGGCCTCGACCTCGGCCGGGTACACGTTCACCCCGCCGCTGATGACCAGGTCGGTGCGCCGCGCGTCGAGGTACACGTAGCCGTCCTCGACCCGGCCGAGGTCGCCGACGGTGAAGGCGGGACCGTCCGGGGTATCCCGCCACGCCGCCGCGGTCTTCTCCCGGTCCTCCCAATAGGTGAAACGTGCCCACGGCGGGACGGCGCACCACAGCAGCCCGTCGTCGTCGACGGTGATCGTGCGGCCCGGTCGCGGCCGACCGAGGGTCCCCGGGCGTGCGTGCCACTCCGCGGCGCTGCACGCGGTGAACTGCCCCTCGGTGGAGCCGTAGAACTCCCACACGGTCTGTCGCCCGAAGGTCTCGTGCGCGCGTCGCCTGATCGCGTCCGGGCACGGTGCGCCGGCGTGTGCCACGAGCCGGAACGACGACGGGTCGAGGCGCGTCCCGGTCGCGTCCTCGTGGGCGAAGAGCCGCTGCAGGTGCGCGGGAACGCAGAACATGGTCGTGGGGCGGACCGCGGAGACGGCGGCGACCATTGCGCCCGGCTCGAACCGCGGCAGCACCGCGACGGATCCGCCGGCCAGCAGGGTGCCGGTGGCGAACCGCAGGGGAGCGGAGTGGTGCAGCGGCGACACCACCAGGTTGACGTCCTGGTCCGAGAACCCCCAGAGGTCACGCTCCTCCAGACCGGCCGCCGCCGCGGCCGGACCGTCGAGGAGGCCCGACCAGACCCCCTTGGGTCGGCCGGTCGTGCCGGAGGTGAAGTGCATCGGGCGGCAGCGTGGCCAGGGGTCCAGGTCGACCTCGGCGGTCCCGTCGAGCGCGGTCAGTCCGGCGTCGTCGTCGAGGACCAGGGCAGGACGCACGTCCGAGACGATCGCCTCCCGCTCCGAGGAGGTCAGGCGGGTGTCGAGCGGGACCGGCACCACACCGGAGCGACAGGCCGCCAGCACGAGGTCGACCATCAGCGGGGAGCCGGGGACCGCCACGACGACCCGGTCGCCGGTACCGACCCCGGCCGACCGCAGGCCGGCCGCGAGCCGCCGCTGCCGCGCCTCGCTCGTCGCGGCGTCATGGATCTGCGGCTCCACGGGTCACCTCCGGGTGAGATCGGTCACAGGCCCCCGCCTGTGGGTTGCGCCGAGGCGGATCGACGGCCGCCAGTATGCTTCACTCGTTGGTCGGTACGACGTCCCCCACCGCGAAGCAGGTATTTCTGTGGCTTCCAGCCACCGCAGTCCCCAGCCCGCCTTCTGGCGCCTCCAGCTCTCCCGGGCTCTCCTGCCGACCCTGGGCCTCGGCGCGCTCGCCGTGGCCTCGGCCGCGGTGGTGGTGCAGAGCCCCGAGCTGCCCGAGGCCGCGCCCACGTCGACTTTGGTCCGCACGGTCTCCGAGCCGGTCGAGGTCAGCCGTAGCGGTGAGCGCCCCCAGCTCGAGAGCGATGTCGTCGCCGCCCAGAAGATCCAGGGCCAGCTGTTCGTCCGGGGACTGACCGACGTGCGTGCGGGGGCCGCGGCCGACTCGCCGAGTCTCGCGCAGGTCGACGTCGGCCAGACCGTCGACGTGACCGGTGTCGTCGAGGGCGAGTGGACCCAGGTCATGCACAACGGCCTGCCGCGGTGGGTAGCCACCGCGACGTTGTCGGCCACCGAGCCGCTGGGCACCGCACCGTGCGCCGCCGGGTCCGCCGTCGAGCGCGGCCTGCAGCCCGACACCGTCAAGGTGTACCGCGCCGTGTGCGCACGGTTCCCGCAGATCGGCCGCTACGGCGGCCGCGGGGGCGGCGGGGAGCATGCCACCGGTCGTGCCCTCGACATCATGGTCAGCAGCGACGTCGGCACCCAGATCGCCGACTTCGTGCGGGCCAATGCCCGCGAGCTCGGCGTCAGCCAGGTCATCTGGCGTCAGCGCATCTGGACCCAGCAGCTGGCCGGCGGCGGGTGGCGTCCGATGAGCGACCGGGGCAGCGCGACGGCGAACCACTACGACCACGTGCACGTCACGACCTACGGCAACGCCGCGTCGTGAGGCTGCGGGTCGGACTGACCGGCGGCATCGGCTCGGGCAAGAGCACGGTCTCGCGCCTGTTGGCCGACCGCGGCGCTGTGGTGGTCGACTACGACCTGCTGGCGCGTGAGGTCGTCGAGCCGGGCTCGCCCGCCCTGACCCGGATCGCCGAGCGGTTCGGCGCCGACGTGCTCGCCGCCGACGGCACCCTCGACCGGCCGGCCCTCGGCTCCGTCGTGTTCGCCGACGCTGCCGCCCGCCGCGACCTGGAAGCCATCACGCACCCCGCGATCCGCGACCTGGCGGCGCTCCGCGAGGCGCAGGCCCCCGCTGACGCGGTCGTGGTGCACGACAACCCCCTCCTGGTCGAGATGGGCGCCCACGTCGCCTGCGACGTCGTCGTGGTCGTCGACCTGCCGGTCGAGGTCCAGCTGCGACGGCTCGTGGAGCTGCGGGGCATGACCGAGTCCGAGGCCCGCGCGCGCATCGCCGCACAGGCGTCGCGGGACGACAGAGCCGCTGTCGCCGACCACCTGGTCGACAACAGCGGCTCCGAGGCGGAGCTGGTCGCCACAGTCGGGGGTCTGTGGGACCGGCTCACGCTCGAGGGCGGCTCCTAGGCCGCCAGGTCCGGATCGGCGACCCGCCGCAGCTTGGCGAGCGCCTCCCGCTCGAGCTGGCGCACCCGCTCGGCGGAGATGCCGTGCCGCTTGCCGATGTCGGCGAGCTTCTGCTGGCGGCCGTCGAGCAGCCCGTAGCGGGCCCGCACGATGTCGGCCTCGCGCTCGCCCAGGTGGTCGATCAGCTGGGCGATCATGCCGCGGGTGGCGTCGGACATCATCGACGAGTCCGGGCCGGGGGCGGTCTCGCGGGCGATCAGGTCGCCCAGCGAGGTGTCGCCGTCCTCGTCGACCGGCGTGTCGAGGCTGACGTGGTCACGGCCCCACGAGAGCAGGTCGATGACGCGGTCGACGTCCATGCCGAGCTCGGCGGAGATCTCGGCCGGCTCGGGGTCGTAGCCCAGGGTGCGTTCGAGATTGCGCCGGGCGGCGGTGACCTGGTTGAGCTCCTCGACCACGTGCACGGGGAGGCGCACGACCCGGGCCTGCTGGGCGATGCCGCGCGTGATCGCCTGGCGGACCCACCAGGTGGCGTAGGTGGAGAACTTGAAGCCCTTGACGTAGTCGAACTTCTCGACCGCGCGGATCAGACCGGTGTTGCCCTCCTGCACCAGGTCCAGCATCGGCATCGCCGACCGGCCGTACTTGCGCGCGATGGACACCACGAGGCGCAGGTTGGCCTGGATGAACTCCTGCAGCGCCCGCTCGCCCTCGGCGGCGATCCACTCCAGCTCCTCGGCCGTGGCACGCTTCGGCGCCCCGCCCTTGGCACGGCCGACGCGGCCGGTGTCGAGCAGGTGGCGCGCGAACAGCCCGGCCTCGATGGTCTTGGACAGCTCGACCTCGCGGCCGGCGTCGAGCAGGGGGGTGCGGGCGATCTCGGCCAGGTACATCCCGACGCTGTCCCGGCCCTCGCCGTCGCGTGAGCGGGGGTGCGTGGACGTGGTGCTGTTGCTCATGAAGCGCCTCCCAGCGTTGTCTCTGTACGGGGTCAACGCGTCGCAGAGGCCGGGGATTCCGCTCTCAGACGTTTCTTAGCACGCCGGTCCAAGCGACTGGGCTACGCCGCCCCGGCGGTGTCGATGATCCACGCCAGCTCGAAGGCCCGCTCATGCCAGGAGGCGTAGCGACCGCTGACGCCGCCGTGACCGGCGTGCATCTCGGTCTTCAGCAGGACCGGCGCGGACCCGGTGGCCGTCTCGCGCAGCCGCGCGACCCACTTGGTGGGTTCGACGACGTGCACACGGGTGTCGTGCAGGCTGGTGACCGCGAGGATCGAGGGGTAGGCGGTCGCCCGGATGTTCTCGTACGGCGTGTACGACTTCATGTACGCGTACACCTCGGGGTCGGCCAACGGGTTGCCCCACTCGTCCCACTCGATCACCGTCAGCGGCAGCGACGGGTCGAGGATGGTGGTCAGCGCGTCGACGAACGGCACGTTGGCCAGGATGCCGCAGAACGCCTCGGGGGCGAGGTTCGCCACGGCCCCCATCAGCAGGCCACCGGCGCTGCCGCCCTCGGCGACCAGGCGATCGGCGGCCGTCCACCCCTCGTCCACGAGGTGCCGGGCGGCGGCCACGAAGTCGGTGAAGGTGTTGCGCTTGTGGCCGAGCTTGCCGTCGTCGTACCAGGCGCGGCCCATCTCGCCCCCGCCGCGTACGTGCGCCACGGCGAACACGAAGCCACGGTCGAGCAGGGACAGGCGCATCGCCGACATCGCCGGGTCGATGCTGATCTCGTAGGCGCCGTACCCGTAGAGCAGACCCGGCGCCGTCCCGTCGCGCGGCGTGTCGGCCCGGGCGACGACGGAGACCGGCACCTGCGTGCCGTCCGGGGCGGTGGCCCAGGTGCGGTGCTGCACGTAGTCGGCGGGGTCGTAGTCGCCGAGCACGGTGGCCTGCTTGAGCAGCACGGTCTCGAAGGTGTCGGGGTCGAGGTCGTACACCGTCGACGGCGTGACGAAGGACCCGAACCCGATCCGCACCAGCGGCTGGTCCCACTCGGCGTTGCCGCCCACCCCGCACGAGAACAGCTCCTCGGCGAACTCGACCTCGCGCAACGGGCCGAAGCCCTCGTCGGTGATCGCCAGCACGCCGATGCGGGTCATGGCGGCCCGGCGGTAGGACACGAAGAGGTGACGGGCGAACACGTCGACGTCCTCCAGTCGCAGGGAGGGGTCCGCACCCACGACGACCGTGCCCTGGGCGGCGCGGGTCAGCTCGCCGGCCAGCGCGAGGGCCATGGGCACCGACACCAGCTCGAAGTCGGCGGCCCCGTCGTTGTGCAGGACCAGCAGCACGTCGGCGTCGCCCACCACGGCGTGCTCGACGGAGTACTCGACCCCGTCCCGCCGGGGCATCACCACCCGGAACTCACCCTCCGGGTCATCGGCGGGGAGCAGCCGGGCCTCGCTCGTGATCTTCGACGACGACCCGATCACGAGGTACTTCTCGGACTGGGTGCGGCCCACGCCGGTGAAGTACCGCTCGTCGGGCTCCTCGTGGACCAGGGTGTCGTCGCCGGTGTCCCCGAGGCGGTGCCGCCAGACCTGGTGGGGACGCCACGCGTCGTCGACCGTGGAGTAGAACAGGTGGGTGGCACCGGCCGACCACGTGGCGCCCGCGGCGGCCCCGACGATCTCGTCGGGCAGGACCTCGCCGGTGTGCAGGTCCTTGACCCGGATCGTGTACCGCTCGTCGCCGGTGACGTCGACCGACCACGCGAGGTAGCGGTCGTCGTCGCTGAGACTGAACGCTCCGAGCGAGAAGAACTCGTGCCCCTCGGCCTCGACGTTGGAGTCCAGCAGCACCTCCTCGTCCGGGATCGTGGTGCCGGCGTCGAGGACCGGGGGAGTCCAGTCGGCCGGGTCGGCGATCGGACAGCGGGCGCGGATCCCGTACTGCTGGCCCTCGACCGTGCGGGTGTAGTACCACCAAGCGCCGTGGCGGACCGGCACCGACAGGTCGGTCTCCTGCGTGCGGGCCTTGATCTCGTCGAAGATCGTCTGCCGCAGGTCGGCGAGGTGGACGGTCCGGTCGGCGGTGTGCTCGTTCTCGGCCTCGAGGTGGGCCAGCACCTCGGGGTCCTCGATGTCACGGAGCCACTCGTAGTCGTCGACCACGTCGTCGCCGTGGTGGCTGCGGACGACCGGACGGCGGGGCGCGACGGGGGGCTGGGTCATGCCCCGACCGTATCGCCGTGCCCCCGAGCCAGCGCGGGGTCGTCGGCCCGGAAGGTGTGCACCGGCCCGGGCCCGGTGAACCGCGTCTCGAACCGCACGGTCACCCGCCCGAGCCCGGCGCCCCACACCCACCCGTCGCCGTGCGTGGTGTGGTGGACGTCGACGCCGGGCAACCAGCCGTGCTCCCCGTGGCGCCGCTCCTCGCGGCTCGGACCGGGATCCGGCTCGGGTTCGGGCTCGTCCGGCGCGAAGAGGTCCTCCTGGACCCAGTCGGCGAGACCGCTGACCCCGACGCCGATCAGTCGCACGCCACCGCCGAGGTCCTCGGCGTCGAGCAGCGCCCGGGCGGTCGAGGCCAGCAGCCGGGCCTGGTCGGTCGGACCCGCCAGGGTCGTCGACCGGGTGTGGGTGGAGAAGTCGTGCATGCGCACCTTCAGGGTGACGGTGCGGCCCGAGAGCCCGTGGCGACGCAGCTTCGCCGCGACCCCACGGGCCATCGTGTCGGCCACCGCCTCCAGCCGGGCGCGGTCGGTCACGTCGGTCTCGAAGGTGTCCTCGACGCTGACGGACTTCACCTCGCGGTCGGCGACCACCGGCCGGTCGTCCTGCGCGCGGGTCAACCGGTACAGGGAGCGGCCTGCGGCCTGACCGAGCAGCCGCACCAGCTCGTCGACCTCGTGCCGGCGGGCGTCCTCGACCGTCACGATGCCCACCCGCCGGAGCCGCTCGCCGGTGGCCGGACCGACGCCGGGGATCGCCGTGACCTGCATCGGCCCCAGGACGTCCAGCTCGGTGCCTGGCTCGACGAGGTACACGCCGTCGGGCTTGCGGATCTCACTGGCGATCTTGGCCATGAGCTTCGACGACGCCACCCCCGCGGACGCCGTGAGGCCGCCGGTCAGCTCACGGATGTCGCGGCGGATCTGCTCGACCGTGTCCAGGACGCCGGCGGGGTCGAAGTCCTCACCGGCGGCGAGGTCCACGAAGGCCTCGTCGAACGACAGCGGCTCCACCAGGGGGGACGCCTCCCGCAACCGGCCCATCACCTGGTCGCTGGCCCGCTGGTACGCGTCGAACCGCCCGGCGAGGAACGCCGCGTGCGGGCACCGGGACCTGGCCTCGGCCGTGCTCATCGCGGACCGCACCCCGTGCACCCGCGCCTCGTAGGAGGCGGTCGCCACGACGCCGCGTCCGCCGACACCGCCGACGACCACCGGCCGTCCGCGCAGCGACGGCTTGTCCCGCTGCTCCACCGCCGCGAAGAAGGCGTCGAGATCCAGGTGCAGGATCGACGCGGTGGACCTCATCGGCCCATTGTCCACACCGGCGCGGGGGTCCACAGCCCGCTGCCGGCCGTTGCCGGGGCCGGCGGTCGGGCGGTTGCGTGGTCGGCATGAGCGAACCGTCGACGACCTACACCGCACACGACGTCCCCGACCTGCTCGCGGCGCTGCCGACGATGTTCGGGTTCACGCCCGAGGAGTCGTTCGTCGCGATCGCGACGTCGGGACCGCGACGACGTCTCGGGTTCCGGATGCGGCACGACATCCCGGCGCCCGAGGGGGTCGGCTCGTCCGCCGCCCTGATCCTGCGGCACCTCCACCACCAGCCGGCCGACGGGGTGATCCTGCTGGCGGTCACGGAGCAGGTCGAGGTCGCGGCGGCGCTGATGCACCGGGTCGTGGTGGGGCTCGACCCGCGGATCCAGCCGGTCGTCGTGGCCTGGGCGGACGGTGATCGGTACTGGGAGCCGGGTCCGGACTGCCCCCGTGAGGGCATCGCCTACCGCAGCTCCCGGCACCACCTGTCGGTCGTCGCCGCGATCGCCGCCGGCCAGGAGATCCTGCCCGACCGGCAGGCTCTGGTCGACCGCTTCGCCGCCTGCGACGGCGAGGTGTTCGACCGGATGGTCGCGGTCACCGAGCGGGTCATGGCCGACGACCTGCCGCTGGTCGGCGACGACCCGGACCTGGTGTCGGCCGCGCTTCCGCTGATCGACCCCGTCGTGGCGCACGCCCTCGACCGGGCCGACCGCCTGAGCGACGTTGACTGTGCGCGCCTGGGACTGTGGGTGTCGTCGATCGTGGTCCGCGACGAGCTGTGGGGCCGCATCGACCACGACGGCGCTCGGGACTGGCTGCGGATCTGGACCGACGTCGCGGGGCGCGTCGTGCCACCCTTCGAGCCGGCCGTGCTGTGCCTGGCCTCGTTCTCGGCGTGGCTGGTCGGCGACGGGGCGCAGGCCCTCATCGCGGCGGAACGGGCGCTCGAGGCCGATCCGGAGTACTCGATGGCCGGGCTGATGATCGACCTGTTGCAGGGTGGTGTGCCCCCGTCGGCGTGGACCGGTTGGTCCTAGAGTGGGCTGATGGGCCAGGACGTCGACGACCGTGAGTTCACCGGCGAGGACCGCACCCGCTACCGCGCGAAGGTGCGGCGCTGCCTCGACGTGTTCGCCCGGATGCTGACCGAGCGGGACTTCTCCGTCGGTCGCCCGCAGGTGGGCATCGAGATCGAGTTCAACCTCGTTGACGAGCACGGTGACCCGGCGATGAAGAACGTGGAGGCGCTGGCGGCCATCGCCGACGACGACTTCCAGACCGAGCTGGGTCTGTTCAACATCGAGATCAACATCCCGCCGAGCCGGATCGCCGGGGACGGCCTGGCCCGACTGGAGTCCACCGTCCGGGCCGACCTCAACGAGGCGCAGGCCAAGGCCGGTCAGGTCGGTGCCGGTCTGGTCATGATCGGCATCCTGCCCAGCATCCGCGAGCAGCACTTCAACCGTGGCGTCATCTCGGCCAACCCGCGCTACCACCTGCTGTCCGACCAGATCGTGGCCGCGCGGGGTGAGGACATCGAGATCGTCATCGACGGGGTCGACCGGCTCGCCACCACCTCGGACACGATCATCCCGGAGGCGGCGTGCACCAGCACGCAGCTGCACCTGCAGGTCGACCCCGAGGACTTCGCGGCCACGTGGAACGCGGCCCAGGCGATCGCCGGCGTGCAGACGGCGGTGGGAGCGAACTCGCCGTTCCTGCTGGGCCGCCAGCTCTGGCACGAGACGCGCATCCCGTTGTTCCAGCAGGCGACCGACACCCGCAGTGACGAGCTGAAGTCCCAGGGGGTCCGCCCCCGGGTGTTCTTCGGTGAGCGGTGGATCACGTCGGTCTTCGACCTGTTCGAGGAGAACGTGCGCTACTTCCCGGCCCTCCTGCCGATCGTCGACGACGAGGACCCGGTGGACGTCCTGGAGGCGGGCGGACTCCCGACCCTCGGCGAGCTGCGGCTCCACAACGGCACGGTCTACCGGTGGAACCGTCCGATCTACGACATCGCGGACGGCCGCCCCCACCTGCGCATCGAGAACCGCCTGCTCCCGGCCGGCCCCACCGTCGTCGACACGATGGCCAACGCCGCCCTCTTCTACGGGCTGGTCAAGACGTTGTCGGCGGGGGAGCGGCCGGTGTGGTCCCAGCTCAGCTTCGGTGCCGCGGAGGAGAACTTCCACCACGCGGCCCGGTCGGGACTCGGGGCCGACGTCTACTGGCCGGGGGTCGGCACGGTGTCGGTCGGGGAGCTGACCCTGCGCCACCTGTTGCCGCTGGCCGCTGCCGGTCTCGACGAGCTCGGCGTCGACGCCGACGTCGGCGGACGGCTGCTCGACATCATCGAACAGCGCTGCGTCACAGGACGCAACGGGGCCACGTGGCAGATCGCTGAGTTCGACCACCACCTCCGGGTGTCGGGGGACCGGACAGCGGCGATGCGGGCCACGACCCTGGCCTACGAGTCGTTGATGCACGGGGGCGAACCGGTCCACACCTGGGCGGTCAGCGGCCGCTGAGGGTGCGGTGGCAGGTGGTCAGGCAGCCTCTGGCACACTGGTCGCAGAGGTTGACCACAGGCCTCTTTGTTGCGCCCTTCGACCGAACGGGAGGTTGACGTGCCGAGTACTCCCACGCCCGCGTCAGCGATTCGTGCGGTCGGCAGGCTGATCCCCAAGGGACGCAAGGACACCCCGCCGGCACCTGTCCCCGCCGCTCCCCGTTCTACCCCGGAAGAGACCGTGACCCAGGCCCCCTCGACGAAGAAGACCCCCGCCGCCAAGAAGGCGCCCGCACAGAAGACGGCGGCAGCCGCCAAGAAGGCGCCCGCGAAGAAGGCGGCCGCGGCCAAGAAGGCCCCCGCGAAGAAGGCGCCCGCGAAGAAGGCTCCGGCCAAGAAGGCCGCCGCGGCCGAGACCACGATCGAGGTCGTGGCGCCCGCGGTCGACGCCCAGGGCAAGAAGATCCTGCCCGACATCCCCGACGAGGTCTTCGAGAAGGACCTCAAGACCGACCCCACGCTCAAGGAGGACGAGTCCTCGGCCTTCACGCTGTCCGCGGCCGACGAGTCCGACGAGCCCGTGCAGCAGGTCATGGTCGCGGGTGCGACCGCCGACCCGGTCAAGGACTACCTGAAGCAGATCGGCAAGGTCTCCCTGCTGACCGCGGGCGAGGAGGTCGAGCTGGCCAAGCGCATCGAGGCCGGACTGTTCGCCGAGGAGAAGCTCGCCAAGGGTGGACGCATCTCGCCGAAGATGCGCGAGGAGCTGGACTGGATCGTCGTCGACGGTCGTCGGGCCAAGAACCACCTGCTGGAGGCCAACCTGCGGCTCGTCGTCTCGCTGGCCAAGCGGTACACCGGTCGCGGCATGCTCTTCCTGGACCTCATCCAGGAGGGCAACCTCGGCCTGATCCGGGCGGTCGAGAAGTTCGACTACACCAAGGGCTTCAAGTTCTCCACCTACGCCACGTGGTGGATCCGCCAGGCGATCACGCGCGCCATGGCCGACCAGGCACGGACGATCCGTATCCCGGTCCACATGGTCGAGGTCATCAACAAGCTCGCCCGGGTGCAGCGTCAGATGCTGCAGGACCTGGGTCGCGAGCCCACCCCCGACGAGCTCGCCAAGGAGCTCGACATGACGCCCGAGAAGGTCGTCGAGGTCCAGAAGTACGGCCGCGAGCCGATCAGCCTCCACACGCCGCTCGGCGAGGACGGCGACAGCGAGTTCGGCGACTTGATCGAGGACTCCGAGGCGATCGTCCCCGCCGATGCGGTGTCGTTCACGCTGCTGCAGGAGCAGCTGCACGCGGTGCTCGACACCCTCAGCGAGCGCGAGTCCGGCGTGGTGTCGATGCGGTTCGGCCTGACCGACGGCCAGCCCAAGACGCTCGACGAGATCGGCAAGGTCTACGGCGTGACCCGTGAGCGGATCCGCCAGATCGAGTCCAAGACCATGAGCAAGCTGCGTCACCCGTCGCGCTCGCAGGTGCTGCGCGACTACCTGGACTGAGTCACATCCCGCCGCACGACGAAGCCCCCGGACCGCATCGGTCCGGGGGCTTCGTCGTACTGTCTCAGATCTCGGTGCCGGCTCAGATCTCGTCGTTGTGAGCCGTGGCGGGCGTCGACGCGAGCTTGCCGGACTCGTCGTGGATCGTCACCGCGACGTCGCGCAGCTTGTCCTCGTGGGCTCGGGCGTGGTGGGCGCAGAACAGCAGCTCTGCACCGCCGGTCAGTTCGACGCGTACGTAGGCCTGGGCCCCGCACCGGTCACACCGGTCGGTGGCGGTCAAGGCCGGGCGTTCAGCGAGAGTCGTCACGGTGGCCTGCTTTCCTCGGTCTGGTCGAACCTTTCGGCGTGTTCAACATCCAACCACGGGGGGCTATTCCTCGCCGGTGGAGGTGACACATCCCATACATACTCGCGGGCGGCTCCAAACCGGCGAAGGCGCGCTCGGCGCCGCGTGTCACGTCCCCGTGAATTCTGCCGCCGCCGATAGGCTGGGCGGACCCGCAGGACCGCCGCAGGAGGACCCCATCAGCACGTACGACGCCCGCAACCTTCTCGTGCTCGAGGGCCTGGAGGCGGTGCGCAAGCGTCCCGGCATGTACATCGGATCCACCGACACCCGCGGGTTGATGCACTGCGTCTGGGAGATCATCGACAACGCGGTCGACGAGGCGCTCGGCGGGCACTGCCACCACATCCGCGTCGTGCTCCACGCCGACGGGTCGGTGGAGGTGCACGACGACGGGCGCGGCATCCCGGTCGACACCGAGCGCAAGACCGGCCTGACCGGCGTCGAGGTCGTCTTCACCAAGCTGCACGCCGGCGGCAAGTTCGGTGGCGGCTCCTACGTGGCGACCGGCGGCCTGCACGGTGTCGGCGCGTCGGTGGTCAACGCGCTCTCCGAGCGGCTGGAGGTCGAGGTCGACAAGGGTGGCGCGACCTGGGCGATGGCCTTCACCCGCGGCGCCCCTGAGGGCCCGCTGACCAAGATCGGCAAGGTCGCCAAGACCCGCACCGGCACGCGGATCCGCTACTGGGCCGACCCGCAGATCTTCATCAAGGGGGCCGAGTTCTCGTACACCGACCTGGTCACCAGGTCCCGGCAGACGTCGTTCCTCGTGCCCGGTCTCGAGATCGTGATCCGCGACGAGCGCACCGACGAGGTGCGGGAGGAGACCTTCCTGCACTCCGGTGGCATCGCGGAGTTCACCGAGTTCCTCGCGACCGACGAACCGGTCACGCCGGTGCTGCGGCTGCAGGGCGAGGACACCTTCACCGAGACCGTGCCGGTGCTGGACGAGCTCGGCCACATGAGCCCGCAGGACGTCGAACGCTCCCTCGGCGTCGACGTGGCGCTGCGCTGGGGGACCGGCTACGAGACCGACGTGCGGTCGTTCGTCAACATCATCTCGACCCCCAAGGGCGGCACCCACGTCCAAGGATTCGAGCGCGGCATGACCCGCACCTTCAACGACGTGCTGAAGACCACCCGGCTGCTGAAGTCCGGGGACCAGGACGTCACGAAGGACGACGTCCTGGAGGGCCTGACCGCCGTCGTCACGGTCCGCCTCGCCGAACCCCAGTTCGAGGGCCAGACCAAGGAGGTGCTCGGGACCCCGGCGGTCACCAAGATCGTCAACCAGGTCGTCTCGCGGGAGCTGAAGACCTTCCTCGCGTCCACGAAGGCCGCCGACAAGGCCAAGGCGCGCCTCGTGATGGAGAAGGTCGTGGCCGCGTCGAAGACCCGGCTGATGGCGCGGCAGCAGCGCGACACCCAGCGTCGCAAGAACGCCCTGGAGTCCAGCGCCCTGCCCGCCAAGCTGGCCGACTGCCGCTCCGGCGACGTCGACCGGTCCGAGCTGTTCATCGTCGAGGGTGACTCGGCGCTGGGTACGGCCAAGTCGGCCCGCGACTCCGGCTTCCAGGCCCTGCTGCCCGTGCGCGGCAAGATCCTCAACGTCCAGAAGGCCAGCATCGGCGACATGCTCAAGAACGCCGAGTGCTCGTCGATCATCCAGGTGGTCGGCGCGGGGTCGGGCCGGACCTTCGACCTCGACGCCGCGCGTTACGGACGCATCATCTTCATGGCGGACGCCGACTCCGACGGTGCCCACATCCGTTGCCTGCTCGCGACCCTGTTCTTCCGGTACATGCGACCTCTCGTGGAGGCCGGACGGGTCTACACCGCCGTGCCGCCGCTGCACCGCATTGAGCTGTCCGCGCCGAAGAAGGGCCAGGACAAGTACGTCTACACCTACTCCGACGCCGAGCTGCAGCGGACCCTCGCCCAGCTGACCAAGAAGGGTGCGCGGTGGAAGGACCCCGTGCAGCGGTACAAGGGCCTGGGCGAGATGGATGCCGACCAGCTGGCCGAGACGACGATGGACCCGCGCCACCGCACCCTGCGCCGACTGACCGTCGACGACGCCGAGGAGGCCAGCGCGGTCTTCGAACTGCTGATGGGCAACGAGGTGGCCCCCCGCAAGGAGTTCATCGTGCAGGGTGCCTACGATTTCGACGCCGACCGCATCGACGCCTGAGCCCGTTCACTCGACCGGCGAGAGCAGTCCTGAGTCGACGTCGTAGAGGAACCCGCCCACGGCGACGTCTGGGCGGACCAACGGGTGGCTGCGCACCCGTTGGACGTCCGCGCGGATCGTCGCGTGCTGGTCGTCGACGGCACCCAGGCTCATCCACGACGCGTCGGTACCGGCCGCACGGCCGAGCCGGGCCTTCAGCTCGTCCTCGCTGGCCGACGCCATGGCGCACCGGGTGTGCTCGATGATCATCACGCGGTCGACCTGCAGCAGGTTGACGCCCAGCACGATCGCGACCAACGCCTGGTCGGTGACCCGGCCGCCGGGATTGCGCAGGATCTTCGCGTCGCCGGGTGACAGACCGATCATGCCAAGCGGATCGATGCGGGAGTCCATGCAGGTCACCATCGCGACGCCGGCCCGGGCGATGCCGTCGAAGCCGGCGAGGTCGAAGGTCTCGGCGAAGGAACGGTTGGCGGCGAGGAGGTCGTCGAAGTCAGCCATGGCGGCAGATTAGCGGGCGGGTTCGCGCACCGGACGCAGGAGTACCACGGCGAGCAGCGCCGCGAGCGTCGCGCACACCGCCGCGCCCAGGAACACGGCGTGCAGCTGGGCGATCCCCGCGTCGCGCAGCGCGTCGCGATAGGCGGCGCAGGCTGCCGCGGCACCGCCGCACAGCTGCTCGGCGCTCGGCACGTCGTCGGAGGCCGCGTAGAAGGCCCGCAGGCCGATCGTGGTGAGCGCCGAGATGCCGATCAGCATGCCGACCATCCGGGCCACGACCAGCAGGGCGCTCGCGAGCCCGTGCACCGCCGCCTCGGTGTGGTCGAGCAGGACCGCGTTCACCGGGGCGATCGCCAGACCGAACCCGAGACCGCAGACGACCAGGGACACCGTCTCCAGCGGGCTCTCGAGCGAGGTCGCGTCCCACGTCGCCATGTGGGCGAAGGCGGCGGCGCTCCCCACCATGCCGGCGGCCGTCACGACGTGGGCCGGGACGCGCCGCAGCAACAGTCCGCCGAGGACGGCGCCGACCGGCAGGGCCACGAGGAACCGGACCAGCACCAGCGCGGCGTCCAGCTGGGAGTCCGGGTACACCGTCAGGCGGGCGAAGAACGGGATGTCCACGAGCGCGGCGATCAGGGCGGAGCCGACGAGGAAGGAGACCACCAGCGCACCCCACGCCGGGCGTGCGGCCAGCGCACCCCGCGGGACGAGCGGCTCCGGCGCCCGGCGTTGGCGCAGGACGAATCCGACCAGGGCCGCCACCGCGACCGGCACGAGCCACGGCGCGGCGGGGGAGAGGGCGTCGGTCTCGGGCTCGGCGGACGCGAAGGTGACGATGACGGCGCCCAGCGCGACCGTCAGGAGGGCGGCCCCGACCAGGTCGGTCTGTCGGGCCAGGCCGAGCCAGCCCCTCCAGTCCAGCAGCGGTCGGGTCGCCCACACCTGGCGTGCGACGAACGCGGCGAGCAGGACGTAGAGCGCGAGCGCCAGCGGCGTCGCCCACCGTGACTCCCCGGCGACGGGCAGGAAGGCCAGCCCCGAGGTGACGCCCGTGGTCAGTCGGTCCGGCTCCACCATGACCACGAGCAGGACGACGAGCGAGAGCGAGGCCAACCCGATCCCGACGGGGTCCCGCACGCGCGCCGGTGCGGCGACCGGCTCCACGGACCGCAGCTGCAGCAGGGCGGCGCCGAGCACCAGACCGACGGCTGCGTTGAGCCAGAAGATGTCCCGCCAGTCACCCACGGAGAGCACGACGGCACCGTAGAGGGGTCCCAGCACGCTGCCGAGCTCCTGCACCGCGCCGACCACCCCGAGGGGCAGGCCGCGCCGCTCCGGCGGCCAGATGTCGGCCACGAGCGCCAGCGTCGGCGGGATGAGGCCGCCGCCGCCGATGCCCTGGATGAGACGTCCGACCACGATCGAGTCGAGGTCGTACGCCGCCGCCGTCACGAGCGAGCCCAGGGCGAACACCACGAGCGACCCCAGCAGCACCGGGATGCGCCCGCGCAGGTCGGAGATGCGTCCGATGAGCGGGAGCACCGCCACGTAGCCGAGGAGGAAGCCGGAGATGATCGGCGCGGCGCGCTGCAGCTGGTCGACGGCCAGTCCGCTGGAGCTCATCATGTCCGGCAGGGCCAGGACGACGACATAGGTGTCGGCCGCGGCGAAGCCGATGGCGACCGCGGCGAGGGCCAGCAGGGCGCGAGGCGCCGTGCCGGGGGTCACGACCCGCCGGGCCGTCCGGGTGCGGTGATGTCGGCCGGCTCGTCGGAGGCCTGGAGGGTGATCGTGTAGGTCACGTCGCCCGCGCCGGGGTAGAACGGACCGCTGATCGTGGCGTCCCTCAGCTCGTCGTCGTCGGACAGCCGGAACGTGACGTCGAAGGTGCCGTCGGGGTCCGCCGACGGCAGGAACCGGGCGATGACCTCACCCGACAGCGTGCCGGAGATCGACGTGAGGACGTCCTCGCCGTCGCGGGACCGGTCGGTCCCGGTGATCGTGACCTCGGTCAGCACCGAGGCGAGCCCGCCGCCGGCGGTGCCGACGAGGTTGGCGGGATCCGGGGCGCCGAGGGTCTCGGGGTCGATCGAGAGGAACACGGGGGAGAAGCCGGTCTTGGCGAAGACCTCGCCGCCGGTCGCGACGACCTCGGCGTCCAGGCTCGCGCCGCCGGTGACCACCGTGACGTCGCCCTCGAAGGCGGGCGAGTGGTTGCCGAAGCCCTTGGCCGACTTCAGGCCCGTGACGCCGGTCGGGAGGGCGTCGGTCGAGATCGACACGTCGAGCCGCTCGGCGTCGTCGAGGACCTGCTGGGCCGCGGCGAGCCGCTCCGCGAGGCCCGAGGTGTCGACCCCGGACTCCTCGGTGTCCCCACCGCCGCTGCACGCGGTGACGACGAGGGCGGCGAGGACGGCGATGATCAGTCGGATGCGCACCGGTTCAGTCTCGCACGGAGGCCGGCTCGAGGGGCGCCACGCCGGGAGGCCCCGCCACCGCGAGCAGCGGCTGCGGCACGGGGACGCCTGAACCGTCCCGTCGATCGCTCACCGGCGGCAGGTCCACGGGTGACCCGCTGCTGGCGCAGCCCCGCGGCTCGCCGTCGCCGACCCACGCGAGGATCACGGCGTCCTCGCCCTTCAGCAGCCGGTGGCAGCGCACACCCCCGGTGGCTCGGCCCTTCGGCGGATACAGCTCGAACGGACTGACCTTGGCGCTGCCGGCCTGGGTGCCCGGCAGGGCCGAGGCGCTGCCGGACACCGTCACCACGTGGGCGGTGCCGGGGGCGGCGACGGCCCCGAAGGCCACGACGGAGGCGCCCGGTGCCAGCTTGACGCCGGCGACACCGCCGCCACCACGCCCCTGAGGGCGGACCGCGTCGGCGCCGAAGTGCAGCAGCTGCGCGTCCGAGGTGACGAAGGCGAGCTGTTCGGTGCCGGTGACCAGCGGTACCGCACCGACCACGGCGTCCCCGTCGGCCAGGCCGATGAGGTCCCACTCGTCGCGGTTGCTGAGGTGGTCGGGCTTGACCCGCTTGACGACTCCCTGCCGGGTGCCGAGGGCCAGGCCGGGCACGTCCTCGGCGAAGGTCATGAGGGCGAGGGGGCGGTCGTCGAGCTGGACGACCTCGGACACCGGGACGCCTCCCTGCAGCGACGGCGCGCCCGCGGTGGCGGGCAGGGCCGGCAGGTCGAGCACACCGATCCGGCGGACCCGCCCTCCGGCGGTGACCACACCGATCTCCCCGCGGGCCGTCGTGCGGACGGCCGACACGATCACGTCGTGCTTGGCGCGACCCCCGTCGGTGCCGATCGGCCGGTCGTCGCTGGTGCGGGCGAGCAGCCCGGTCGACGACAGCAGCGCCCAGCACGGGTCGTCGGCCACCTCGACCGGCGTGGCCGCGGTGACCGTCTGACCCGCCGACTCCAGCAGGATCGTGCGGCGGGGGGTGCCGAAGGTGGCCGCCATCTCGGCGAGCTCGTCGCCCACGACACCGCGCAGCACCGTCTCGTCGCCGAGGATCGCGTCGAGCGCCTCGATGGTGCGACGCAGCTCCTCCATCTCGCTCTCGACGACGATGCGGTCGTAGCGGGTGAGCCGGCCGAGGGTCAGGTTGAGGATGTACTCGGCCTGGGGCTCCGACAGGTCGAACACCGACCTCAGCCGGTCCTTGGCCTCCCCGCGGTTCTCGCTGCTGCGGATGAGCTGGATGACCTCGTCGATGTCGACCAGCGCCAGGAGCAGCCCCTCCAGCAGGTGCAGCCGGTCAGCCGCCATGGCCCGCCGGAACGTGCTGCGGCGACGCACCACGTCGTAGCGGTGCTCGAGGTACACGTCGAGCATCTGACGCAGGCCCAGCGTCCGGGGCTGGCCGTCGACGAGGGCGACGGCGTTGATGCCGAACGACGTCTCCATCGGTGTGAAGCGGTACAGCTGCTCCAGGATCGCCTCGGGGACGAAGCCGTTCTTGACCTCGATGACGATGGAGAGTCCCGAGTGCCGGTCGGTGAGGTTCTTCAGGTCGGCGATGCCCTGCAGCTTCTTGGACTGCACGAGCTTCTTGACGGCCTCGATGACCTTCTCGGGGCCGACGTTGTACGGCAGCTCGCTGATGACGATGCCCTTGCGCCGTCCGACCTGCTCGACCCGCGCGGTGGCGCGCATCTTGAACGAGCCGTTGCCGGTGGCGTAGGCGTCGCGCACGCCGTCGAGCCCGACGATCTTGCCGCCGGTGGGCAGGTCCGGACCCGGGATGAAGCGCATGAGGTCGTCGAGGTCGGCCTCGGGGTGCCCGATCAGGTGGCGCAACGCCTGGACGACCTCGACGAGGTTGTGCGGGGCGATGTTCGTGGCCATGCCCACGGCGATGCCGGAGGCACCGTTGACCAGCAGGTTCGGCAGGGAGGCCGGCAGCACCACCGGCTCGGTCTCGCGGCCGTCGTAGTTGGGGCGGAAGTCGACGGTGTCCTCGTCGATCGAGGCGGTCATGGCCTGGGCGGCCGGGTCCATCCGGCACTCGGTGTACCGCATCGCGGCCGGCGGGTCGTCGGGGGAGCCGAAGTTGCCGTGCCCGTCGATGAGCGGCACGCGCATCGACCACGGTTGCACCAGGCGGACGAGGGCGTCGTAGATGGCACTGTCACCGTGCGGGTGCAACCGACCCATGACGTCGCCGACCGGTCGGGCGCTCTTGACGTGACCGCGGTCGGGCCGCAGGCCCATGTCGTCCATCATGAACAGGATGCGTCGCTGGACGGGCTTGAGCCCGTCGCGGGCGTCGGGCAGGGCGCGGGAGTAGATGACCGAGTACGAGTACTCCAGGAAGCTCGCGCGCATCTCCTCACGGATGTCGGTGTCGACGATGTGCTCGTCGAACTCCTCGACCGGTTCCGTCCGCGTGCCTCGAGCCATGTCGTCCTTCCCGTCCCTTCCTCGACCGACGTCTCCCGGTGCCCGGTCCCCGTCGCCCCAGCATTCTCGCTGGTCAGGCCCGCGGACCCGTGCTGCCACGCCGTCCTCCGGCCGGCGCCCCACCCGCTAGGTTGGACCCGTGACGGACGACGCCCCGACCGACGACGTGCACCCGGTGCGCGACTGGGAGGCCGACGTCCTGCTCCGGGACGGCCGGGTCGCCCAGCTCCGGCCGATCGTGCCGGCCGACGCCGACGACTTCGTGGCCTTCTACGACCGGGTCTCGGCCGAGTCGAAGTACTTCCGGTTCTTCGCGCCGTACCCCACCTTGACGAACCGCGACGTCAAGCGGTTCACCGAGGTCGACCACGACCGGCGGGTGGCGTTCGTCGTGACCCTCCACGGGCAGATCATCGCCGTCGGTCGCTACGACGCCGTGTCCGACGAGGAGGCCGAGATCGCCTTCCTCGTCGAGGACGCGCACCAGGGCCGTGGCATCGGCCAGCTGTTGCTCGAGCACCTGGCCCAGGCCGGTCGCGAGCGCGGGCTCCAGCGGTTCCACGCCGACGTGCTGCCGTCCAACGTCCGCATGCTGCAGGTGTTCCGCGAGATGGGCTACACGTTGCGGGCCGAGCTCGCCGACGGGGTCCAGCAGCTGTTCTTCGAGCTCGACGCCACCGACACCTCGGTGGGCGTCATGCGGGCGCGTGAGCAGCGCGCCGAGGCGGCCTCCATCGAGCGGATCTTCAACGCCACCAGCATCGCCGTGGTCGGCGCGAGCCGGCGGGCCGACTCGATCGGCCAGGCGATGGTGCGCAACCTCGTCCTCGGCGACTTCTCCGGCGCGGTGTACGCCGTCAACAGCAGCGCCGAGGCCGTGTCGGGTCTCCCGGCGTACAAGACCGTGCAGGACATCCCCGGCGAGGTCGACGTCGCGATCGTGGCGGTGCCGGCCGAGTCCGTCGCCGACGTGGTCCTCGACTGCGCCGCCAAGGGCGTGCACGGGCTAGTCGTCATCTCCGCCGGATTCGCCGAGGAAGGGGTCGAGGGTCGCCGCCGCCAGCGGGCCCTGGTCGGACTCAGTCGTTCCTACGGACTCCGGCTGATCGGGCCCAACTGCCTCGGGGTCATCAACACGGCTCCGGGCGTGCAGCTCAACGCCTCGCTGTCACCGGCGATGCCGCCGCAGGGTCGCGTCGGGTTCTTCTGCCAGTCCGGTGCGCTGGGCACGGCGATCCTGGAGTCGGTGTCCCGGCGCGGTCTGGGGCTGTCCACCTTCGTCTCGGCGGGCAACCGCGCGGACGTCTCGGGCAACGACCTGCTGCAGTACTGGCAGGAGGACGACAGCACCGAGGTCGTCCTGCTGTACCTGGAGTCCATCGGCAACCCCCGCAAGTTCTCGCGCATCGCCCGGCGGGTCTCGTCGACCAAGCCGATCGTCGCGGTCAAGTCCGGACGGTCGACGCAGGGCGTCCCGGTGGGCCACACGGTGCGCCGCACCTCGGCGCCCCAGTCGGCCGTCGACGCGATGTTCCGTCAGGCCGGCGTGATCCAGGTCGACACCCTCGACGAGATGTTCGACGTCGCGCAGGTGCTGGCCCACCAGCCGCTGCCGCGGGGCAACCGGATCTCGATCGTCGGCAACTCCGACGCGATGGCGCTGCTGGTGGCCGACGCGGGCGCGGCGGCCGGGCTCAAGGTCGCCACACCGGTGTCCCTGGGAGCCACCGCCGGTGCCGACGACTTCGAGGCCGCCATCGAGAGCGCTCTGGCGCACCCCCAAGTCGACGCGCTCGTGGTGGTCTACATCCCGCCCCTCAACACCACGGGGGAGGAGGTCGCCGACGTCCTGGCCGCCATCGGGGAGCAGTCGGACAAGCCGATCGTGTCGACCTTCCTCGGCAGCGAGGGTGTTCCCGAGCTCCTGCGGGTGCCCGACCTCGCCGGCGGGTCCGCCGGCCGTGGTTCGGTGCCGTCGTACTCGGCCCCGGAGTCCGCCGTGCGTGCGCTCGCCAGGGTGGTCAACTACGCCGAGTGGGCGGCCCGCGAGCACGGGGAGTTCCCCTCGGGGCAGGAGCACCGCACCGGCGACGCCCGTGCCCTCGTGTCGCAGGTGCTCGAGATCGCCCCCCGCGGCGCGATCCTGTCGACCGAGCAGGTGCACGCCCTGCTGGACTGCTACGGCATCGACCTGTGGACCTGGATCAACGTGCACACCCGCGAGGAGGCGGTCGCGGCCGGCGAGCGGCTCGGGTGGAACGTCGTCCTCAAGGCCGGCAGCGAGCACCTCCGCGCCCGCCCCGACCTGACCCACGTCTGGCGCTCGATCCACGACCCGGCCGGCATGGTCGAGGCCTGGGACAACCTGACCGACTGGGTCGGGACCCGGTCCGACACCCGCTTCTTCGTGCAGCGCACCGCGCCGGACGGCGTGCCCGTGTCGTTCAGCGCCGGCGAGGACGGACTGTTCGGACCGCTGGTGTCCTTCGGCCTCGCGGGGGCGCCCAGCGAGCTGCTCGGCGACCGTGCCTACGGCATCCCGCCGCTCACCGACGTCGACGCCGAGCAGATGGTCGCCAACCTGCGGTCGGCACCGCTGCTGTACGGCTACCGGGGCTCCGAACCGGTCGACGTCGCGGCGATCCAGGATGTCGTCCTGCGGCTCGCCGCGCTCAAGGACGACCTGCCGGAGGTCGCCGAGCTCGACCTCGAGCCGGTGCTGGTCCGAGCCGACGGTCTCACCGTGCTGAGCGCCCGGGCCAAGGTCATCCCGACCGACGACCGTCGGGGTGAGTGGTACGTCCGGCGGCTCAGCCGGACGTCCGGGCCGGGCGATACGGTGGGCGGATGAGCGAGCGTCAGCGAGCGAACGATGGGGTCCTCATCGGATTGCGCCCGTACCGTGCCCTTCCGACGGGGGTGGGCCGATGAGCGCCGACCGCACCGACGAGCTGTTCGCCGCCGTGTCCCGCGCGGGGTACTACCCCGAGATCGTGGCCGGCGGTCTGCACGACGCCGTGGCCGGCGAGCAGGTCCGGGCCTTCGTGGCCCATCACGAGCCGACCTTCGACCGCGACGAGATCCGGCGACACATGACGGTCCTGGTGCTCACCCCCTCGCGCGTGGTGCTCGTCCACACCGACGAGCACCCGCCGGACGACCTGCTGCCCAAGCCCTACACCTCCACGACCTCCGAGGCCGTGCCGTTGGCCCAGATCCGCTCGGTCGTCGTCACCCGCATGGTGGCGACCGACCACGCGCAGCTGGAGGAGGCGCTCCTCACGATCGGGTGGGGGGCGGTGTCCCGGCTCGACCTCGAGCCGGCCCGCTGCGACGACCCCGAGTGCGAGGCCGACCACGGCTACACCGGCACCTCCACCGGTGACGACTTCTCGCTGCGGCTCGCCGCTGCCGCCGACGGCGGGCAGGCCGTCGTGCAGCTGTTGGACTTCGCCCGTCACCTGTCGGCCGCCACGGCCGCCGGCACCGCGGTCGGCCACGCGTGATCGTTCCCGGTCCCGGTCAGCGGCACTCGATCGAGCAGATCTGGCCGTCGGTCGCCGGAGCGCTCGGCGTCGAGGGCTTCGACAACCCGCTCGGGCTGCCGCCCGCGCGTCGCTACGTCCTGGTGCTGGTCGACGGACTCGGCGAGACGCTGCTGCGTGAGCACGCCGAGCTGGCGCCGTTCCTCAGCTCGCAACCGTCCGTCCCCGACCTGGTGTGCGGGGTGCCGTCGACCACCGCCACGTCGTTGACCTCCCTCGGCACCGGTCGGCGGGCCGGCGAGCACGGCGTCGTCGGGTACACCGCCCGGGTCCCCGAGACGGGCGCCCGCATCAACTCCCTCACGTGGGACCAGGACGTGGACCCCCTCCGGTGGCAGCCGTACGGCACGATCCTGGAGTGCATGGGAGCGGCCGGGGTGGCCGTCGGCACCGTCAACGACGCCCGCTTCGAGGGGTCCGCGCTCACCCTCTGCAGTCAGCGCGGCATCCCGTTCCACGGCGTCAAGTCCGTCTGGGAACGTCTCGACGTGGTGCTCGACGTGGTCGAGACCGCCGACCGGGCCGCGGTGTACGCCTACGAGTCGCGGCTCGACCACACCGGCCATGCCCACGGGTGCACCTCGCAGGAGTGGCGCGACATGCTGGTGACGGTCGACCGGGAGCTGGCCGAGCTGCGGGCCGAGCTGCCCGCCGACACGACCTTGGTCGTCACCGCCGACCACGGCATGATCGACCTCCCGGCCGAGGGCCGGTTCGACGTCGACGCCCATCCGCGGCTGCTCGACGACGTCGACCTGCTGGCCGGGGAGGCGCGGTTCCGGCACGTCTACACCCGGCAGCCCGAGGCGGTCGCCGAGCGGTGGCGCGCCGAGCTGGGCGACCGGGTGCTGGTGCGGCGTCGCGAGGACGCCGGCGACTGGTTCGGACCCGTGCGCCCCGAGGTGTCGGGACGCATCGGCGACGTCGTGGTGGCGGCGCTCGACGACTTCGCCGTCTTCAGCTCGCGCGAGTTCGCGCTGGAGATGATGATGGCCGGTTTCCACGGGTCGGTCACCGAGGCCGAGCTCCGGATCCCGCTGGTGGTCGCGACCGGCTGACGTGTGCCCCGGGGGCGACGGGGTACCTGCCGGAGGTGCTGGACCTTCTGCTGCTCGTCGTGGGACTGCTGGGGCTGGTCGTCGCCGTGCTGTCCCGGACGCTGCGCCGCCTGCCGTTCTCCGAACCGTTGGTGGCGCTCGGGGTCGGACTCCTGCTCGGCCCGTCGGTGACCGGAGCTCTCGACGTGCCGTCGGTCGTGGCGGAGCCGGGACCTCTGCACGAGGGTGCCAGGGTGCTGCTGGCCGTCTCGGTCATGGCGGTCGCGCTGAGGTACCCGGTCTCGGTCCTCGCCCGACGGGCCCGTCCGCTGGTCTGGTTGCTCCTGGTGGCGATGCCGGCCATGGCGGTGGTGTCGTCGGTGGTGAGCGGCTGGATCCTGGGCGTCTGGCTCGGGACCGCCGCACTGATCGGTGCGGCGATCTGTCCCACGGACCCCGTGCTCGCCTCCAGTGCGGTGACCGGCGAGCCCGCCGAGCGTGACCTGCCGGCGGCCGACCGGGAGATCCTGTCGGTGGAGTCCGGCGCCAACGACGGACTCGCCCTGCCGTTGGTGCTGGGTGCGGTCGCGATCGCCGGCCCCGCGACGGCGGGTGCGGCGGCCGTGGAGTCCCTGCGCCAGGTGCTCGGTGCGGTGGTCATCGGTGCCGTGATCGGCTGGCTCGGTGGACATGCCCTGCGCCGGGGCGAGCAGCGCGGAGCCACCGCCCACGGCCCCGCCCTGATCCTCACCCTGGTGCTGGCGCTGGCCATCCTGGGCGCTGCCGGGCTGACCCACACCGACGGCGTCCTCGCGGTCTTCGTCGGGGGGCTGGTGTTCAACCTCGTCAGCTCGGCCACGGAGCGGACGTCGGAGGTCGCGATCGACGAGGCCGTCAACCGCTTCGTCGTGCTGCCCCTGTTCGTGGTGCTGGGTGCCTCCGCGCCCTGGCAGGACTGGTGGGACCTGGGGTGGCGGGGTCCGGCACTCGTCGTGGCCGTACTGGCCCTGCGTCGCGTCCCGGTGCTGCTGCTCCTGGCGCGCCCGCTGGGGCTGCCGTGGAGGGACGCGCTGTTCGTCGGCTGGTTCGGTCCGGTCGGGGTCTCGGCGATCTTCTACCTGACGCTCGAGGCCGAGCGTCTCGACCTGCCCCCGGTCGTCCTCGCGGCGGGTTCGCTCGTCGTCGTGGCCAGCACCGTCGCGCACGGGCTGACCGCGTCCCCGGGGCGCGCGCTCTACCGGTGGTCGTCGCGGTAGGCCGTCACCACGTCCACGGAGCGGCCGGGGAGGAAGTCCTGCTCCAGACGCCTGGACAGCTCCCGCAGGCCGGCACCGAGCATGCGTCCGGCCAGGCGGATCTCGGCCGAGTCCGAGCGTGCGGCGGCGTCGACGAGGTCGGGGACGACCGACAGCTGCTCCGCGAGGCGGACGGTGGGGTCCTGCTCGCGGAAGTAGTAGGTCTCGGCGTACTGCATCAGGTCCATCTCGACGGCCGTCACCCCGGCCTGGATCTCGGTCAGCAGGCTCGTGACCACGGCGGGGTCGCCGTCGGCGAGCGTCTCATCAGCCCCGACCTCGGCGAGGATGCCGAGCCTGCGGGCCAGGGTCCGGCGTCGTCCCAGGGCCGGGTACACCTGCAGGACCCACGAGATGATCGCGGTGAGCAGCACGAACCCGACCAACGCCTGGGCCGGCACGGCGATCCGCAGCGGTCCGGCCACAGGAGTGAGTTCGCTGAGGCCCAGCGTCGTCACGGCGACGGCGGACACGGCGACGGCATCGAGCAGGCCCGGGTCGGCGGCCGGCCCGCGGGTGAACCCCTCAGGGAGCCGGGGCAGGTACACCAGCGCGAAGCCGGCGACGACCAGAGCCGTCCACGTGGCGGCGGTCAGCACCATGGCAGCGGGACCCGCGAGCTCGGTGGACCTCGACCGCCGGCCGGAACCGCGACCGGCCCGCCACGTCAGCACGAACACCCTGCGGGCGATCGTGCCGAAGCCGCGGGGTGCCACAGGGTGGCGAAGATGTCGTGCAGCGCCACCAGGACCAGCAGGCACCCCACGGTCGTGCAGGCGACCGTCGTCACGAGCTCGCTCCGGCGTCGACGCGCATGCGGTGCACGTACCCGGAGGGCGCCACGGGAACCCCCTCACCGGACGGTAATCTGCAGGGGCCGGCGACGGGCCGACCGGCCGGAGGAGGGACGAGCGTGGCGCAGCTGAACTTCTACAGCGGCACGATGGACTGCGGCAAGAGCACCCTGGCGCTGCAGCTGGACCACAACCACCGTGCCCGTGGCCGGGTCGGACAGGTCTTCACCTCGCACGACCGGGCCGGCACCGCGACGCTGTCGAGCCGACTCGGTCTGTCGGTCACCGCGCTCGAGGTCACGCCGGAGTTCGACTTCTGGGACCACGTGGTGGGCGGGCTCACCCACGGGGGCCGCATCGACTACCTCGTGTGTGACGAGGCGCAGTTCTACACCCGCCGGCAGGTCGACGACCTCGCCCGGGTCGTCGATGAGCTGTCCGTGGACGTGTTCGCCTTCGGCATCCTCACCGACTTCCGCACGCGCCTGTTCGAAGGCTCCTCGCGGCTGGTCGAGCTCGCCGACCACGTCCACACCCTCCAGGTCGAGGCGTTGTGCTGGTGCGGCCGACGCGCCACCCACAACGCCCGCACCGAGAACGGCGCCATGGTGACCGAGGGCGAGGTCATCGTGGTGGGTGACGTGGAGGCCCAACGGGCCCCTGACGCGTCGGTCGGCTACGAGGTCCTGTGCCGCCGCCACCACCGCCGCCGCCTGACGGCAGCATCGGCCCACGCAGCGGCCCTGTCGCCGGACGTGCTGCCGTTCGACTGAGCCGCGCGGCGGTCAGGCGTCCTTGCCGCCGAACATGATCTCGTCCCAGCTCGGCACCCGACGACGCTCGTGCTTCTTGCGGTTGCGGCCGTCCTCGTCGTCGGCCGGGTCGTGCGCGTCCTGGCGCTCGGCAGGCTCCGGCTCGACGCGGCTGTCGGGCAGGGACAGCTGGTGGTCGGACGGGTCGGTCAGGTCCGCGAGCGAGAGCTGACCCTGGGCGCGGCGGTCGCGCGCCTCCTTGAGCGACGCGACGGGCGCGTGGAGCGCCAGGTCCTCGGCCGCCGTCTCGGCGGCCACCTCGGCGGCCGTGACGACCGGTTCGGGGCGGACGGCGTCGGCGATCGCCATGTCGGAGCTGTCGGGCAGGGCGACGTCGCCGACCAGGTCGTGCGCGGCCTCGTCGGCGGGCAGGACGTAGCGGCTCTTGACGTCGAACAGGAAGGTCGCCGCGGTCTCGGCGCCCGAGGGCCGGACGGTGACGGTCCAGCGGCCGTCCTCGCGTCGCCAGGCGTCCCACTCGACGTCCTCGGGCACCCCGCCGGTGGCCACGACGTGCTCGTCGACGAGGGTGCCCATGGCCACCCCGGCACCGCCGACGTGCTTGCGCCGGATCGGGGTCGTGCGGGCCTGCTCGCACATGTACTGACGCTCGGCCAGCACCGGCGCGGCGAAGCCGGCGATGCGCTCGACCGGCACACCGGCCGAGTCGGCGACGGACGCGGGTGACTCCCCGCGGCGGATCCGGGACTGGATGTCGCGTGGGCTGAGTGAGCTCTCCATGGTGATCTCCATCTGGCCGTCGGCACGGCCCGATCGGGTGCGAGCGGCGGCCAGGTCGAGCAGGCGCCGGAGCCGGTCGTCGACCGGGAGGCTGAACTGCTCGCCGGTCCGGGGGTCGCGAGCCAGGAGGTGCGTCCCGTCGTGGCTCAGCCGGTCCGGACCGAGTTCGCGCATGATGTCGCCTCCGATCGCTCTTCGGTCATTGTCACCTGTGCGCCCGACGTTTCGGCGGCGGCGCGCCGGTCGCGCAGGGGCGGCGCGATACGGTCGGCCCGTGTCCACGACCTGGCTGCTGGTCCTCGATCTGGTGGGGATCGCGGTGTTCGCGAGCACCGGCGCGCTGGTGGCGGTGCGCAAGGAGCTCGACGTGTTCGGCGCCCTGGTCCTCGGCATGATCACCGGGCTCGGCGGTGGCGTGCTGCGTGACCTCCTCATCGGGGCGGTGCCGCCCGCGGCCCTGGTCGACTCGCGCTACCTCGTCGTGCCGGCCGTCACCGCGGCCGTCGTGTTCTGGTTCCATCCCACGGTCGGCCGGATGGAGAAGCAGATCGAGGTGCTGGACGCCGTCGGCCTCGGGATCTTCTGCGTCGCCGGGGCGGTGAAGGCGCACGAGGCCGGACTCGACGTGTTCGCCGCCGCGGTCCTGGGTCTGCTCACCGCGATCGGCGGCGGCATGATGCGTGACGTCCTGGCCGCCCGCGTGCCGGTGATCTTCCGCGAGGAGCTCTATGCCACCCCGGCCTTCGCCGGGGCGCTGCTCGCCGCGATCGTGCACGACCAGGGGTGGCCGGTGGGGTGGTACGCCGCGGCCGTGGGGGTGGCCGTCGTGTGGCGGCTGCTGGCCCTGACGCGCGGCTGGGTCGCGCCCCTGCCGCCCGGCACCGACCGCGGTTGAGCGTCAGGCCCGGTCGAACAGGTCGTCGTAGACGTCGACCGGGTGCCCGAACCGATGGTTCGTGATCGTCACCGACTGCTCGCGCAGGAACGGCAGCGCCTCGACCCGGCCCGACTGCGTCACCGGGTCGGTGTAGAAGGCGACGTCCGGGTCGCCGTCGACGGCGCGTGCCGCGACGCGGTGGTCGGCCCCGACGAGTCGGACCCGCTGCGGCCGGTCCTCGGACAGCCGTGCCGTCCAGGCCGCCCCGGACTCGATCCGGCTCGGGACGTCGAGCCCGCGGGGGAGCGGCAGGTCCGAGCTGACGGTGACCGGTGCGCCGGCGCGTCGCGCGGCGAGCAGCACCCTCAGGAGGTCGCGCAGCCCGTGCTCGGTGCTGGTGCCCCCGGAGCGGCCCCACTCGGCCCGCACGGTGACCGGCACCGGGAGGTAGCGGAACACGTTGTGCTCGCAGGCCAGACCGGACACGTCCTTGGCCACGCCGAACTCGCGCTCCCAGGCGACCTGGTCGGACTCGGCGGCCGCGGAGAGCCACTGCATCTCCTGGCTGGTGACCATCGGCGACATCGCGCTGAGCAGGTGCGTGACCTCGGCGGAGATCTCGGTACGACCCCGGGCGGCCCGCAGCGGCCGGGGTTCCCATCCACCCAGCCGGGTGAGGTAGTTGGGCCCGCCGGCCTTGGCGGTGGCGCCCACCGACGAGCGCTTCCACCCGCCGAAGGGCTGCCGTTGCACGATGGCGCCCGTGATGCCGCGGTTGACGTAGAGGTTGCCGGCCTCGACCCGGTCGACCCACGTGCGCACCTCGTCGACGTCGAGTGCGTGGATGCCGGCGGTCAGGCCGAAGTCGGTCGCGTTCTGCCACGTGATCGCGGTGTCGAGGTCGGGCGCGTGCATCAGTCCCAGGACCGGTCCGAAGTACTCGGTGCGGTGGAACTCGCTGCCCGGCCGCACCCCCACGCGGACCCCCGGTGACCAGAGCCGCCCCGTGTCGTCGAGGCGGCGCGGCTCGATGAGCCAGGACTCCCCGTCGCCGAGGCGCGTCAGGCCGTCGGTGAGCTTGTCCCCCGGAGGCTCGATCAACGGGCCCATGACGCTCGTGGGGTCCTCGGGATGTCCCACCACCATCGAGGTGACGGTGTCGACGAGCTGCCGCCGGAACCGCTCGGAGGTGCCGACGCTGCCGACCAGGATGCCCAGCGACGCGGCGGAGCACTTCTGGCCGGCGTGACCGAAGGCGCTGCGCGCGAGGTCGGCCACCGCGAGGTCGAGATCGGCGCTCGGTGTGACGACGAGGGCGTTCTTGCCGCTGGTCTCGGCGAGCAGCGGGAGGTCCGCGCGCCACGAGCGGAACAGGGCCGCGGTCTCCCAGGACCCGGTGAGGACCACCCGGTCGACGTCGGAGTGCGAGATCAGCGCCTTGCTGAGCGGTCCCTCGGGCAGCGCCACGTAGCGCAGCAGGTCGCGGGGGATCCCGGCCTGCCACAGTGCCTCGACGACCACCGCGACGCACCGGGGCACCTGCGGCGCCGGTTTGATGATGACCCCGCTGCCCGCAGCGAGGGCCGCCAGGACGGACCCTGCGGGGATGGCGACGGGGAAGTTCCACGGAGGGGCGACGACGGTGAGCCCGACCGGGACGAACCGGGCGCCGTCGACGACCTCGAGGCGGCGCAGGGACTCGGCGTAGTAGTGCGCGAAGTCGATGGCCTCGCTGACCTCGACGTCGGCCTCGGCGACCGTCTTGCCCGCCTCGGCGGCCATCACGGTGACGAGATCACTGCGGCGCGCGGCCAGGGCGTGGCCGGCCTGGTGCAGGAGCCAGGCGCGGACCTCCGGGGTGCGCGCCTGCCAGTCGGCCGCCGCGGCGCGCGCGGAGCGGATGACGGTCTCCAGACCGGCGGGGCCGTGGACGGCACTGTCGGCGACCGTGACGGTGCCCACCTGGGTGTAGGACGCCCGGGCCAGCGCGCGGCCGGCCCACTCGCGGTTGCCGGCGACGGACGGGTCGGTGTCGGGGGTGTTGCTGAAGGCCCCGGCATCGGACCGGCGGCCCTCGTCCCGGCGGTCCTGGACGCGTCGGGGCGTCGCGTCGAGCCCGCCGATGGCGGCCACGGAGGCGCGGAACCGTGACTCCTCCAACGCGAAGGCGTCCGGCTCCCGGGCGATCCTGAAGGCCGACGACATGAAGTTGTCGGGACTGGCGTTCTCCTCGAGCCGGCGCACCAGGTACGAGATCGCCGTGTCGAACTCGTCGGGGTGCACGACCGGGGTGTAGAGCAGCAGGGCGCCGATGTCGCGGCGGGCCGCGGCGGCGGGCCCCGCGTCCATCCCCAGCAGCATCTCGACGTCGACCGCGTCGCGCACGCCGCGGTCGCCGGCCAGCAGCCAGGCCCAGGCGAGGTCGAAGAGGTTCTGACCGGCGACCCCGACGCGCATGGCCTGGACCCGGTCGGGGCGGATCGCCAGGTCGAGCAGGCGCTTGTAGGTGGCGTCCGTCTCGACCTTCGACCCCCAGGTCGCGAGCGGCCAGCCGTGGATCTCGGCGTCCACCCGCTCCATCGCCAGGTTGGCGCCCTTGACGATGCGCACCTTGACCGGCTTCCCGCCGCGGAGGTGGCGCTCGTAGGCCCAGGTCTGGAGCCGCCCCAGCACCTGCAGGGAGTCCGGCAGGTAGGCCTGCAGCACGATGCCCGCCTCGAGGTCCGGGAACCGGTCGAGCGCGCGGGTGAACACGGCCAGTGTCAGGTGGAGGTCGCGGTACTCCTCCATGTCGAGGTTGACGAACGTCGGCACGGCACCGGAGGCGGCCGTCTCGTACAGGGGGACCAGCTGGTCGACGACCCGGTCGACCGTCTGCTCGAACGACCAGAGCGACAGCTGGCTGGCGACGGCCGACACCTTGACCGAGACGTAGTCGACGTCGTCGCGCTGCATGAGGCCGGTGACGGCCTCACGACGACGAGCCGCCTCGGCCTCGCCGAGCACGGCCTCGCCGAGCAGGTTGAGGTTGAGCCGGTCGCCCCGGGACCGAAGCTTTGCGATGGTTCGCGTGAGCGGGCGGTCGCGGACGTCGACCACCAGGTGGCCCACCAGCCGGCGCAGCACAGCGGTGGCGCGGCCGACCACGAAGGCCGGGAACAGCCGGGAGAACAGGGCGCCCAGACGCAGCAGGACGCGTTGGCTCCGCGGGAGGAAACCGGGCACGGACCGGGCCAGCCGCCGCAGGTTGGCCGCGGCGACGCGGGGGTCCTCGGGTCTGATGACCCCGTCGACGAAGCCGATCGTGAAGGAGAGACCGTCCGGGTCGGCCAGCAGGTCCGCCAACCGGCGGGCCGCCGGATCGGCACGCTTGCGGGCGACGCGGGACCCGGTCCACTCGCGGACCAGCTCCACGGCACGGTCGGGCAGGGTCGCGCTGTCGGGCGGTGCGGGGGCGTCGGTCATGGCGTCTCCAAGCCTAGTGCCGGTGCGGACGACGTCGCGCCACGTGGGGGCGGGTGGAAGGACCAGGCCACGGCCGCCGCGAGGAGGCCGGCCAGCAAGGGGACGCCGAAGGCCGTGGAGGCTCCCCAGGCGGACGGGGCGTGGTCGACGACCCAGCCTGCGGCCGCGGCTCCCGGGGCCACCCCGATGGACAGCCCGAGCGTCGTCCAGGACAGGGCCTCGGTCAGGCGGGCAGGAGGCACGAACTGCTGCACCAGGTGCATCGCGGCGACCAGCGTCGGCGAGATCGCTGCGCCGGCGACGAACATGCCGATCGCCAGCAGCAGGACGCCGTCGAGGAACAGCAGCGGCACGAAGGTCAGGGCGAGCACCGTGACGGTGACCCGCAGCCGCGCCACCACGTCGACAGGGCTGGGCAGGAGGCCGACGGCAATGCCGGCGGCCAGGCTGCCGGCCGCCCAGACGGCCAGCACGACCCCGGCCGTGCCCGGCCGGCCCTGCTCGTCGGTGAACGCCACGACGATCACCTCGGTGGAGCCGAACACGATGCCGATGCCGACGCTGGCCGCGACCACGGGCCCGAGCAGGCGCCGGTCCAGCGGCGCCCGGCCACCGGACCTGCGCCGCACGACCGGCGGCTCGGTCCGTCGCTGACCGGCCAGGAGCAGCGAGCCGGCGCACCCGGCGGTCGCGGCGGTCACGAGCCCGGCGTACGGCGAGACCTGGAGGGTCAGGAAGGTCGCGAGCACGGGGCCGACGATGAAGACGACCTCGTCGAGCACCGCCTCGAGGGCGTAGGCGGTGTTGAGCTGTTGACGACCCTCGACGAGGTGGGTCCACCGGGCCCGCACCATGTTGCCGGTCTGCGGGGTGGCAGCACCGGTGAGCGCCGCGGCCAGGTGGGTCCACGGGACGGCCACGCCGGCCTCGAGGGCCACGACCACGGCCGTCATGCCCACTCCGTAGACCACAGCACTGACGACCAGGACCGGCCGCTGGCCCCACTCGTCGAGCAGACGCCCCTGCACCGGCGCCATCACGGCGGCGGCGAACACGTACGCCGCCGCGACCGTGCCGGCCAGCGCGTAGGAGTCGGTGGCGCGCTCGACGACGATGACCAGGGCCAGACCGACCATCGACAGCGGCAGGCGCGCGACCGTGCCCGTGACACTGAACAGGGCGGCGCCCGGCAGGGAGAGGACGACGCGGTACGGCGATGCCATGCTGTCCCTCCCGATGTCGGCACGCCCACTGTAGTGAGACGATGGGTCCATGCCCGTGCAGCCCCTCGACGCCCTGCTCATCGTCTCGTTCGGGGGTCCGGAGGCTCCCGAGGACGTGGTCCCCTTCCTCGAGAACGTCACACGCGGCAAGAACATCCCCCGCGAGCGGCTGGAGGAGGTCGGCGAGCACTACTTCGGGTTCGGCGGTCGCAGCCCCATCAACGACCTGAACCGTGCGCTCATCACCGCCGTCGAGGCCGACCTGGCCGCCCACGGCATCGATCTGCCGGTCTACTGGGGCAATCGGAACTGGGACCCGTACCTCGCCGACACCCTGCAGCAGATGGCCGACGACGGGGTGACCGATGCGGCCTGCTTCGTCACGAGCGCCTACTCGTCCTACTCCGGTTGCCGGCAGTACCGCGAGGACCTGTTCGAGGCGGTCCAGGACCACCCGGTGACCCTGCACCGGTTGCGCCACTACTTCAACCACCCGGGATTCGTCGGCCCGTTCGTCGAGGCGACCCGCGCAGCACTGGCCGAGGCTCCGCAGGACACGCGGCTGGTGTTCGTCACGCACTCCATCCCGGAGTCGATGAACGAGGCCAGCGGCGGACCCGGGGCCCGCGCCTACGAGACGCAGCACCAGGAGGTGGCGCGTCTGGTGGCCGAGTCGGTCGGGGCCGACCGGCACGACCTCGTGTACTGCTCCCGGTCGGGTCCGCCCCAGGTGCCGTGGCTGGAGCCGGACGTCAACGACCGCCTGGAGACCCTCGCGGCCGAGGGCGTCACCTCCGTCGCCGTGGTCCCCATCGGGTTCATCTCCGACCACATGGAGGTGGTCTACGACCTGGACACCGAGGCCCGGGCCACGGCCGACCGGCTCGGTCTGCGGTTCGTCCGGGTCGCCACCCCCGACGACGCCCCCGCCTTCGTCGCGATGGTCCGCGAGCTCGTCGAGGAGCGGGCGGCTCAGCTGCGCGGCGAGGACCCGGAACGCGCCACCGTGGGCGATCTGGGTGTCTCGTCCACGGCCTGCTCGACGACATGCTGCCTCAACGCCCGGTCCTCGCGCACCGCGCTCGCGTGAACGCCGCCCTGCTCGAGCTGGCCGTGTCGACCGGCCGTGAGGCCGCCGACTTCATCAGGCACCGCCGGCCCGCCGGCCGGGTCGACGTCGCCGCGACGAAGTCCAGCGCCACCGACGTCGTCACCGAGATCGACCGGGCGACGGAGGAGCTGATCCGCGAGCGCATCCTGGGGTCCCGGCCCCACGACGGGTTCGTCGGCGAGGAGGGTCAGGACGTCGCCGGATCCAGCGGCGTCGACTGGGTGGTCGACCCCATCGACGGCACCGTCAACTTCGTCTACGGCATCGCGGCCTACGCCGTGTCGATCGCCGCACGTCGCGACGGCCGGGTGGTCGCCGGGTACGTGGTCAACGTGGCCTCGGGCGAGCAGTGGGCGGCCGAGGTGGGCCAGGGAGCGTGGTGGCTGGACGGTGACGAGCGTCGGCCGGTGGTGGCGCCCGACCCGCCGACCCTCGACCGGGCCCTGGTCGCCACGGGCTTCTCCTACGATCCGCGGACCCGTGCACGCCAGGGGGCAGCGGTGGCCTCCCTGCTCCCGCAGGTGCGCGACATCCGGCGGGCCGGAGCGGCCGCGCTGGACCTGTGTGCCGTGGCCGACGGCCGGGTCGACGCGTACGTCGAGCAGGGGCTGCACGCCTGGGACCTGGCCGCCGGGGGGCTGGTCGCGAGCGAGGCCGGCCTCACGGTCACCGGTCTGGACGGACCCGCGGACCAGCGGCTCGTCGTGGCGGCCCACCCGGAACTGATCGGGGAATTTCTGGCCGCCGTCCGTGCTTGTGGCTTCTGACCCTCCAGCCCTTGCGGAGGTGTGCAACAATCGCCCGGCCGAGCACGCACGATCCCACACCGATCGTCGACGGCGCGGTCACGAGACTGATTTCGACCGTGCCCCCACCCATGGGGCACGCACCTGCTGGAGGAACCCATGGCTACCGACTACGACGCGCCCCGCAAGACCGAGGAAGAACAGTCCGAGGACTCCATCGAGGAGCTGAAGGCACGTCGGCACGAGAAGAACTCCGGCAAGGTCGACGAGGACGAGGTCGAGGCGGCGGAGTCCTTCGAGCTCCCCGGGGCGGACCTGTCCCACGAGGAGCTCGCCGTGCAGGTGGTCCCCAAGCAGTCCGACGAGTTCACCTGCAGCTCGTGCTTCCTGGTGCACCACCGCAGCCAGCTGGCCGAGGAGTCCAAGGGCCGGCTCGTCTGCCGCGACTGCTCCTACTGAGCGGTCCTGCCCCGACGCCTACTTGCGGGGCTTCATCTTCGGCGGTCGCTCACCGGTCGACCTGACCCAGTACACCGCCGCCTGACGTCGGGCGACGACCTTGACGACCTCCACGAGCGCGCCGCCGACCAACGCCCACGCGATGGCCTCCTTGACGTCGACGTCGGGGTCACCGTCGATGGTGGGAGGCTTGCGCCCCGTCAGCATGCGCCACGCCCCGGCGGACGCGACCGGGGCGAGCACCCCGGCGGCGATCATCGAGCTGCGGTCGATGATCGTCCAGGCCGCCTTGCCGGACGTCTTCGACGTGGGGGCAGGGGACTGCGGTGTCGTGGGCTTCGAACGCTTGCGGGCCACCGTCATGCGCCTCCGTCGTCGTCGGTCCGGCCGGCTGCCGGGTCCGGGGTCGTCCCAGTCTGCCTGATGCGCTCGACGGCGGCGGCGAGGGCGTCGGGGTGACGCGAGCCCAGCAACCAGTACGGCGTGGGATCACGGGGATCGGTGATGTCGACCCGCACCCCGCGGTCGATCCACGGGCGGGTCACCAGCAGGGCCCGGCCGTGGGCCCCGGGCCCCATCAGGTGTCGGTAGGCGGCGCGGTCCAGCGTCGTGACGGCGCCCAGGTGCTGCGGCTCGATGCGCGCGGGCCCGGCCCGCAGGTGCTCGTCGACACCGATCTGCAGCGATCCCCAGGCGGCGAGACCGGCGCCGAGGACCGCGCCCACCACGACCGTCACCCCTGCCGCCACCAGCAGCGGCGCCAGGACGAGCACCAGCCAGCCGCACGTCAGGGCGAACCCGGCGACCGCCGCCCACCACGACAGGGACGGACTCAGGCGCTCGCGGTGACCGGCAGGTGGGGAGGACGACACCGTGCCAGTCTCCCAGTGGGCTCGGGGCGCGCGCCGCGGGGCTAGGGTCGAGCCATGGTCGACATCGCGCTCACCCGGCTCGATCCCGGGGTCCCGCTGCCCGCCTACGCGCACCCGGGCGACGCCGGCGCAGACCTGGTCACGACCGTCGACGCCGTCATCGGCCCGGGCGAGCGTCGACTGCTCCCCACCGGCCTCGCGATCGCCCTGCCCACCGGCTACGCCGCGTTCGTCCATCCGCGCTCGGGTCTGGCCCTGCGGCACGGGGTGTCGGTGGTCAACACCCCCGGCACGATCGACTCCGGCTACCGAGGGGAGATCTCGGTCGTGCTCATCAACCACGACCTGACCGAGCCGGTGCGGCTGTCCCGGGGCGACCGGATCGCCCAGCTGGTGGTGCAACGGGTGGAGCACGCGGTGTTCCACGAGGTCGACGCACTCGACCGCACCGGGCGTGGTGCCGGGGGATACGGTTCCACGGGTGGTCACCTGGCCACCGAGGAGGAGGTCCGACATGGCGCTGCGCCGCCGCAAGGCAACTGACACCGAGACCACGACCGAGGAGCCGGTCGCTCCTGAGGTGGTCCCCGGACCCCGCGCCGCCGGCCCGTGGGACGCCAGCGAGCGCGCCGGCGACGAGGCGCCGGGCTACGTCGACCTGGGGGCCCTGAAGGTCCGCGTCCGGATGGGACTGAACATCCAGATGCCGACCGACGGTGACGCCGGCACGATCGGCTCGGTCGTGCTCGTCACCAACGACGCCGGCCTGGAGCTGCGGGCCTTCGCCGCGCCGCGCTCGGGCGGGCTGTGGGACGAGGTCCGGGCCGACCTCACCGCCGAGGTGGACCGGCTCGAAGGCGAGCACGAGGAGGTCGAGGGTCCGTTCGGCACCGAGCTGCGCATCCGCGTCCCGGTGACCCTGCCGAGCGGAGAGGCCGGGTTCCAGCCGAGCAGGATCGTGGGCGTCGACGGACCCCGTTGGATGCTGCGCGGCACGTTCCTCGGCTCGGCCGCACTCGACCCGGAGTCCGACGAGCTGCTCGCCGACGCGCTGCGCGACGTCATCGTCGTCCGCGGTGACGAACCGCGTGCCGTGCGCGAGGCCCTCCTGCTGACCCTGCCCTCCGGCGCCGTCCGCCAGGAACCGGGCGACGACGACACTCCCCGGGCGACCTAGGCTCCCGCCGTGAGCGGACTCGTGCGCAGGACCCTCGACCGGGTGACCTCCGGCCCGCCCGTTCCGGACGCACCGTTCCCGGCCCGGCCGGCCCGCCCGGTCGTGTCGGTCCGTGGCCGGGTGGACGCCGTCCGGACCCGTGAGGTCGACGGCGCCGGATGCCTCGAGGTCGACCTGCGCACGGCCGACGCGATGTTCGCCGACACGGGCGGCGTCGTGCGACTGGTGTGGCTCGGACATCGACAGATCGCCGGCATCGTGGTCGGTCGCGGACTCACCGCGCACGGCCGGGTCGGCCGCCGCGGCGACACCGCCACCATCCACCAGCCGAAGTACGTGCTCGATGTCTGAGCGCACGCCGTCCGTCCCGTCGCACGAGACGGTCGAGGAGCTCGTCCGGGCCCAGCTGTCCGCCGCCCTGGGCGGTCGCCGGGGCATCGTCGAGAGCGCGGCCCCCACCATCGCCTTCACGGTGGCCTGGATCATCAGCTCCGACCTGCGCCTGTCGCTGACGATCAGCATCGGGCTCGCGGTGGCCCTGCTGGTCCTGCGGCTGGTGCAGCGCAGCACGGTGCAGTTCGTGGTCAACGCGCTGTTCGTGATCGCGATCGCCGCGGTGTTCGCGGCCCGGTCGGGGGAGGCGCGGGACGTCTTCCTGCCGGGCATCCTCTACAACGGCGCCTACGCGGTGGTGCTGGTGTTCTCGATCCTGGTCGGATGGCCGGTCGTCGGGTTCCTCATCGGCAGCCTGACCGGCGACGCGACGTCGTGGCACCGCCAACCGGCCCTGGTGAAGCTGTGCCAGCGCCTCACCTGGCTGCTGGCGCTGCCGTGCATCCTGCGGGTGCTCGTGCAGTACCCGCTCTACGCCGCCGACCAGGTGGCCCTGCTGGGAACCTCCAAGGTGGTGCTGGGCTGGCCGCTGCAGGTGGCTGCGCTGCTGGCGATGGCGTGGCTGCTGCGCCGTGACTCCATCCCGTTGGAGGAGCGCGGCTAGGCTCGCGGCGTGTCCTCCATCTTCTCGCTGACCCACCCGCAGAGCCTCGGTGTCCACGACGAGTACGTCGACGCCCAACGGGCCGTCGACCACCTCGCGGACCACGGGTTCCCGGTCCAGCACGTGCTGATCGTCGGCACCGACCTCAAGCAGGTGGAGCGCGTCACCGGTCGGTTGACCACGGCGCGGGTGGCCCTCGGCGGCGCCCTGTCGGGCGTGTGGCTGGGGCTGTTCGTCGGGCTCCTGATCGGCTTCTTCGCTCCGGACGGCGACTGGTGGAGGATCGTCGGGACGGCCACCCTCCTCGGCGTCGGGTTCGGCTCGATCTGGGCGCTGCTGGGCTACGCGGCCACCCGGGGGCAGCGGGACTTCAGCAGCGTCAAGACCGTCGTGGCGAGCCGTTACGAGGTGCTCGTCGAGCACGCCCACCTCGGCGAGGCCCAGCAGCTGCTCGCCGGCGTCACTCCGCCGGACTGAGCAGACCGGCCAGGGACGTCTCGGCTCCCTCGGCCGTGACGAACAGCAGCTCGTCGCCCGCCGCCAGGACGCGGTCGGGGGTCGGCGTCAGGATCGTGGTGTCCCGCAGGACCGCCACGAGCACGGCGTGCTCGGCGAACGGGACGTCGGAGACCGTGGCCCCCACGTAGGGCGAGTCCGGACGCATCGTGATCTCGACCAGGTGCGTGTTGCTCTGGCGGAACGTGAACAACCGCACCAAATCACCGATCGCGACGGCCTCCTCGACCAGCGCGGCCATCAGGCGCGGGGTCGACACGGCCACGTCGACCCCCCACGACTCGCTGAACAGCCACTCGTTGCTCGGGTGGTTGACCCGCCCGACGGTCCGGGGCACGGCGAACTCGGTCTTCGCCAGCAGCGAGACCACGAGGTTGACCTTGTCGTCGCCGGTCGCGGAGATCATGACGTCGCACGTCTCGAGCCGGGCCTCCTCGAGGGACGACAGCTCGCACGCGTCGGCGAGCAGCCACTGGGCACCCGGGACGACGTCGGAGCGGATCGACGTGGGGGACTTGTCGATCAGCAGCACGTCGTGACCGTTCTCGAGCAGCTCGGCCGCGACCGAGCGGCCGACCGCACCGGCGCCGGCGATGGCGACCCGCATCAGACCGCCTCTCCGCCGTGCTGCAGCACGCGGTGGACCGCCTCGGCGTCGTCCTCACGCAGGAACAGGCTCAGGTGGTCGCCCTCCTGGACGACCAGGTCGCCGCGGGCCAGGACGCCGGCACCGTGCCTCGTCACGAAGGCCACCCGGACCCCCGCTGCAGCCTCCAGCGCCGAGACCGTCCGCCCGATCCACGACACCGGCGCGTACACGGCGTCGAGCCGCAGCTGGCCCGAGGGATCCCGCCACGCCGGCTCGGAACCGGCCGGGAGCAGCCTGCGCAGGACCTGGTCGGCCGCCCACGGGACCGTCGCGACCGTGGGGATGCCCAGACGCTCGTACACCTCGGCGCGTCCGGCGTCGTAGATGCGGGCGACGACGTTGCGCACCGCGAACTGCTCCCGGGCGACACGGGCGGAGATGATGTTGGAGTTGTCGCCGCTGGAGACGGCCGCGAAGGCGTCGGCCCGGTCGGTGCCCGCGCGCCGCAGCACCTCGCGGTCGAACCCCATGCCGGCCACGGTCAGCCCGCCGAAGTCGGGCCCCAGGCGGCGGAACGCCTCGGGATTGGAGTCGATCACGGCCGTGCTGTGCCCGCGGGCGGACAGGTTGCGGGCCAACGAGGACCCCACTCGTCCGCATCCCATGACCACGACGTGCACGCCCCGACGCTACACCGCGACCGCCCGGCACCGGGGTCTACGATCGCCGCATGCCCGTCGTCGAGGTCGGTCCCGTCGCCCACGGCGGCCACTGCGTCGCCCGTCTGGACGGGCAGGTGGTGTTCGTGCGCCACGCCCTGCCGGGCGAGACGGTCAGGATCGAGGTCACCGAGTCCTCGCGGACCTTCCTGCGCGCCGACGCGGTCGAGATCATCGAGGCGTCGCCTCACCGGGTCGTCCCGCCGTGCCGCTGGGCGGGGACCTGCGGCGGCTGCGACTTCCAGCACGCGACGCCGGCCCACCAGCGAGAGCTGCTCACCGCCGTGGTGGCCGAACAGCTGCAGCGGCTGGCCGGGATCACGTGGGAGGGGCAGGTCGAGGCGGTGGCGCCGGATCTCGGGTGGCGCACGCGGGTCACGTGGGCGGTCGACGGGGCAGGCCGGGCCGGTCTGCGCCGGCACCGGTCGCACGAGGTGGTGCCGGTCGACCGGTGCGAGATCGCCCACCCGGGTCTGCCCGACGTGCACCTGCAGGAGTGGGACGACGACCGGGTCGAGGCGATCGTGTCCTCCGCGGGCCATCGCCTGCTCGTCACCGACGCCACCGTCGAGGACGCCCTCGAGGCCGCCACGGACGGCGTCGTGGCGGTCGACGGCGTGGTGAGGGCCGGATCGGCCGCGCTCACCGAGGTCGTCGAGCACCACGAGTTCCGGGTGACCGGCTCGGGCTTCTGGCAGGTCCACCCCGCCGCAGCCGGGACCCTCGTCGATGCCGTCATGGCTGGAGCAGCCGTGCGGCCCGGCGACGTCGTGGCCGACCTGTACGCCGGGGTGGGGCTCTTCACGGCCTTCCTCGCCGACGCCGTCGGTCCGGACGGGCTCGTGCACTCGGTCGAGGCCGACCCCGTGGCCGCGCGCGATGCCCGCCGCAACCTGCACGACGTGGCGCAGGTCCGTCTCCACGCCGCCACCACCGAGCGAGCCCTGAGGGACGGGCTGGTGGGGGACCGCGCCGACGTGGTCGTGCTGGACCCGCCTCGCGCCGGCGCCAAGCGGGTCGTGGAGGCGGTGGCGGCGCTGGGGCCCCGCACGGTCGTGCACGTCGCCTGCGACCCCGCCGCCCTCGCGAGGGACCTGGCCGGGTTCGCGGCAGCCGGCTACCGGCTGGCCGACCTGCGAGGTTTCGCGCTCTTCCCGATGACGCACCACGTCGAATGCGTCGCTCTGCTCATCAAAACCGGCTCTGACCTGCGGTGATGTAATTCCGCGGCCCCGGACTGAAGCCCCGAAAATCGCCCGGAGGGCTCACTTTGGGCTCGCTTTGCGAAATTCGGCCCGGACTCTGGCCTGCTACGACGACGGGCGCCCGCCGGCTTACGGGCGAGCCCGGGAACACGCAGAACTGCCCTCAGACAGGCGTAGGGCGCGTCTGGGGGCCGGTTGGGGTGGAAGCCTCGGCCGGAGGAAAGTCCTCAGACCTCGCGTGATGGCCCGCCGTTGTCCTTGGACCCAGGGGCGAGCCGCTCCGTGGCCTCCCGATAGTCGGGGACCACGAGTTTGCGGTTGATGTAGTGACGCTCGGTGATCACCTTCGAGGTGTGGCCGAGATGGTGCATCGCTGCTTCGGCGTCGTATACCTCGTCGATCTCGGTCGCGACAGTCCTCCGGAAGGAGTGAGGCGTGACGTCCCGCAGCACTGCCACATCCGCGTAGTCGTCGAGAAGCCGAATGTGACGGAGGCGTCCCTGGATGTTCGTGGAGTGATGCCAAGTGCCGTTGCGGGTGATGAACACCGCATCAAGGTCGTTGGAGGGCTGCGCAAGCTTGCGGTGGCGCAGGAGGGCGGCTGCCCATTCCGGCAATGCGATCGGGCGGATCGCGGCGTCGGTCTTGCCGTAGTCGACCCGCTTTCCTTTGGATGTGATCTGGCCGTTGACCATCAGCCAGGGAAACCAGGTGTCGTCGTCGCGACGCTCGGTCGGTGCAGTGAGTTCAATGTCAGACCAGCGCAGCGCGAGTAGCTCACCGATCCGCATGCCGGTGGCGATGAGCATGTCGACGATGTCAGGCAGGTCAACGCTCTTCGGGCCGTTCCGTTTCTCGGCGTTGGCCCACTCCCGGATGGCTGCTCGCACGGCGTCCAAGTCCTTGACCGGTACAGGCTTCTTCTTGTTTCGCGGAACCGGCACGGACGGGACCGCGGTAGCCGGGTTGCCGTTGAGTGCCTCGTGGAAGATCGCCATGTTGAATGCTCGGATGAGGGCTCTTCGAGGTTCAGCGTGGTGAGGGGTGTTCACGCCGCCATCGGCGTCGGCGTGTAGGCCATGATTCTGGATCGGTAGTTGTCGTGGTTGCGGTACCCCCTGCCGGCGCGCTTGAAGGTCTTGGCGTTGAGGTTCGCGGCCTCGGTGCGGGCGTTGGTGAGCCGGGTGCGGCAGAAGGTCAGCAGTTCGCGTCGCCACGCCTTGAGCGTCTTCAGCAGCCGTTCGGCCTCGGGCAGCTTGCTCGCCCTCACCGCCTTCTCCAGCGCCGCCCATTCGCGGTGGAAGTCATCGATGTGGCGGGTGGCGAGCAGTTGCCGCACGTGTTCCTTGATGCCCCATGCGAGTGCGAGCTGGTGGTCGGCATCGAGCACCTGAGCGAGTCGGTCGCGTTGCCGGGTCGAGAGCCGGTGGGAGGACGCGAGGAGGAGCTTGCGGTAGCGCCACGCCGCGTCGACCTTCCGGCCCCGGCGCTGCTCGGTTTCCCAGATCCGGCGGCGCCGCACGGAGGTGACCAGGTCGTTCGCGAGCCGGACCACGTGCCAGTGGTCGGCACTGATCTTCGCCTTCGGGAGGCTCTTGCGGATCGCAGCGCGGAACTCACTGGACATGTCCATGGCCACGTACTCGATCCGGCGGCGCCACCACCGCGGCCGGGCCGCGATCCACTGCTTGACCGCGGGGCCGCGGCGGCCATCGACGACGTCGAGGATCGCGCCGGTGTCCAGGCAGGTGAGCATGATCGACCACGGCTCGACCCGCGTCACCGAGCCGTCGTGGTCGCGGACGTAGCGCACCCGGCGGAACCGGTGCTCATCGACCCCCAGTCGCTTGACGAGGCGCTGTTCGGGGATCGTGGTCAGGTCGACGGTCCCGGTCAGCAGGCCCATCACGGTCGGCCACGACAGGCCCGACTCCACCGTGAGCGCGTGCACGCTGCGCGGCTCGGCCCGCAACCCGGAGAGGGTCTTCTCGGCCAGCCGGGTGGGGGGTGTCAGATGGTCTGTGTAAGCGGTCGGTGCCAGCAAAGGAACGATGATGACTGCTGTGACCGAAGGAACCGGGCGACCGGAGTACAAGAAGGCCGCTGCTCAGCGGCGTGCTGATCGGGCCGATCTGCCGGGCGCGAAGGCCGCGGCCGAGTTTGCCGCGTCGGGTGCGCTGGACGGGCTGTTCGCCAAGATCGATGCCGGTGAGATCGAGCTGACCGGCGACGGTGGCTTCATCCCGGGCCTGATCAAGGCCACCCTCGAGCGTGGCCTCCAGGCCGAGCTCACCTCGCATCTGGGCTACGAGAAGGGTGCGCCCGAGGCGTCGGCGGTGCCGAACTCGAGGAACGGCACGACGCCGAAGAAGGTCGCCACCCAGACCGGGGACGTCGATCTGGCGATCCCGCGCGATCGCGATGGGTCGTTCACCCCGGTCCTGGTCCCGAAGGGCTCGCGGCGCCTGTCGGGGCTGGACGAGATGATCATCAGTCTCTACGCCGGCGGGATGACGGTGCGCGACATCGGCCACCACCTTGCCTCCACGATCGGTACCGAGCTGTCCCACGAGACGATCAGCAACATCACCGACGCGATCGCTGAGGAGATCCTCGAGTGGCAGGCCCGGCCACTCGATGCGTTCTACCCGGTGGTCTACCTCGACGCGATCGGAATCAAGCACGTCCTGGGGATCTGGATCCAGGACAACGAGGGCGCGAAGTTCTGGGCCGGCGTGTGTGCCGAGCTCGCCAACCGCGGTGTGCGCGACGTCCTCATCGTGTGCTGCGACGGCCTGGTCGGCCTGCCTGAGGCGATCGAGGCGACCTGGCAGCACGCGACTGTGCAGACGTGTGTGGTGCACCTGATCCGGGCGTCGATGCGGTTCGTGTCCTACAAGGACCGCAAGACCGTCGCGGCTGCGTTAAAGCCGATCTACACCGCGTCGAACGACAAGTCGGCCCGCGAGGCGTTCGGAGCGTTCCAGGACTCAGTCTGGGGCAAGAAGTACCCCCACGCCGTGGCGACCTGGGACAACGCCTGGGAGCGGTTCATCCCGTTTCTGGCGTTCCCGCCCGAGCTGCGCCGCGTGATCTACACGACCAACAGCATCGAGTCGTTGAACTACCAGCTCAGGAAGGTCACCAAGAACCGCGGCCACTTTCCCAACGACGAAGCTGTGGTCAAGCTCCTGTGGCTGGCGATCTGCAACATCGAAGACAAGCGCGCCCGTGAACGGGCCAAGGAACGTGGCAAGCCAGCTGGCCAGCGCAAGGCGGCCGGACGACTCGTCGAGGGCCAGGTCGTGACGAACTGGAAGCAAGCGCTGGGACAGCTCGCGATCGCCTACCCCGACCGCATCAACACCTACCTGTAAGAGAAATCAACCACCAGGAATCGATCGTTTACACAGGAATCTTGACAAGCTCCCGGGTGGTGAACCGGGCCCGGAACGGCAACTCGTCGGTCTCCTCCACGAACGTGCGCCGCGAACAGGCGCCCTCGGCGCAGACGAACCGGCGCTTGCGGACCCGCACCGTCACCACAGTGCCGCCACACGGCACGTCCTTGACGACCTGGACCGGACGAGCATGGACCCGCCCCGAGATCACGCCGCAGTCCGGGCAGCCGCCCTCCACAGCCGTGGCTTCGACCAGCACCCACCGGCCCGACGCCTCGTCGGGATCGACACGGCCGGCGGACAGCACCCGGTAGCCGGGCAGGTTGAACAGAATCGACGCCGCGTCAGCGTCATGCGTAGGCTTGAACAAGCTCGTGGTCCTCGCTGCTGGATGTCTCGACAACACCCATGCTTGCGCAGGGCCACGAGCCCTTCTTCAGCAGGCCACCACGCTCAAGTTCGAAGAGCCCGGATGAGGACACTGCGGATCCGCTTGCGCATGTCTGCCGAAACACCTGAGCTGTCCAATGCAGCCTGAATGATCACCGGCCGGACGTGGCGTAGTTGATAGGCGCCCAGTGGGTGTTCGGTCTTGTCGCGATCCAGAACCCAACGTACGTGGGAGCGGTAGTACACGAGCGTCTCCGAGCTGGGCCCACCTTCCGTCAGCTCCATCTTGTCGAACCAGAGGTCGAGTTGAGGTTCCCCCCCGGACCGTAGAGGCATCCACAATGAGGATCGAGATGCCAGAGAAGCGGAAGAAGTACGACCGGGAGTTCCGTGAGGGAGCGGTCCGGATCGTCGAAGAGACCGGGAAGCCGATCGCGCAGGTCGCACGTGACCTGGGCGTGGTCGAGGGCACGTTGGGCAACTGGGTCAAGCAGGCCCGGGAGTCGCGTGATGGCTCGTCGAGCCTGTCCAAGGAGGATTACGCCGAGCTCCAGCGGCTGCGTGGCGAGGTCGCGGAGCTTCGGATCGAGCGTGATGTCCTCAAGCGATCCGTGGTCCTGTGGGTGAAGGAGGCGACGAAGTGAGCGTGGCACGCTTCATCGCCGACCAGAGGACGCTGTACCGGGTGCCGCACACCGTGACCTGCCTGCTGCTCGGGGTCAGCCTTGCGTGGTTCTACAAGTGGCGCGACCGGGCGCTGGGGCCGGCCGCCGCGAGTGGCTTGTTCACCATCATGGACCGGCGCCGCGACACCATCGACCGCGCCGTGCGGGTGATGTTCACGCGTAAGCGCGGCCTGCACGGCTCCCCGAGGTTGCACGCTGATCTGCGTGATGACGGGTGGGAGGTCAGCGAGAAGACGGTCGCGGACTCGATGCGTCGCCAGGGGCTCGTGGCGCGGCGGATCAAGCGTAGGAACGGGCTTACGCGCCAGGACAAGACCGCCCCGAAGTTCCCCGACCTGATCAAGCGGGACTTCACCGCTGACCGGGCCAACGCCCGGTGGGTGGGCGACATGACGGAGATCCCCACCGCGGGTGGGAAGCTCTATCTGGCGACCGTGATCGACCTGTACTCCCGTCGTCTGCTCGGCGCCGCCACCGGCCTGCATCCCGACGCCGAGCTCGCGTGCGCGACGATCAAGATGGCCGTCGCTGCCCGTGGTGGCGTGGATGCGGTCAACGGCTCGAAGTGGCGCGAGGACGAGTCCCAGCGGGTCATCTTTCACACGGACAGGGGCTCGACCTACACGGCGAACTCGTTCACCCGGTTGTGCCGCCAGCTCGGGGTCCGGCAGTCGATGGGCCGGGTCGGTTCGTGTTTCGACTGCGAGCATCGTGACTGCGCCATCACCTGGGGTCTGACCCTTGCTTACGACCGGCCCTGCGGGTGCCCTCGCGTTGACGTGTCGGCCCCGGGTGGTGGCGTTCACCAGGCTGCTGGCCGGGTGGGCAGTGACCTGATAGGAGCCTGACTCGACCAGGGCCTCATCGCAGTCCTGTCCGCCCACTCCGGCCAGCTGAGCCATGGACAGCCCGCCCGGAAATGCGAGAGAGGATCCACAGCCCGATGCCCAGCATGCAGCTTCGCCGTGACGATGTCATCGTCGGCGTCGACACCCATAAGGACAATCACGTTGCGGTCGCGATCGATGGCCTCGGCGGCCGACTCGGCGACATCATCGTGCCCACGACGATCGCCGGGTTCGAGGAGTTGCTGGCATTCTGCTTGGCCTTCGTTGGGTCCGCCGGTCGCCTGATCGGGTTCGGCATCGAGGGCACCGGTTCCTACGGCGTCGGTCTGGCCCGCTATCTGCGCAACCAGGGCCACGATGTCCACGAGATCGCCCGACCGGCGCGGGCCGCAGAACGTCGACTCGCGGGCAAGAACGACACCATCGACGCCGAGCACGCCGCACGGCAACTGCTGGCCGGGCACGGCTTGTCGACACCCAAGACGGCCGACGGCGCGGTCGAGACCATCAGACTGGTCAAGATCGCCTACGACGGCGCCGTTCAGGCGCGCACCACAGCAATGATCACGCTCAAGGCGACTCTTGCGACCGGAAGCGAAGCGCTGCGTGCGGAGCTGGAGAAACTCACCGATCACAAGCTCGTCACCGCCTGCGCGGCGTTGGAGGGCCCGACCCCTCTGCCGCCCGTCCGGCGCGGAGCACCAGCCGTCGTCGTGCCGACCGACCCCGACGCGGCGATGCGCCACGTGCTGGCGTCTATGGCCCAGCGCTGGCTGGCACTGCACGAGGAGGCCAAGGCTCACGCCGCCTCACTGAAGGCGCTCACCGCGGCCGCCGCGCCCCAACTCGTCGAGGCCGTCGGCGTCGGCTACGACACCGCGGCGCAGATGCTGATCACCGCCGGCGACAACGCCAACCGCATCAAGTCCGAGGCTGCGTTCGCCAAGATGTGCGGCGCTTGCCCGATCCCGGCCGGATCAGGGAAGACCAACAGCCGGCATCGCCTGTATCGCGGCGGGAACCGCCAGGCCAACGCCGCGCTCTACCGAGTCATCATCGTGCGCATGCGATGGCACCAGCCGACTATCGACTACGTGGCCCGTCGCACCGCCGAGGGACTGTCGAAGCGGGAGATCATCCGTTGCCTCAAGCGCTACCTCGCTCGCGAACTCTTCCGACTCCTGCCGGCACCGGACACGGCCGCCAATCCAATCGGCGAGGAGATCGAAATGGCTGCCTGATCGACTTGACGATCTATAGGAGCATCAACGCCGCAGCGGAGGCGTTCTTCTCGAGCTTGGAGTGGGAGGTCCTCTCACGCCACGAGTTCGAGAACACCCGCCAGGCCCAGGCCGTCGTCCTGGACTGGTGCTACGGGTTCTACAACCACGAGCGCCGGCACAGCGCTGCGGGCATGATGAGCCCCGTCAGCTACGAGAACACCGCGGCCCCCAACCGGGAAGCCGCATAGAGAAGCCCTCCACGATTCGGGGGGAACCACATCACGACCAATACCGAACGCTCGTCGACGTCGAGGTAAAGACGGTCGCCCGCGCCAGGTACAGAGTCGACAGCACCTGAGAGAAGTCCTTGCCAGCCGCTCCCTCACGGACCGGGCGCCGGCCGTCAGGGTCTGCTGCCACGCATGAGTGGCAACTGAGGTGCGCGGATCCGATGGAAGGGCGCCATGTAGGTACGGTCAACTCCCCGGAAGTGGTGTAAGCGCTGATCTCTCGAGTGGGGTTGGTTAGAAGGGCTGCCCGTCGGGGTTGAGGATGACGGGCTGGGGCTCGGGCCTCTTCGCTGTCGGGGTCGTAGAAGTCGCCGGGCCAGGGCGCAGGTTGCCGTGTTCGTCCCGCCAGCCGGGGATGCCGCCGGCGACGAGGATGGCGATGTCGTGCTCATGCTGCGGGATCCAGTTCGGGCAGCTCGGCGCCGCCTTGGGCGCTTGCACGGGCGCGGGCGAGGACGTCGAGGCGGAGGTAGCGGCGGCCTTCGCCGATTCGTCGTGCTGCTCAGCGAGCACGGCGCCAACCAGCTCGGACCACCGAGTCGCGGTCAGATCTGATCGAACAATCCCAACGAGCGGCTCAACCGCGAGATCCGCAGGCGCCAGATCTCCTTGGGGGAGTCGGTGCACGCGAGCACGTCGGCACGGGCGCATCGAGGTGGTCGGCCACATCGGCAGCTTGTCGACCAGGCCGTCGAGGACCCGGTCGCACTGGGCGTGCACGGCTTCGGCGTCGGGCTGGTCTTAGACGCCGTGCAGTGGCGCCTTGACCCAGCCCAGTTGGCTTTCGGGTAGGTGGCCGTCAGGTTCGCGGCGTAGTGGGTGTGACAGCGCTGCCAGGCTGCGCCGGGCAGGTTCGCGCGATCGCCTCGACCAAGCCAGCACGGGCATCAGAGGTGACCAGCAGCACCCTGTCCGGCCCAAAGGTCAGCCGCGGGCGACCAGGTCGGCGAAGAACCCATTCCACGTGGCGTGAGTCTCCGAGGTGGCGACCTTGATGCCGAGGATCTTACGGTGCCTGTCGGCGTTGACCCCGGTCGCCACCAGCACGACGGCGTTGACCACGCGTCCGTTCTCGGTGACCTTAATCGTCAACGCGTCCGCGTCCAGGAACGTGAGCGGCCCTGATTCGGTCAGCGGGCGGGTGCGGAACGCCGTGACCTGCTCGTCGAGGTCGGCGGCCATCCGGGAGACCTGCAATTTCGACAGGCTGGCGATGCCGAGCGCTGCACCAGCTTGTCTATCCGACGGGCGGAGACCCCGAGCAGTTAGCAGGTTGCGACCACGCTGATCAGCGCCGCCTCTACCCGCTTGCGACGCTCGAGCAGCCACTCGGAGAAGTTGATCCCTGGCGGAGTTTGGGGATCGCGACGTCGATGGTGCCGCCCGGGTGTCCCGGTGCCGGTAGCTGTTGCGGGAGCTAACCCGCTCCGGCGAGCTGGTGCCGTACTCGGCGACACAGACCGCGTCGGCTTCGGCTGACAGGAACGCGTTGATCACCGTGGTGAGCAGGTCCCACATCAGATCCGGCGACGCGACCGACGGACCGTTGTCGAGCAGCTGGCAGGGCAGAGAGTTTGACTAGCGGTCATCGTGATGGGTCCTCTCCAGAGGTTGTGGAAGGTTCACTCGACGAATCAGGCAGTGGCCGCGTCTACGTCCCGGCGACATGCGTGGCAACGATCACGTGGACCGCGTTAAGCAACTATCAGGGACCTCAACTGCATCCTCACCCCGGTCCGCGTCGGCCCACGTTGCGGAACTCGCTTGGCGACTGCCCGGTCCAGCGCCTGAAGGCGTTGGAGAAGTTCGCCAGGTCGCTGTAGCCGAGATCAACCGCGATCTGACTGATCGTCAGGGAGTGGTCGAGCAGGCGGACGATGGCCCTCTCGCGTAGCAGGGATTGTCGAACCTCGCGGAAGGTCGTGCCCTCGTCGTCAAGTCTTCTTTTCATGGTGCTGGTGGAGAGACCGAGGAGTGCCGCAATGTCCTGGCTGCTGCTGCGTCCGGGATCCTCCTCGAGCAGTCGCCTCACGCTTTCCGTGACGCTGGTGGCGCTCGTGTTCCGCTCGAGCGTGCGGCGCAGCTCGGCGATGGCCAGGCGGTAGGCGACTGGGTCTGGGAATCGGCAGCGGGCCTGAAGGGTCTCGGCGGGCACGTCGATGAAGGATGCGTGTGCGTCGAAGGCCAGGCGTCCGGTCAGGAGGTCTGCGGGGTTCTCCGGAAACCGGGGGGCCTTCCAGGCCAGATGCAGCGTGACGCTCGGCAGCGGGCCGGCCAGCATGTCGAGCAGCCGAAGCAACGCCGCGCCACCGTAGGTAATGACCAGGCAGTCGAGATCGGGATCCCCGGTGTGGCCGCTAAGGCCCACCGTCAGGCTGCGTTGGCCCTGGTGGAAGTGGGGGCGAAGGGCGCCGGAGATGACGGGCAGGTACCCGAGCAGCTCGAAGACCTCGGTCACGGATCCAGCACTGACCAGGGGAAGGCTTAACGGGCCGAACGAGGTCAACTGGGCCCTCTCGGCGAATGCGAGCCCGAGCTGGGTGGCGCCTTCAGGGTCGAGGTCGGGGTAGACCTCTCGGAACCACCGGATCGGCACCTGTCGGTCGTGCCGGACCAGCTCCAACTCGGAGGTGCCCTGGTGGTCGATGATCCGCCGAAAGTGGGCCACGGCGCCGGGCTCGAGGGCGTCGCTGTTCAAGAGCTGGACGAACGCCAGCGGAGGAACCCCGGGCTCGTGAGCCTTCACGCTGCCTCCTGAGCCGAAATCACAACATATTGACGCGGGTGACCATAGCCCCAGCATCACCAGAGCGCAAACACTTGGCTCACGTTCGAGCAAGGAGTTGTTTCATGTCAGTTGTCACCTTCATCTCCCACGAAGGGGAGAAGCACGAGGCACCCCTCGAGGAGGGTGCGTCCCTCATGCAGATCGCCGTCGACAACATGGTGCCCGGGGTAGACGGTGACTGTGGCGGGGAGGCCGCGTGTGGCACGTGCCACGTGATCGTCGATGACCAGTGGGTCGCCGAAGTCGGCCGTTCGGGTCCGGTCGAGGAGGAGATGCTCGCCATGAACCCCGAGCGCGAGCCGAGCTCCCGGCTGTCGTGCCAGATGCGGCTGAGCGAGAACTTGGACGGCCTCGTCGTCCGACTCCCCGAGTTCCAGATGTGACTGTCGAGAGGAAGACCGCACCATGACGACCCTGACTACCGTGACCGACGCCGTGACTGAGCGAGCTCAGTCCATTGTCCCGATGGCGATCCAGATCCGCGGGGCGCACCTGTATGACAAGGCCCGTCGCTTCGTGACACGGACCAATGGACAGAAGATCTTCGTCGAGGAGCCCATCCCCCCCGTGGAAGACATCGCCCTCGCCGACATCGACCTGAGCAACCCATTCCTGTACCGACAGGGCAAGTGGCAGTCGTACTTCGAGCGGGTGCGCAACGAGGCCCCCGTGCACTTTCAGGCCAAGAGCCCTTTCGGTCCTTTCTGGTCGGTCACCCGACACGCCGACATCATCGCAGTCGACAAGGACCATGAGACCTTCTCCGCGGAGCCCTTCATCATCATCGGCGAGCCCCCGCGATTCATGGATGTCGCCATGTTCATCGCGATGGACCCGCCCAAGCACGACCGCCAGCGCGCTGCCGTCCAGGGCGTCGTAGCTCCCAAGAATCTGCGGGAGATGGAGGGGCTGATCCGCTCGCGCGTCCAGGAGGTGCTGGACGATCTCCCGATCGGTGAGCCCTTCAACTGGGTCGACCGTGTCTCGATCGAGCTCACCGCGCGCATGTTGGCAACCTTGCTCGACTTCCCCTACGAGCAGCGCCGCAAGCTCGTCGAATGGTCAGACTTGGCCAGCTCTATGGAGCAGGCCAACGGCGGTCCCTCGGACAACGATGAGGTGTTCCGCGGATTTGTCGACGCAACGCAAGGGCTGAGTGCCCTGTGGCGCGACAAGGAGGCGCGGCTCGCGGCCGGCGAGGAGCCGGGCTTCGACCTGATCACGATGCTGCAGAGCAACGAGGACACCAAGGACCTGATCGATCGTCCGATGGAGTTCCTGGGCAACCTCGTCCTGCTCATCGTCGGCGGCAACGACACCACGCGGAACTCCATGAGCGGCGGTGTCCTCGCACTGAACCGGTTCCCCGACCAGTTCGAGAAGCTCAAGGCCAACCCCGACCTCATCCCGAACATGGTCTCGGAGATCATCCGCTGGCAAACACCCTTGGCCTACATGCGCCGCGTGGCCAAGAAGGACACGATGCTCAACGGACAGTTCATCCGCAAGGGCGACAAGCTCGTCATGTGGTACGCCTCGGGCAACCGCGACGAGCGCGTGTTCGACCGGCCGGACGACCTGATCATCGACCGCAGCAACGCTCGCAACCACATCTCCTTCGGCTTCGGTGTCCACCGGTGCATGGGCAACCGACTGGCGGAGATGCAGCTGCGGATCCTGTGGGAGGAACTGCTGCCGCGCTTCGAGAAGATCGAGGTCGTCGACGAACCGGAGTACGTCCAGTCCAACTTCGTGCGCGGCATCAGCAGGCTGATGGTCCAGCTGACGCCCAAGACCGACGCGTGACCGAGGGGAGGGCCCTGGTCGTCGGTGCCAGCCATGCCGGTGTCCAGGTGGCGGCCGGACTCCGGCAGGAGGGCTGGGCAGGAGAGATCGTCGTGGTGGGTGACGAGCCGGCGCTACCCTACCAACGTCCTCCTCTCTCCAAGGCCTACCTCGCTGGCAAGAGCAGCCTGGACGAGCTTGCCATCCGCAAGGCGGAGTTCTACGACAAGCACAACATCCGCCTCGTGCAGTCGACGGTCACCCAGGTCGATCGTGCGGCGCGACAATTGGTGCTGAGCGACGGTCAGACGATGGCGTACGAAGGTCTGGCCCTGTGCACGGGAGGCCGGGCGCGCAGCCTGTCCGTGCCCGGCATCGATCTACCGGGCATCTTCTACCTGCGGACCTTCGCGGACGTCGCGTCGATCCGGGCTTCCGCGGCCCCAGGGCGCCACGCCGTGATCGTCGGCGGCGGGTACATCGGCTTGGAGACAGCCGCATCCCTGCGGGCACTCGGTCTGGAGGTGACGGTCCTGGAGGCCGCCGAACGCGTGCTCGAGCGGGTCACGGCACCCGAGGTCTCGTCGTTCTACGAGCGCGTCCACCGCAACGCCGGTGTCGTTATCCGGACGGGCGCCCTCGTCGAGGCCATGGCAGGCGACAACCACATCCGAGAGGTGGTCCTGGCCGGCGGAGAGCGGATCCCAGCCGACCTCGTCATCGTCGGTGTGGGCCTGGTCCCCAACACCGAGTTGGCCGCCGAGGCGGGCCTGCAGGTCGAGGACGGGATCGTGATCGACGACCTGGCTCGCACCAGCGACCCTCGAATCGTCGCCGCCGGTGACTGCGCCAGCCACCGCATGGCTCGTTACGACCGACTCGTCAGGCTGGAGTCCGTGCCCAGTGCCGGGGCGCAGGCCAAGACGGCAGCCGCGACACTGTGCGGCAAGGAGCGCCCAATCGCAGCGCTGCCCTGGTTCTGGTCCGACCAGTACGACCTCAAGCTGCAGATAGCCGGCTTGAACACCGGCTACGACGACCTCGTTCTGAGCGGCGACCCCACCCGTGATCGCGACTTCACCTGCTACTACCTCCAACAGGGCCGGCTCCTGGCCGCGGACTGCGTGAACCGACCGCGGGACTTCATGAAGGCCAAGCAGGTGATCAGTCAGGGGCTCGACGTCGACCGGGACCAGCTCAAGGCCCTCGTCGCACCCTGACGTCCCGTCTGTCGGCCCACCCGACGCGCCCCCCTGCCGACGCGTCCCAGGCTGCGAATCGCACCACTACCCGAAGGAACCTCGATGCAGAGCACCATGATGAACATCCCCCTCACGACCGCCGCGATCCTGCGGCACGGTTCGCGCGTGCACGCTAGGGCACGCGTCCGTACGCTCCAGCCGGACGGCTCGGTCAAGGTCGGCACGTTCGCGGACGTGGGTCGCCGGTCGGCGCAGCTGGCTCACGCCCTGCGCGCCTGTGGTGTGACGGGCGACGAGCGGGTCGCGACCCTCATGTGGAACAACCAGGAGCATGTCGAGGCCTACTGCGCCGTGCCCTCGATGGGCGCGGTCCTGCACACTCTCAATCCTCGCCTGGCCCCCGAGCAGCTGGTCTACATCGCCAACCATGCCGACGACCGGGTGGTGCTCGTAGACGGCACCCTGGCCCCCCTCCTGGCGGCGATCCTGCCCCAACTCGCCCAAGTGCGCACCGTGGTGGTGACGGGCGGCGTCGACCTCGCGCCGCTGCAGCGTGACGGCCTCACCGTGGTGGACTACGAGGACTTCATCGCCAGCCAGCCGGAGACATTCGACTGGCCGGAGGTCGACGAGCTCTCCGCCGCCGCGATGTGCTACACCTCCGGCACGACCGGCAACCCGAAGGGCGTCGCCTACAGCCACCGGTCGACATTCCTCCACTCGATGGCGGCGTGCGCCGCCGACGGGCTGAGCGTCGGCGCTGATGATGCGATCTTGGCCATCGTCCCGATGTTCCACGCCAACGCCTGGGGACTGGTCTACGCAGCTCTGATGGCCGGAGCCGACCTGGTCATGCCCGACCGGTTTCTCCAGGCAGAGCCGTTGGTCCGCCTTATCTCCAGTGAGTGCCCCACGGTCGCCGGTGCCGTGCCGACGATCTGGAGCGACGTGCTCAACTACCTCGAGGCCAACCCCGGGCACGACATCTCCTCGTTGGGGCTGGTGGCATGCGGAGGCTCGGCTGTGCCGCTGCACCTGATGCAGGTCTTCCAGGCGAAGTACGGCGTGCAGATCGTCCAGGCCTGGGGGATGACGGAAACCTCGCCACTGGCAGCCATCGCACGGCCTCCGGCGTCGGTGAGCGGTGACGAGCACTGGGCGCTGCGGGCCTCGCAGGGCCGGCCGGTCGCCGGGGTCGAGCTGCGCCTGGTCGACGACGAGGACAACGAGGTGCCGCACGACGGCGAGTCGGTCGGTGAGATCCAGGTGCGTGGCCCGTGGATCACCGGAGCGTACGTCGGCGATGAGGACACGGAGAAGTTCGACGACGGGTGGTTGCGGACGGGAGACGTCGGTCGCATTGACGATCGCAGCTTCGTCACCCTGACCGACCGCGCGAAGGACGTCATCAAGTCGGGCGGCGAGTGGATCTCCTCGGTGGAGCTCGAGTTGCTGCTCGCAGGTCACCCCGACGTGCTGGAGGCGACGGTCATCGGCGTGCCGGACGAGAAGTGGCAGGAGCGCCCTCTCGCCGTGATCGTGGTGCGCGAGGGCACCAAGGTGGCCCCCTCGCAGCTGCGGGCCTTCCTGGAGGGCAAGGTGGCCAAGTGGTGGCTGCCCGAGCGTTGGTGCTTCGTGTCCGAGGTGCCCAAGACATCGGTTGGCAAGTTCGACAAGAAGGTGCTCCGTGCCCAGCACGCAGCCGGCGTCCTCACGGTCGTCGAGGTCTGAACTCATTGATGGAGGTGAGGCGCAGACGGGAGCAGGTCGCTTGTCTGCGCCCCGGGGCCCATCGGTCACTGGCGCGACGAGACGAACATGCTGGGGATGCGTCCTGGCGGATGCTGTCGACGCCCTTCGCGAGCTGATCGGATCACAGGATTGCGGTCCACGATCAGCTGCTTGGGGTGCTGCAGCACAAATCCGCCGTTGCGACCGGGCTGTTCGGTCGGCTTGACACCGGGGGCAGGGCCCCGCCCGCGTCGACAAGCCACAAGACGCACCACGCGTGGACACCTGGGCAAGGCGACAACTACGACGGGGGCCGCGCTCACAGCTGCTGTCACCCCCAGGCAGCAAGGGTCCCGGCCCAACGCTGGACCAGGATCCTGTGGCGCTGCTGGCACGACCAGGAGCCCAACAACCCCGACCCATACGGCCGGCTCAACGTCCCCCTGCCGGAGGCCGCGCGACATAGGGTTATGAGCGCGTGTCCTACTCCGCCGGGCCTGACACTGGCCCGCGTGACGTTGCCCAGGTCAATGTGCCAACTGCCCGTCGTGACTCAGTTCCAGGTGACGCAGGGCGAGCGCCACCTCGCTGCTCCTAGGTGCGAGATCCCGGCCCAGGAGGCTCGTCGCCTTCTGGAGACGGTAGCGGATGGTGTTGCGGTGTACTGACAGCTCTGTTGCCGTCCGATCGACGCTGCCGCCCAGAGCCAGATACCTCGCAACGGTCTGCCGGAGGCTGGCCTCGTGGTCCGAGGGGCCGCCCAGGCCGCCCAGTGTGCGCCGCACGAAGTCGTCCACCTCCTGGTTGCACCCGAGGAGAACGAGTGCCTCGTGATCGGCGTAGAGGAAGACACCCCGCTTGTCGGGTTGCACAACGTCCAGGGTGCGCCGTGCCTGGTGGTGCGAGGATGCGAAACCAGCCAGTCCAGGTCTGCTCGGCCCGACAACGACGCGCAGATCTCCGGCGCGACTGTTGGAGAGCGCAAGTTCCGCGTTGGGGGCTAGCAGTCGACTCGTCGAAGCCCACATCCACGCCTGGCGTCCGCCCGGACGCACCACGAGCGGCGCGCGCAGCCCGGCGACTGCCGCCAGCTGTCGGCACGATTCCTCGAGCGACTCGACAGAGTCCTGCTCCTTGCCAGCGGCCAAGACAAACGCGGTGTGGTAGCCGCTCATGGGGTATCCGCCAAGCTCCGAGGAGACCCACCGGCTGTCCAGTGCCTCACCGTCCAGCACCCGGGAGACCGTCTCCATCCAGCGAGCGTTCCGCCCGATCTCAATGCGACGGCGTGCCTCGTGGTACACCCGGCTGGTTTCGTTGACCGAACGATCGATCCACTCGGACGCTCGCTCCCACAGGAAGATGAGCAGATCCGTGCGCTCGGATCGCGCGTCGTCGATCTCGGCGATCAGCTCTGTGGTGTAACTCCACGTGCTCTGCTGTGCGATGCGGTACATCCGGTTGAGGGTGTCGAGCGGGAGCGACGTCTGGGCAGATCCGCGAGCGATGTGCACGGCGGCAGGGACGAGGGTGAAGGCAATCCGCGGCTGGGTCAGTTGACCGAGGAAGCAGATCCAGTGCTCGCGGATCGCCTCTTCGATCTCGTCGGGGAGGCCGGGGCGGGACGCCAGCTCTGGGATCTCCTCGAGGATCTTCTGGGCGGTGCGCTCCACCCAGGCGTCCACCTGGCTGGCGTTCGACTCGTCGAGGACGAACCGGGTCACCCATTCCTCGACCCACGGCAGCGGATGTGTTGGCATCGGGCTCCTCGACTGGAGTGGACGGTCCACCGACCGCCTCGGTTGTGCAAATCTACAAGAATGAGTCGCGTTTTCGGCGCCTTTGACGAGAGGAGTGCCGCGCCAAGCCTATGTAATCGTGGTCACATCTCGACGAGCCGAAAGGGTGAGCGCATGGACACGCGGGTCGGCACTGCCGCGACAGGAGCGTTGCCCAGGGTTGTTCGAGTGATGCAGGTCGAGATGGCGCGTCGTCCAGGGGGTCCGCCTCAGCGGTGCTACGGCAGGGCCACCCCGTGGTCGGCCAAGGTCACCTTGGGCCGCGTCGCCCAGTGGTGACGACGACTCCCTCCCCGGACGCTGTCCGGTGGCAGGGACCATCCGGCTTGACGCCAGGCTCGCGGAAGATCGCCAAGGAGGCCATGGGGTCGAGCATCTTCGTCCGAACCCTAAGTACGTTCGGGGACTTCTACACGTTCTCGGGCAACGTCTTCAGGCAGATGTTCACCCGCCGGTTCCAGTTCCGCGAGTTCGTGTCGCAGGCTTGGTTCATCACGACCGTGTCCTTTGGGCCGGCTCTCCTCGTTGCGATTCCCTTCTGCGTTGTCATCATCTTCCAGGTCAACCAGCTCCTCATCCAGATCGGTGCCGTCGACCTCGCGGGAGCGGGCGCGGCCGTGGCGGTGGTCCGCGAGATCGGACCCATCGTGAGCGTCCTGGTGGTGGCCGGCGCCGGTCCGGGCACCGTCACCGAACTCGAGGAAGTGTCATGAACGCCCCGTCCGCACCCACCCTGGAGATCCGTCGTCCCGCCGACGGCGAAGCACTCCGTTCGGTCCCGATCGTCGACCGCGACCGCGTGTGCGCCGCCGCCGAGGACCTGCGCGCGGCACAGGTCGCGTGGCGGGACATGGGTCCTGCTGTGCGAGCCCACTGGCTACGCAAGTGGCGGGGCTGGATCCTCGACCACACCGATGAGCTCACTGACCTGCTTGTCGCAGAGACCGGCAAGGTCCGCCCTGATGCGTTGGTGGAGACAACCGGCTCGTGCGAGTTCATCTCTTTCTACGCCGACCATGCGAAGGAGTTTCTCTCCCCCGAACGAGTGGGGGCAGGAGGGCTGCTCAGCCTTTCCAAGCGGCTGACCCGCAGCTACCGGCCCTACCCATTGGTCGGACTGATCATCCCGTGGAACTTTCCGATCACCCTCTTCCTGATGGACGCAGCGCCTGCGCTCGCAGCGGGGTGTGCGGTGCTGACGAAGTCGTCCGAGATGACCCCACTGACCTGTGCGCGCGTCATTGAGGGGTGGCACGAGATCGGCGCCCCGCCGGTCCTCCGGCACGTCGCCGGGGCGGGGGAGACCGGAGAAGCGGTGGTCGAGGCTGTCGACTTCGTCCAGTTCACGGGTTCGACGGCGACGGGTCGTCGGGTGGCCACGCGCTGTGCTCAGCTGCTCAAGCCGGTCAGCCTGGAGCTGGGAGGAAAGGACGCTGCCATCGTGCTCGAGGACGCCGACCTGGATCGGGCCGTGCACGGGATCGTCTGGGGCGGCATCTTCAACTCCGGTCAGGTCTGCATCTCGGTCGAGCGGGTCTACGTGGTGGACGCGGTCTATGACCGGTTCGTGGAGAAGATGGTCGCGGCCGTCGGAGCGCTGAAGCAGGGCTCTCGAGTCCGCGACGACGTCGGCGCCATGGTGACCCGGACGCAGGTGGACACGGTCGAGCGGCATGTGCGGGAGGCCCAGGAGTCCGGTGCGCGCGTGCTGGTCGGCGGGGCGCGGGGCGACGATGGCAACTTCTTCGCGCCCACGCTGCTGGTCGACGTCGACCACAGCATGGCCTGCATGACCGAGGAGACGTTCGGGCCCACGCTGCCGGTCATGCGGGTGGCTGACGAGGCCGAGGCGGTGGTCCTGGCGAACGATTCCGAGTACGGGCTCTCGGCCACCGTGTGGACACGTGACGTCGCCCGCGGTCGCCGTATCGCCGGCCAGCTCGAGGTCGGCGCAGTCAACATCAACGACGTCTTCAGCAACCTCTTCGCTGTGGAGCTACCCCACAGCGGCTGGAAGTCCTCGGGCCTGGGAGCACGCCTCGGCGGCGCGCAGGGTCTGCGCAAGTACTGCCGGGTCCAGGCCATCACCGAGCCGAGGTTCCCGCTGACCACTAAGGAACTCACCTGGTACCCGTACTCCGCACGGCGTACGGCAATCGCCGCCCGAGTGCTGCGCCTGGCCGCCGGCCGTGGCCTGCGCCAGCGACTCGGGCTTTGAAAGGAACAGCAGCCATGACGACAACGAACGCGCGACGAGTGGTCGCCATCACCGGGGGTGCCCGGGGAATCGGCTACCACACCGCAGAAGAGCTCATCCGGCGCGGACACCGGGTGGCTATCGGCGACATCGACGAGCGCCAGCTCAAGGTGGCCGCCGAGGAGCTGGGCCTCGACGTCGCGGTGCGTCTTGATGTGACCGACCCGGCGTCCATCGAATCGTTCCTCGACGTGACCGAGGAGGCGCTGGGGTCCGTCGACGTCTTCATCAACAACGCGGGCGTCATGCCGACGGGGCACGTGCACGAGGAGGCCGACGAGGTCACCCGTCGGCAGGTGGAGATCAACGTGCTGGGAGTCATCTTCGGTACCAAGATCGCCCTGCAGCGGATGCTGCCCCGGCGCCACGGCCACATCATCAATACTGCCTCATTGGCCGGGGAGCTCCCGGTCCCGGGGCTCGCGACCTACTGTGGCACCAAGTTCGCAGTCATCGGGTTCACAGAGGCCGCCCGGCAGGAGTACCGCAGGTCGGGCATCACGCTGTCCACGGTGCGTCCGACCTTCACCAACACTGAGCTGGTCTCGGGGACGAGCGGGGCGAAGGGCATGCGCAACGCGGAGCCGCAGGAGATCGCGCGCGCTACCGCCGACCTCATCGAACGCCCGCGACCTTTCGTGCGAGTCACACGTGTCGCGGGGACGATGGTGGCAGCGATGAAGTTCGTTCCCGACCGGGTCGCAACCCAGCTCGGGGCGATGCTCGGGACCGACACCGTCTTCCTCGACCGCGTAGATGCCGCGGCGCGTCAGGCCTACGTGGAGCGGGTCGGTCGCAGCTGATGCGACCGGCGTAATCTCGCGCCACGGAGCCATCCGGGACGACCGCGAGCGGCGTGAGCCGCTCGCGGTCGTGTTCGTATGCTGCCCTGGGCTCACGCCGGGTGCTCACGCTCGGTGCTGGTCGCGCTCGGCGACGGACGCTTCTGGGTGGGTGAAGGCCGGCCGCTCCGGCTCGATGGCGGAGAGCTGCTGGTAGTCGGCGCCCAGCGGGGGACGTTGGTCCGACTGGCCCTTGTTGGGCCACAAGGAGGCGGCCCGCTCGGCCTGCGCGGTGATCGTCAGCGAGGGGTTGACGCCCAGGTTCGCCGAGATGCTGGAGCCGTCGACGACGAAGATCCCGTCGTGGCCGTAGAGACGGTGGTAGGGGTCGATGACCCCTGTTTCCGGGGAGTCTCCGATCGCGCATCCGCCGATGAAGTGAGCGGTCATGGGGATGTTGGCGATCTCCCCTGTGGATCCGCCGGCGACGCCGTTGATCTTCTCGGCGACGCGACGGGTGGCCTCGTTGCCGACGGGGATCCAGGTGGGGTTGGGTGCCCCGTGGCCGGGTCCCGAAGTGATCGTGTGGCGACCGAGGCGGGTCTTCCTCGACCGCACCGTGATGGAGTTGTCCAGCGTCTGCATCACCAGCAGGATCACCGTCCGCTCGGACCACCGTCGCGGACTGAACCACGTCAGGTGCGAGGGCTGGGTCGCGATCGTCCGCAGCCAGCGCCACCACCGAGGGCCGCGGCCGTCCCCATCGGTGAGGGCGGTCTGGAGCAGGGACATGGCGTTGCTGCCCTTGCCGTAGCGCACCGGCTCGATGTGGGTGAACTCGTCGGGGTGGATCGAGGACGTGATGGCCACCCCACGCGTGAAGTCGCTGGATCGATCGCGGGACTTCGCTCCGAGGATCGACTCGGAATTGGTGCGGGTCAGCGTGCCCAGCCGGTCGGAGACGTGAGGCAGCGAGCCAGTGGCCTTGAGCCGGTGGAGCAGCTTTTGGGTGTTGTAGGTACCCGCCGCAAAGACGACGTGGTCGGCCGTGAGAGATTGCCGGTTGCGGCGTCGGCGCAAGGATCTGCCGGTGCGGACGGCGTCGACAACGTACCCGCTTCCCTTGTGCGGGCGCACGTCGACCACGGTGGTCAAGGGACGGATATCGGCCCCGAGCTTCTCCGCGAAGTACAAGTAGTTCTTGTCCAGGGTGTTCTTCGCCCCGACCCGGCACCCGGTCATGCACGACCCGCACTGGGTGCAGCCGGTACGGCGCGGCCCCGACCCGCCGAAGAACGGGTCTGGCACCTCCTTGCCGGGCTCGCCGAAGAAGACGCCGACGGGGGTCAGCGTGAAGGTGTGCTCCACTCCCATGTCGCGCGCGACCTCGCGTAGCACCTCGTCCGAAGGGGTCACGTGCGGGTTCTGTGTGACACCCAGCATCTGCCGTGCCGTCTGGTAGTGCGGGTCCAGCTCGGCATGCCAGTCGGTGATATGCGCCCACTGTCGATCGTTGAAGAACGGGGCAGGGGGTTGATAGAGGGTGTTCGCATAGTTGAGCGACCCGCCGCCGACCCCGGCGCCCGCCAAGATGACGACGTCGCGCAGCAGGTGGATACGCTGAATGCCGAAGCAACCGAGCCGTGGCGCCCAGACGAACCGACGGGCGTCCCAGGAGGAGGCGGGCAGGTCGTCGGTGTCGTAGCGTTTGCCCGCCTCGAGCACCCCCACCCGGTACCCCTTCTCCGCCAAACGCATGGCGGTCACCGAGCCACCGAAGCCGGAGCCGATGATCAGCACGTCGTAGTGGGTCGAGGTCATAGGATGTGGATCCTTCCGTGCGGGGTTCGACGTGAGCGGCGCAGCGGACCGGCAGTTCGGTCGATCTGACGGGTCTGGGTGCAGGCGGCGGTCAGCAGATTTCGGCGTACGAGAGCAGGGCGTCGTTGAGGACGGCGGCGCCGAGCTGCGGCGATGCCGGGTTCATCGTCTCGAGACGGCTGCCGAGGAAGAAGGAGTCCTCGGTCGGGTCGGGGACGTCGCTGACGATGAGCTTGTAGCTGAAGGGACCGGGGAGCAGAGCGCCGACGGATGGGAGACCCACCGGGTCAGCATTGAATCTAGGAGCAGTGAGGCGTAACCGACGGCCGCGAGCTGACCAACTGTGCAGCGTCATCCCGGTGTGACTGTCGACAAGGGCGCAGGGCATCTTGATGAACATGGCGAAACCGCCGTCATCGAGCCGCGCGATGCGGTGCATCTTGGTCTCGGGCTTTCAGCGGCGAGGAACACGCGGTAGACCAGGTCGACTCGCTGGCTCATGTCACTCCTGTCAGACGATGCCTGTCGAGGGTGTCATGTCGGTGGAATGGACGTCTTGTGCTGTGCGCACAGCGCGGAGGATCCCGGCAGGGCTCGGCGCACAACACCCGGCCCGCCGGTTTCCCGCTCCGGCGGTGCTGCCGGAGCGGGTCCGGTGCTCACAGGGACCGGCTGATGATCTCCTTCATGATCTCGGAGCTGCCGGCGTAGATCTGCGAGACGCGCATGTCCGCCCAGACGCGGGCGATGGGGTACTCGTTCATGTACCCGTAGCCGCCGTGCAGCTGGAGGCAGGTGTCGGCGACGCGCTGCGCTCGTTCGGAGCACCACAGTTTCACCATGGCGGCGGTGGGGATGTCCAAACCCTCGCCGACGTGGAGCTGGATGCACTCGTCCACGAAGGACCGTGCCACGCGAGCCTCTGTTGCGACCTCTGCCATCTTGAACTTGGTGTTCTGGAACCCCCAGATCGGCCGTCCGAAGGCTGTTCGGTCGCGCACGTAGGCCAGTGTCTCGGCCAGGCAGAACTCCATGGCCGCGACGTTCGAGACCGCGACGAGCAGCCGCTCCTGGGGCAGTTGCTGCATGAGCTGCACGAAGCCTTGGCCCTCGGTGAGGCCCAGCAAGTTGGTGACCGGGACACGGACGTTGTCGAAGAAGAGTTCCGAGGTGTCCTGCCCCTTCATCCCGATCTTGTCGAGCACCCGACCGCGGGAGAAGCCCTCCGCGCTGGTGGGGACCAGCATCAGCGAAATGCCGGCGGCGCGGTCGTCCGGATCGGTCTTGACCACGGTGAGCACCAGGTCGGCCTGCGAGCCGTTGGTGATGAAGGTCTTTGAGCCGCTGACGACGTACTCGTCGCCCTCGCGCGCCGCCTTGGTCTTGATGTTCTGCAGGTCCGAGCCTGTCCCGGGCTCGGTCATCGCGATCGCGCCGACGACCTCGCCGGACGCCATCTTGGGTAGCCAGTGCTGCTTCTGCTCCTCCGTGCCGTATGCGAGCAGGTAGTGGGCGACGATTCCGTTGTGCAGGGACGCTCCCCACGAGCTGTCGCCGACCCGTGCCTGCTCCTCGATCAAGATGGCCTCGTGGGCGAAGGTGCCACCGCCGCCGCCGTACTCCTCGGGGATCGACAGGCAGAGCAGGCCGACGTCACCAGCGCGGTTCCACAGTTGCCTATCGACGTGCTTGTCGGCGATGAACGTCTCGATGTGCGGCTTGATCTCCTTCTCACAGAATGTGCGCGCAAGGTCACGGACGTAGTCGAGGTCGTCGTCCATCCAGGGGGAGCGGCGTGTGGTCACGGGGAGCCTCCAGCGAGTTGGGTACAGGGTGTACCCATTGGACCATAATGTAGCCACTGGGTACAGGGTGTCCCATGGCACGCCGCCCGACATGGTCAGGGTCCGCCTTCGGCGCCCCCGGCGTAGGCTGCGGTCTGTGGTCGAGATAGGGCGATGGGTGGATTCGACGGTGCGGCGCCGGACTGCCCGCGACGATGAGGTCCGCGACCGCCGGCGGCGTCACGTGGCCAGCGCTGCTCTGCAGGTCGTCGATGAGACGGGCGCGGACGCGGGAACGGCGCAGATCGCCGAGCGGGCTGGGATTCCGAGGCCGCACGTCTACCGCTACTTCGCCAGCCGCGAGGACCTCGATAACGAGGTGGTCCGCCTCGCGGCGCAGGACCTCATCCAGCGGGTCCGCCCGCACCTCGCTCGTCGGGGAACGCCCGCACAGGTCGTCGAGGGGCTGGTGCGCGCCTGCGCGACCTGGGCCGATGCCCACCCCCATCTCTACCGCTTCTTGGCGGCTCGGGGGCAGAGCCGCACCCTGCACCGCGCTCGGATGGGTCGTTCGCGTCTGCTGGACGAGATTGCCTTAGCGGCACGGGGCTACACCAATTCGGGGGACGAGTCATTCCCTGAGGGCATCCTCGTTGGTGTGATGGGGATGGTCGACGCCACGGTCATCTGGTGGCTCGACCAGCGCGACGAGACCCTGGACGTGATGGTGCGGCGTCTATCCCGCCACGTCACCCTGGTGCTCCAGGACGCCCTGGCTTCCCACGGCATCCAGCTCGACCCGACGGTCGAGCTGGAGCCCTTCATTGGCGAGTGAGTCAGGAGCGCTTCGCGGGAATGCCCTGTTCGAAGTGCTCGACGTCAACGATGACGAACGTCGCGTGCGCCGACGCGACCTGCCGGCCGCCTTCATCCGATGCCGCAGCGTCGACGTGGAGTCGCCGCCCCGCCTGGTCCCGGACTCGCGCAGTGAACTCGTATCGCACCCCCAGCAGCACGGGACGGAGGTACTCCACGGTCAGCGACCTCGTCACAGCGAGCTCGCCGACACGGTAGAGGAGGAACCCGAAAAGGTCGTCGAAGGCGGCGGCGACCAGACCGCCGTGGGTGATCCCTGGTGCTCCCTCCTGGCGATGGTCGAAGCGATGCACGGCCCTCACGCCGTACTCGGTGGCATCGACCTCCAGTGCGAGGCCGGCTGGGTTCTCCTTTCCGCATCCCGCGCAGGTGGGGGAGTGCGAGGGTAGGCGGCCCATCGCCGTCGGCGTGGGCCGCGACATGGACTGAATCCACGCATCCAGCGTCGACGCCGTGCCCCCGTCGAGACCCATCTCACCGCCCGCGGCGGAGGGCTCGGTGTCGTAGTCGCTTATCACGGCATCGCTCATCGGGGGCTCCTCACGCTCCAGGACCACAGTCGCATGAAGACATTTTCGCATGTTTGTCCTCAGGGCAGACAATCGGGCGGCCGGTGTCTACAATTGCTGAGGTGCGAACAACCTCGAGCGTCGAGCGCCGGCCGACTCATGATGACCGGCGTGGCCCCGCTTGGTGGCTGGCAGTGGCGGTCTGCAAACCGGTCCTGATGGTGCTGCGCCGCCCGGATTGGCGCGGGGTTGCGGGCCTTCCCCGGGTGGGCGGGGCGGTGCTGGCCGCCAACCATGTCTCGTACCTCGACCCGTTGCTGGTCGCGGAAATGGTCCTGGCCGAGGGGCGGGTGCCCCGGTTCCTGGCCAAGGACAGCCTGTTCGGCCGACCGGTCGTGGGAAGGTGGTTCCGCGCCGCCGGCCACGTCGAAGTCGACCGCGTCGCGGGACGCGCCGCGTACAAGGAGGCGGTAAGGGCGGCGCGCGACGGGAGGCTCTTGCTGGTGTACCCCGAGGGTTCCATCACCAAGCGCGAGGATGGTCTGCCGATGCCGCTGAAGTCAGGGGCGGTGCGGATCGCTCTGGAGGCATCGGTACCTCTCGTGCCGGTCGCCCAGTGGGGGGCGCAGGAGATCCTGCCCGCCTACAGCGGGAGGTTGCGCTGGGGGTGGCGACGACGTGTGAGCGTGCTTGTCGGACCGCCGATCCCGCTGGAGGACTTGCGGAACCTGGAGTCGGCACGTGCCATCGAGGTGGGTCGTCGACGGCTCGAGGACACCCTCACTTCGATGGTGTGCGAGCTGCGCGGGGCCGACACACCGCGGCGGTGAGCTAGGCGTTCACGTGCCGAAGCGGGGATCCTCGGGGCGCGGCATGTTGGAGCCGCGCACCATGGCGGGTCCGTAGGTGTCCAGCAGCGTCGCCATGAGCTCGTCGAACGGCAGGTCGACGAACATTCCTCGTTCGCGGACGTACTCCATGTGACGTCGGCCGGCGCCGTCGGCTGCGTGGAGCAACGCATCCCGCGACCCGTCGAACTCCAACGGGGGTACGCCGAAGCGACGGCACAGTTCGGAGTTGAAGGCCGGCGACCCCTTGCGCCACTGCCCGTCGACATACACCGCGCTCCATCCGTGGAAGACGAATAGATCGGTGCCCATCAACTCCAGCAGAGCCGCGCTGTTGAGGTGATTGCGCACGTCGGAGAACCCGAGTACGGCCGGGATTCCCGCAGCGCGCAGGCTAGCGGTGAGCAGCACCGCCTTGGGCACGCACCAGGTCGGGCCACCGTCGATGATCGCGCTGGCCAGGTAGTCCGGGGGATCGGCGGAGACGCTATAGGGGTCGTACCGAAGTCGGTCGCGGACTACAGCGAACAGCCGCCCGATCCGCTCTCGCGGATCTTGGACACCCCGCACCACGGACGTGGCGAAGTCGCGGACGTCGGGGTGGTCGCTGTTGACAAACCGGCTCGGGGCGAGGGCCTCTCGTGGGTCGAGTTCGCCCCTCATCGGGCGCCGGTCCGGAGGTCCTGGGGCGCAGCCGCGGTCTTGAGGGCGGTGACGAGGTCCCGCTCGAGCGAGGGTAGTCCGGCGGCCGCGAGAGCGGCCTGCTCCACCCGCCCTTGTGCTGGGCCGTTCCCACGGGCCAGCGACGCGACGAGGGACCATGTCTCCGCGCACAGGTGCGCGGCGGCGGCGACCTCGCTCGCTCGGGCGTCCCCGGTCAAGCGTGCGATGTCGGCGGCGCCGCTGGACAGCAGTCGGCGGAAGAGCCCGCCGCCGGTTCCGGCCTTCTCGACGAAGGCGCTGAGCCCTTGGAGGACCAGGTCCAGGACATCGTCCGGGAAGACTTCCGGCCAGTGAGCGAGGTCCTCGGCGAAGAGATCGACGGCAGCCAGCCCGGTGGCCCCGACCGCCGAATCCCTTCCGGTGACGATAGTGGGGCCGCTGGACGTGGTCATCGCTTGCGCCGCCTGGGCGAACGCCGTCTGCGCGATCTCGGCCAGGTCGGGCAGCCGGTCGGGCCAGGCGATGTCGAAGTAGGTGTGGCGCGTCGGGACGGGGAAACCCTGGGAGGAGCGGGCTCGGGCCAATGCCGAGTAGGGCACGAGCTGCACCTCGTCCCGGTCGTTGTCGACGACGTGCGCGAGCTGCTGCTCGTCGTCGTAGCCGATGACGACGATGTCGTGGCGGCTCATCTGCAGGCGTACGCGGAGGTAGGGGAGCTCCGCGATGTCGGCCCACACCAGGGCCGGACGGCCGTCTCGCACGGCGTCGCGCACCCACGTCCAGCCCTCCTGCGGGTCATCCGTCGCGCGCACGGAGACCTCGGCGCCTAAGCGCCTCGGGAGGTCAGTCTCCAGGTCGCCTCCCCGGCCCACGAGGTACACCGGTGGCATGAGCGCCGCATCCCTGACGTAGGAGAGGTCCAAGGCTCCGCTCAGGGCGAAGACGAGGCCCTCATCAGGAGGACCGCCCCAGCCCAGTCCGGCCCACTCCAGGAGGTCCCGCATGGCTCCGGAGCCGCAGTGCCCGCCGCGTCGGTGCGGGTAGGTGACCACTTCGGTGCCGCTCGAGCTGACCATGAGACTCTTTCCTGGAGACAAGTAGCGAGTTGTGTCCGAACTTAGGACATCATCGTCTAATTGTCACGGCGGTGGTCTGCCCGACACCGGTCCGCGGACGGACAGTTGTCGATACTCTGTCCACCGTGTCGTCCCCCTCCATGCGAGCGCGCTACCGCGAGCACGTCCGTGCAGAGGTGTTGGAGACTGCCCATGACCTGATCGCTGAGCGGGGCTGGGATCGGGTGCGCATGAGCGAGATCGCCCAGGCTGTGGGTATCTCGCGCGCCCTTCTGTACAAGGAGTTCGGCGACAAGCCCGGTTTGGGTGAAGCCGTCGCCTTGAGGGAGGCAGCGCGTTTCATCGAGGGTATCGAGGGCGTGCTAGCGCATCACGGCTCCGACGCTGCCGGCGGCCTTGCGGCGTCGGTCGGCTTCGTGCTGGAGGAAGCAGAGAACAGTCCCCTGCTCCGAGCCGTCTTAATCTCCAACCGCGATGCCCTACCCTCCGCGACTGGCATCCTCCCGCTGCTCACCACGTCGGTGCGGCTGCTGGAGCTCGCTTCCGGCTCCCTGGCTCAGTGGCTCACCTCCCACGTGGCCGGTCTGCGGGAGGATGAGGTGTCCGACGCCGCCGAAGCTCTGGTGCGGCTCACCGTAAGCCATCTCGCGCTGCCCACCAGGTCTCGCGTGGACACAGCCCGGAGTATCACCGAGGTCGGACTCAGGTATCTCGGGCTCTCCGGCACACCTGAGCAGGGGTCGTGACCTGACGGTTGCTTAGGTGACGGTGTCGCCGACGACCCGAGAAGCAGTAGGTGGTAAGTGGAATGGTGCGGACTGCGTCTCCGCGGGGACCGGATTCAGACACACCCAAGACTATGCAGGCGACCTGGACCGGCTGACGCTCAGCAGCGCTCAATTTGACCTCCCTTCTGGGCTGGTTTCCTCCTTGAACAGCTCGACCGCACCCAGCGATCTTGGGTTCGGTCTCGAGCTCGGCGGTCCGCTTGTCCGCGGTCGTCAGCTCAGCCCGGATCCACCACCGTTGGTTCGTGAGTGGTGATCTTTGGTGGATCGGGGTGGGGACCGGCTCGTGGGCGTGGTTGACCTGCCGGTCGTTCCCGGCTCTTCCACTTCGAGGTCCTCGGTCGCGCCCGCTGGGGCTGGGTGGTCAGGTCGTCGTGTTGGGTGGGGCGGTCGCGACGGCGTGCAGGGTCTCCCAGTTGTAGGCCCAGGGCCACTGGATCGGGAGGTGCAGGTCGTGCCGGCGGCTGGTGGAGGCGATCCGGCCGGCGACTCTGATGATCTTGCGGCGCAGGGTCGCCCAGCGGGCCTTGGCAAGGTCGGCGGCGACCGCGGCGGCGCGGGCGAGGTTGAACGCGATCACCGCCAAGGAGACCCAGGCAGCGTTGGCGCTGTACTTGCCCGACGGCAGGTGCGCGAGCGCGTTGTCCTTCAACTCGGCGATGGTCTGCTCGACGATCGCGTGGTCACGGTGCCGCTGGTCGGCCTCGACCATCTCGAGGGTGCTGTTGGTGATGAAGGCGTGGTGGCGGTAGGTCGCGAACAGTTCGCCCTGCTCGGTGCCATCGCTGGCCAGGCGTTGGAGCCGCTTGACCCGTCGCACGACCAGCCTGCAGGTCACGTTCTCGGCCTTGCGGCGGCCGGTGAACGCGGTGAACGGCACCTCGGCGACCTCGGCGTCAGAGATCCAGCGTTGCTCGACTTCCTCCCAGATCGCGTGGGGATACCTGATCGGCTGCCAGGCGTCCTCGTTGATGCCGCCGATCGCCGCGGTGACGGTCTTGGTCATCCGGGCGGTGACGGAGAACCAGGTCTTGGCGCGGATCGCGGTCCCGACGAACGCCCACCCGTAGTAGGCCGAGTCGGCCCGACACAGGATCCGGCTCTTCACACCCGCAGTGCGGGCCGTGCTGATGGCCTGGGCCAGCAATCGGCCCGCGCCCTTGGCCGAGGCGGTGCTGCCCTTGCGGAGCCTGGCCCGGGCGATCACCGGCGCGGCCAACGGGGTGGAGATCGTGGCGAGTTGGATGTTCAGCCCCCGCACCCCGGTGTAGCCGTAGGCGGCGGCCTGCTTGGCGTAGCCGTGCACCTCGCGGATGGTGTCGTCGAGGTCGATGCACGCGAACCCCTCGACGTTCTCCGCGCCGGCGATCAGCCCGGGCACCCGAGCGGTCAGGCCCGTGAGGAGATCTCCGCCGACGGCGTCGAGCTGCTGCACGTGCCCGTGGGTGAAGGAGCGCAGGAACGCCCCCAACGTCGAGGGCGATCGCACCCCGGAGAACAACTTCGGCATCCCGCCGTGGCGCAGCAGGTCCAGGTCATCGATGCTGTCCGCGCCCGCCAGCATCCCGCCCACCACGCTGGTCGCCTTCGCCGTCGCGTTGGCCGAGTCGACGCTCAACTGGTCATCGAGGAGGTCGTACAGTCCGGCCGCTTCGGCCAGCCGGAGCACCGGCACCAGGCCCGCGTCCGACACCACGTTCGGGTCATCGAAAACGGGCCGGACCGTGTGAGAGGCTTTCACTTACGAGGTGTCCCTTGCTCGGTGTCGAATCGGTCCTTCAGCAAGCCCGATTCTCCCGCCCAGCAAGGGCATTCTCGTTCTACGCCACGCTCACACCGGCACTCTCATCGGTGGATCCGGGCTCAGGGGGAACCACAGAACGCGACCGCCTCCGCTTTGCGTCTGAAGGTCTTGCGGCGCTGCCGCCCCTCGGGATCTCGATAGTTCACAACGTAACGAGGGCTCCCGTCCGCTGGCCTACCGGGACTAATGCTGGCCATGGCTGTCCTTGGCAGAGTCCGACCGGGTGACCAGCATTGATGACGAGCACCTGCGGCCTGCTGGCGCTGGAACCGATTCCGGCTGAGGCTGATGGCCTCTCGGTATCACTGATTCTCCTCGAGTTGCACCGTCCAATTGATCACGGTTGCTGCCCGCCAGCGCAGATGCTTTCCGACACGGAAGCCGGCCGGGCCGTAGCCCGTCGTCCGCCATGAGTAGATGGTCTGCTTGGTCACACCAAGGTAGGACGCGACATCGTCGATGTCCCACAGCTCTTGGGCGTCGACCAGCCTGGGTTGCCGGCTGCCGCGGCCTCCGCGCCGACGCGGCCCAAAGATTCCCGGTTCCATAGCCGGCACGTTCGAGTTCGTTGCCATCATCAAGCCCCTCCTCGCGGCGTTGACGGACAGTTGGTCTACGGGCACCTATGTCCGACGGCGGCATGGGAGCGATCACGTCGGTGGAAATGATGCGACAGCAAGATGGCTCGGGCATCGCGGCGGTGGTCGCCGGACCGTGCGATGCCAGGCTGGAGGCTCGGGCAACCGAGGCGGGCCGCGACCTACCTAGGGAGCCCCCTGAGGACCGTGTGGCAGGGGATGGCGCTACCCAAATTTGTACCGGATTTGTAACAGGCGAGCGGCTACCAACAGCAAACGCCGCCGAACGACCAAAAGGTCGCTCGGCGGCGTTTCTGCAGGTCAGCGGCTGTTCTTTGCGGTCGTTCGGCGTTGCTGAATGACCGCAGCCGGAGGCCCGGTTAGATGTCGTAATAGAGATCGAACCGATCAAAGCGTGTTAGGCCCAGTCGGTTGTCGGGTCGAAGTTCAGGGCTGGGTCCTGGACCTCGTGGAGCAGGCGAGCGACCTGAAGTTGGTCACCAACCCAGCGACAGATGAGGACGTGCCTTGGCTTGCGGACCCGACCTCCAGCGCTGTGCATGATGCTCTGGGAGAGGTGCCAACTGAGGACGTCGCCGGGCAACTCGGCACGCTTCTTGAATCCGAGGCCGTCAGGGCCTTGTGCGGCGTGGGCGATCGCGGCGGCGACGAGCGCCGCGTAGCGGGCTTCCGCTGCGGCACCGAAGGTCTCGAACGACCACTCCAGCGCGTGTGCGATGTCGTTCTGGGCAGAGCCCGAGATGTGAGGCTCGGTCTTCACTGCACCGGCGTGCCCTGGGACAGACGTGGGCTCAGCCCGTTGATGAACGAGGGGAGTTCCTCGACCGCGACGGCTGTGAACCGGCCGTTGTCCAGATCATCAAGCCCGGTCTGAACTGCCTCGCGGAACGCCTCGACCTTAGCGCCGTGCGCTCGCCGGTCCGCTTCCATCTTCCGGAGCGCGAAGTCAACGACTTCGGCCGCGTCCTTCGCCTCGCCGCTCTCGACGACAGCAGCAACGTACTCTCGACCGTGCTCGCTGAGCGGGACATTCTGCGTGGCCATCAGGGCACCTCCTCACCTGATTCTAGCCCGACCGGGCGCGAAGACAGAGCAAGCAAGGGGCGCGAGGGTCTCGGCCGATCCAAGTTGCGTGGTTCGGCTCCGTGCGTTCGTCTCGGTCGTGCTTTCCGCCTTACGCTGGGAGTGATGTCCGCGCTTGGGTTTGCGCTCGCTTGTGACCGTGAGGGCCTGCTGACACGAGGGCTCGGAATGGGCTCGCTTTGATTCGCAAACCCTTGCAAGTGACTCCTGTCGAAAGCAGCGTCTGGAATCGTCATCGCTGCAGGTCAGAGGCCATTTTCTGTGGTCATTCGCAGTCGAGCGCAAACATGCGCAATCCCGCGTAATAACGCCGACGTGTTCCCGATGACGCACCACGTCGAGTGCGTGGCGGTGCTGGTCCGTCAGGAGGAGGCGGTCGGGTGACGCGCGGGTGACGCATCCGTGACACCACCGGGGGCAGGGGTCATGATGGACAGGTGAGCAATCTCGAGGTCGACGTCCCGGTCGGGCTCACGCTGCGGCAACGTCGACGCGACGCCCTCGGTCAGGACGCGGTCCTGTTCTGCCTGGCCTTCTCGGCGGGTGCTGCGGTCTACGCGGCCGCCCGGATGGTCGCCGACGGTCCTGACACGTTCTGGTCGATCGGCCTGTCGGAGGGCCTCGTGCTCAGCGGGCTGATCGCCGGCGAGATCTTCCTCCTCTGGAACAACGGTCTCCGGCAGGGCCGGCGCGGCCACAGCATCGGCAAGCACCGACACCGCCTGCGGGTCGTCGACGCCGGGACCGGCCGTCCGACGGGTCCGCTCCGCGGACTGGCCCGTGGGCTCGTGATGGTCGGTCTGCTCGACCTCGCGCTCGCCGCGGTGCCGATCGGTCTGCCCACCGTCCTCCGCTCGCTCACGCCCGAACCCTGGCGGGTCGGCGGATTCGCCTACCTCGCGCTGATCGTCCTCATCGTGCCGTTGTTGCTGCCGACCGACCGTGGGGTCGCCGACCGTGTCCTGCGCACCCGGGTCGAGATCGCCTCGGGGGCGGGCGCCAAGACGTCGCCGCGCCGGCGGACGGCCCTGCGGTGGCTCGACGTCGTGGCGATCGGCGGGGTCCTGGCGGTCACGAGCGCGTACATCGCCTTCTTCTGGCCCCTGATCTGGCGCGTTCCGTCCCTCTGGTAAAGTATCTTGATGTCAAGATAAATGTACGAGCCGGTCCCGGAGTTAGGCACACCTGACCTCGGTCGGCCCCTCCACCTCGGGGCAGGATGGTCCCGAACCGCGGCCCAAGGAGAGCACCCATGTCCGTCGACAGCTTCAACGCCAAGGATTCGCTGCAGGTCGGCGATACCTCGTACGACTACTACCGCCTCGACGCGGTCACCGGCGACGGGCTCGACGTCGCCTCCCTCCCGTTCAGCCTGAAGATCCTGCTCGAGGCGCTCCTGCGCACCGAGGACGGCGCGGACATCACCGCCGCCGACATCGCCGCCCTCGCCGGCTGGGACGCCTCGGCCGAGCCGAGCAAGGAGATCCAGTTCACCCCCGCGCGCGTGATCATGCAGGACTTCACCGGCGTGCCGTGCGTCGTCGACCTCGCCACGATGCGCGAGGCGATGGCCGACCTCGGGGGAGACCCGAGCAAGATCAACCCGCTCGCACCGGCCGAGATGGTCATCGACCACTCGGTCATCGCCGACGTGTTCGGCACGCCCGAGGCGTTCGAGCGCAACGTCGAGATCGAGTACGAGCGCAACAACGAGCGGTACAAGTTCCTCCGGTGGGGCCAGGGCGCGTTCGACGACTTCAAGGTCGTCCCGCCGGGCACCGGCATCGTGCACCAGGTCAACATCGAGAAGCTCGCCCGCGTGGTGTTCGACAAGGACGGCACGGTCTACCCCGACTCCTGCGTCGGCACCGACTCCCACACCACGATGGTCAACGGCCTGGGTGTCGTCGGCTGGGGCGTGGGCGGCATCGAGGCCGAGGCCGCGATGCTCGGCCAGCCCATCAGCATGCTGATCCCGCGGGTCGTCGGCTTCAAGCTCTCCGGCGAGCTGCCGCAGGGCGCCACCGCCACCGACCTCGTGCTCGTGATCACCGAGATGCTGCGTGAGCACGGCGTGGTCGGCAAGTTCGTCGAGTTCTACGGATCCGGCGTCGGCGCCGTCCCGCTGGCCAACCGGGCCACGATCGGCAACATGAGCCCCGAGTACGGCTCCACCATCGCGGTGTTCCCCATCGACGACGAGACCACCAAGTACCTGCGCCTCACGGGGCGCACCGAGGACGAGATCGCCCTCGTCGAGGCCTACGCCAGGGCCCAGGGGCTGTGGCACGAGGCCGACCACGAGCCGCGGTTCTCGGAGTACCTCGAGCTCGACCTCGGTGACGTCGTGCCGTCGATCGCCGGCCCCAAGCGGCCGCAGGACCGCGTGTCGCTGACCGAGTCGGCCACGTCGTTCCGTACCGCCCTGGCCGACTACGCCGGCTCGTCGGACGCCTCGAACCCGCAGGCCGTGACCCTCGAGGACGGCACGTCGTTCGACCTCGACCACGGCGCGGTCACGATCGCCGCCATCACCTCGTGCACCAACACCTCGAACCCGTCGGTGATGATCGGTGCCGGCCTGCTGGCCAAGAAGGCCGTCGAGAAGGGCCTGCAGCGCAAGCCGTGGGTCAAGACGACGCTCGCTCCGGGTTCCAAGGTCGTCACCGACTACTACGAGAAGTCCGGCCTGAACGTCTACCTCGACAAGCTCGGCTTCAACCTCGTCGGCTACGGCTGCACCACCTGCATCGGCAACTCCGGTCCGCTGATCCCCGAGGTGAGCCAGGCCGTCAACGACGGCGACCTCGCGGTCACCGCCGTGCTGTCGGGCAACCGCAACTTCGAGGGCCGCATCAATCCCGACATCAAGATGAACTACCTGGCGTCGCCGCCGCTGGTCATCGCCTACGCGCTGGCCGGCTCGATGGCCGTCGACCTGTTCAACGACCCGCTGGGTCAGGACCAGGACGGCAACGACGTCTTCATGGCCGACATCTGGCCCACCCCGGCCGAGATCGAGGACGTCATCGCGAGCTCGATCGACGCCGACACCTTCAGCCGCGAGTACGCCGACGTCTTCGCCGGCGACGAGCGCTGGCAGAACCTGCCGACCCCCGACGGCGACGTCTTCGAGTGGGACCCGGACTCCACCTACGTCCGCAAGGCGCCGTACTTCGACGGGATGGCCCTGGAGCCGTCGCCGGTCACCGAGGTCACCGGAGCCCGCGTGCTGCTGAAGCTGGGCGACTCGGTCACGACCGACCACATCAGCCCCGCCGGCGCCATCAAGAAGGACAGCCCGGCCGGTGCCTACCTGTCCGAGCACGGCATCAGCCCGCGCGACTTCAACTCCTACGGCTCCCGCCGCGGCAACCACGAGGTGATGATCCGCGGCACCTTCGCCAACATCCGGTTGCGCAACCAGCTGGCACCGGGCACCGAGGGCGGCTACACCCGCGACCTCATCGGCGACGGTGAGGTGACGTCGGTGTTCGAGGCCTCCGAGGCCTACATCGCCGCCGGCGTCCCCCTCGTGGTGCTGTCGGGCAAGGAATACGGTTCCGGCTCCTCGCGCGACTGGGCCGCCAAGGGCACGGCGCTGCTGGGCGTGAAGGTCGTCATCGCCGAGTCCTACGAGCGGATCCACCGGTCGAACCTGATCGGCATGGGTGTGCTGCCGCTGCAGTACCCGGCGGGCGAGTCGGCCGAGTCGCTGGGCCTGACGGGGGAGGAGACCTTCGACTTCTCCGGCATCACGGCGCTGAACGACGGCTCGATCCCACGGACGGTGAAGGTCGCGGCCACCGCGGCGGACGGTTCGGTCACCGAGTTCGACGCGGTCGTGCGCATCGACACCCCGGGTGAGGCGAACTACTACCGCAACGGCGGCATCATGCCGTACGTGCTGCGCTCGCTCCTCTGAGCATCCGCCTCCCCGCTGGGCGTGACGTTTCGGCCCCCAGAACGCCGTTCTGGGGGCCGAAACGTCACGCCCAGCGAGGGCGGTGGGGCTGGGTCGCGCCTAGGCTGATCGGGTGACGATCCACTCCGACCACCCGTTCCGCACGCCGGACGAGGGCCGTGACGCCCTGCGTCAGGTGCGGGGCCGGATGGCCGCCCCGGCGACGGTCTGGGCCACGGGATCCGGCCGCGACCGGGTCGGCCTGACGGTGTCGTCCGTCCTGGTGGCCGAGGGTGATCCGGCGCACGTCATCGGTCTGCTCGACCCGATCGCCGACCTCACCGAGCGACTGGTCGACGGCGGCTCCTTCACGGTGAACGTGCTGGCGGCGGGACAGGAGTTCCTGGCCGGGGTCTTCGCGGGCCACGAGCCGGCGCCGGGAGGCCCGTTCACGCAGGGGGAGTGGACCGACGGCCCCCACGGTCCGGTGCTGGCGGGAGCCGCCGGCCACCTCGGCGCCGACGTGACCGCGTGCGACCAGCAGGTCGGCTGGTCGGTCCTGGTCGACGGGGTGGTGCGCCACGCGGAGGCCCAGGACGTCGAGGCACTGGTGCACCTGAGGGGAGCCTTCCGGCGGGTGACGGCACAGCCCGGTCGGTAGAGTGAGTTCATGCCCACGTCACCGGATCGACCCCGAGGAGTCCTGGCGGACGTCCGCGGCCCGGCCGACCTCAGGACCCTCGACGCCGCGCAGCTGGACCAGCTCGCTGCCGAGATCCGTGAGCTGCTCATCACCTCCGTCGCGGCCCGCGGTGGCCACCTCGGGCCCAATCTCGGGGTCGTCGAGCTGACCCTGGCGATCCACCGGGTGTTCGAGTCACCCGCCGACCGTGTCATCTGGGACACCGGTCACCAGTCGTACGTGCACAAGATGGTCACCGGTCGCGCCGACCGCTTCGGCGAGCTGCGCACCGAGACCGGGCTCTCGGGCTACCCCGCGCAGGCGGAGTCCGAGCACGACTGGGTCGAGAACAGCCACGCCTCCACGAGCCTTTCGTACGCCGACGGGCTGGCCCGCGCGAACGAGCTGCTCGGCTCGGACCGACACGTCGTCGCCGTCATCGGCGACGGCGCCCTCACCGGCGGCATGGCCTGGGAGGCGCTGAACAACATCGCCGCCCACCGTGACCGGCGGCTGGTCGTCGTCGTCAACGACAACGGTCGCTCGTACACCCCGACCGTCGGCGGCCTCGCCAACCGGCTCACCGGCATCCGCACCAGTCCGGGGTACGAGCCGGCCCTGAAGACCGTCAAGGACGTGCTGACCACCCGGGGCGGACCGATCGGGCCCGCGGCCTACGAGGCGCTCCACGCGATCAAGAAGGGCGTCAAGGACGCCCTCGCCCCCCAGGGCATGTTCGAGGACCTGGGCATCAAGTACCTCGGACCGGTGCACGGTCACGACCGTCCGGCGGTGGAGCGCGCCCTCGCCGCTGCGCGCGGGTTCGGCGGGCCCGTGCTCGTCCACGTCATCACGACCAAGGGCCACGGCTACGACATCGCCGTCGAGAACGAGAACGACCAGATGCACCAGGCGCCGCCGTTCGACCGCGAGACCGGTGACGCGGTGGCCGTCGCTCCCGCCGGGTGGACCTCGGTGTTCCGTGACGAGATCGTGCGGATCGCCGACGAGCGCACCGACGTCGTCGGCATCACCGCCGCGATGCTCTACCCCGTCGGCCTCGACGCCTTCGCTGACAAGTTCCCCGACCGGGTGTTCGACGTCGGCATCGCCGAGCAGCACGCCGTCACCTGCGCCGCCGGGCTGGCGATGGGCGGTCTTCACCCTGTGGTCGCCGTCTACGCCACCTTCCTGAACCGCGCCTTCGACCAGGTGCTGCTCGACGTGGCCCTGCACCGCTGCGGGGTCACCTTCGTGCTCGACCGGGCGGGCGTCACCGGTGACGACGGAGCCAGCCACAACGGCATGTGGGACCTCTCGCTCCTCCAGCTCGTCCCGCGCCTGCACCTGGCGGCGCCCCGGGACGGCACCCAGCTGCGCGAGCTGCTCCGCGAGTGCGTCGACATCGACGACGCCCCGTCGGTCGTGCGGTTCGCCAAGGGGCCGGTGGGCGCCGACATCGACGCGCTCGAGCGGGTCGGTGGAGTCGACGTGCTGCGGCGCGACGCCGACCCCGAGGTGCTGCTCGTCGGCATCGGCTCGATGGCCGGCACCGCGCTGGCCGCGGCCGAGCTGCTGGCGGCCGAGGGGGTCGCCTGCACCGTGGTCGACCCGCGCTGGGTCAAGCCGCTCGACCCGGCGGTGGTCGAGCTCGCCGGCGAGCACCGCCTGGTGGTCACCGTCGAGGACAACGGGCGCCAGGGCGGCGCCGGCTCGACGATCGCCCGTGCCGTGGCCGACGCCGGTCTGCAGCAGCCCGTCCGGGTCCACGGCGTCGAGCAGGAGTTCCTCCACCACGCCAAGCGCGACGTCATCCTCGAGCGGCTCGGCCTCACGCCGCGTGCCGTGGCCGACGACACCCTGGCGGCCGTCGCCGCACGGAATGCGGCGCAGGGCTGAGTGGTTGACCGTGCAGTGGCCGAAACGACGTGACCTGAACCAGCGGCACCCCCATGCGGCAGCGCCCGGGGAGGGCCCGGTGCTGATCCACGCGCTCGACGGGTTCCTCGGAGCCGGGTCGGCGACGCGCATCGCCGCGGAGGCCCTGCACTCCGGCGAGGGCGAGGTGCTGCACTCCTTCGACATCGAAACGATGTACGACTACCGCGCGCGCCGACCCCTGGTGCGGTTCTCCCAGGACCGCTACCTCGACTACACCGAACCCCGCCTCGAGATCGTGCTGGAGCACGACCAGGCCGGCCGGCCGTTCCTGCTGCTGGCCGGACCCGAGCCCGACTTCGGGTGGGAGCGGTTCGCGGCCGAGACCCGCGACGTCATCGAGACGTTCGGGGTGCCGCTGACCCTCGGTCTCGGAGCGGTCCCGATGGGGGTCCCGCACACGCGGCCGTCGCTGATCACGGCGCACGGCACCCGGCCCGAGCTCGTCGACCGCACCAACCTGTGGTCCGCGGAGATCACCGTGCCGTCGTCGGCGCAGTCGATGTTGGAGTACCGCCTCGGCACGTGGGGCCACGACGCGGCCGGCTACGTCGTCCACGTGCCGCACTACCTCGCCCAGGTCGAGTTCCCCAGCGCGGCGCTGGCCCTGCTCGACGCCGTCGTCGAACGGCTGGACCTCAAGGTCGACACCAGCAGCCTGCAGGCCAAGCAGGAGAGTGCGCTCGTCGAGATCGAGCAGCAGATCTCCGCGCAGGACGGCGGCGCCCTGTTGGCGGGCCTCGAGGAGCAGTACGACGCCTTCTCCCGCGGTGCGGCCCAGTCGCTGCTGGCCAGCGACGAGGAGCTGCCCAGCGGCGACGAGCTGGCCGGTCAGTTCGAGGAGTTCCTCGCCCGGCAGCGCAAGGACGACGACAGCTAGGCCCGACGTTAGGGTGGGGCCGTGCCTGCATCGTTGAAGGAAGTCATCGGTCTCCTGGAGCTCGAGCAGCTGGAGGTCGGCCTGTACCGGGGCTCGCAGCCCGCAGGATCCTCGCTCAAGCGGGTCTTCGGCGGCCAGGTGGCCGCGCAGGCCCTGATGGCGGCCCAGCTCACCGTGCCCGAGGACCGGTTCGTGCACTCGTTGCACCTGTACTTCATCCTCGGGGGCGACCCGAGCATCCCCATCGTCTACGACGTCGAGAACGTGCGCGACGGCCGGTCGTTCACGACCCGTCGCGTCGCGGCCCGTCAGCACGGCGAGATCATCTTCTACATGACCGCGTCCTTCCAGGTCGAGGAGGACGGTTACGACCACCAGGACGCGATGCCGCCGGTCCCGTCACCCGACGAGGCCACACCGCTGCTGCAGATCATCGAGATGCGTGGTCCGGAGGCCGTGGAGCACTGGAAGCAGGAGTGGTCGTCGTTCGACCTGCGCTACGTGGGCGACAACCGCGCGGCGGACGACCCGCAGCGCGACCTCACCCCGGTCGCGCAACGCCTGTGGTTCCGCGGCGACGGCGAGCTGCCGGCCTCGCGGCTGATCCACAACGCCGCCTTCACCTACATCAGCGACCTGAGCCTGCTCGGAGCGAGCCTGGTGCCGCACGGACAGTTCATCGGGTCCGAGAAGGTCCAGCCGGCGTCGCTGGACCACACCATCTGGTTCCACCGCCCCATCGCGGCCGACCAGTGGCTGCTCTACGACCAGACCTCGCCGTCGGCCTCGGGCGCCCGCGGGCTCAGCACGGCGCACGTGTTCGCCGAGGACGGCACCCTGGTCGCCACCGTCGCGCAGGAGGGTCTCATCCGCCGAACCGGGTGAGGGCTCCCAGCAGTGAGGTGAGCAGGTCGGCGCGTGGCGGGGCGGCGTCGACCGACGCGAGGGTGTCGCGGACGGCGTCGACCGTGGCGGCGTCGATGCCTCCTCCGGCGCGGGTCAGGGTGACCTGCGACGGGTGCTGGACGCCGGTGTGGATCGTCGTCACGGCCAGGCTGCTGAGCAGCTGTGGCAGCGGCGAGAGCAGGTGGGGGACGTCGAAGGACTGGACCGAGACGCGGAGGCGGTCGCCGGCGGGGATGACGGCGCCGGTGGGGAAGACCTCGACGTCGATCGGGGCGATCTCGCCGGGTTCGAGGGTGCGGCGGGACTCGGCGGTGAACGGGTGCCACGGCTGGACGATCTCGCCGTCGATGCGCACCGACCGCTGCTCGTCGAGCTCGCCGAGGCTGATGACCTGCCAGCCGCCGGTCAGCCGCTCGACGCGTCCGCCGGCGTCCACCCGCGAGACGCTGACGGCCAGCAGCCCGTCGCCGGAGGTGCTGGAGACGTGCAGGCGGGTGTTGATCGGGCCGAGGAGCGGGAGGTCCTCGGTCATGGGGGGTGTCTCGAAGACGGCGCCGGTGAGGTCGTTGAGCCGGTTGTCGGTGTCGCAGGGGTTCGCCGGCAGCAGCAGTCCGGTGACGCCGGCGGTCCACTGGCGGGTGGAGCGGGAGCACAGGCCGGCCACGGGGATCGGCAGCAGCGTGCTGGTGCCGTCGGCCACGGGGCCCTGGGTCAGCTCGCCGCCGCCGAGCAGGGGCGTGGAGGTGCCGGACAGGCGGAAGACCTCGGCGGTCTGGTCGGTCAGGTAACCGTCACGCTGCTTCCACTGCTGCGAGCCGAGCTCGAAGTAGGTGAAGTCGGGGATGTCGGAGTCCAGGGTGGGGTCGGGCAGTCCCTTGACGTGGTGGTCGAACCAGCGCAGCTGCAGCTCACCGAGGGTGCCGTAGCCGGCGTCCTCCAGACCTCGGCCGGCCGACGCCTCGAGGTGGTCCCACGGACCCAGCACCATCTTGACGTCCACGCCGCGCTGGTCCAGCTCCTGGAAGATCAGCGGGGTCCCGCGCTGGAAGACGTCGTAGTGGCCACCGACCAGGAACGTCGGCACCTCGACCGTCGGCACCGCCTGCAGCAGCGTCGACCGCTCCTCGTAGAACGGCCCGTCGTGGGCGGTCTCCCCGCCGAGGATCGCGCCGCCGAGCAGCTCGGCCGAGCCCGGGACGCCCTGGCTGAGGCGCGACACGTAGGTGCGGAAGGTCTCCTCCGGCGGGACCGTGCCGCTGCTGGGGGGCACGAGACCGGTCAGGTTGACGAGCCCGAGCCACAGCGGCATGAACGCGGAGTTGAGCTGACCCCCGGACGCCACGATGTCGCGGTACACCTCGCCGCCGGGGACCTGCGGGAAGATCGCCTTCAGCCCCTCAGGCTGCTGGCCCGCGGCGAACAGCTGGCTGATGCCCATGTACGACGGGCCACTCATGCCGACGGACCCGTTGCTCCACGGCTGGGCCGCGGCCCACTCCACGACCTCCGCGGCGTCCAGCTGCTCCCGCTCGCCGAACACCTGCCAGACGTCGGGGGAGCTGCCGGTGCCGCGCGCGTCGACGGTCACCTGCACGTAGCCGCGCTTGACCAGCTTTTTGGGGTCGGCACCGCCCAGCGTCGCACCGCTGGGCGACCCGAGCACCGTCTTGCTGTAGGCGGTGATGGTCACGATCACGGGCAGGGGAGTGGTGACCACCTGGCCGTCGGCGTCGACCGGACGGACCACGTCGGCCAGCAGCGACACCCCGTCGGACATGGGGACCCGCACGTCGGCGGTGGTGGCCGTGGACGGGTGGTCCTCGGCACGGGGCACCCACCCGGGCGTCTCGGCCGAGGCCGGTGCGGCGACGGACAGGAAGCCGGCCACCAGGGCCAGCGCGATGATCAGGCGAGCAGGACGTGACGACATGGTTCTCCCTCGGTCACCGGGTCCAACGAGAGAGGGTGACGCAGGTTACCCCCGCGTCACTTCCGAGGGGTGACGCGCCCGACCAGGTGCGTGGCCGGCTTGCGGCTGTCCCGCACGCCGAACGTCGTGACCTTGCGGCTCGTCCGCGAACCGAACACCACCGTCGCCGGCAGCAGGATCGGCTTCTTGAACTCCACGTCGACGGTGAACGCGTCGGGCAGCTTGTTCTGCAGCGTCGCCAGGGCCTGGGCCTTGGTCCACATGCCGTGCGCGATGTTCGACGGGAACCCGAACGCCTTGGCGGTGAGCGGGTAGAGGTGGATGGGGTTGCGGTCGCCGGACACGGCGCCGTAGCGCCGGCCCAGGTCGCCGGCGAGCTTCCAGTGCACGACGCCCTCGGGCGCCTCGACGCCCGCCAGAGGTGCCTCGGTGGTCTCGCGGCCCGATCCCTTGCCGCGCGAGAACAGCGTCGTCACCTCGTCCCAGACGACCTCGCCCTCGACGGCCACGGTCGTGACGACGTCGATCAGTCGGCCCTTGGGGTGCGGTCGCAGGTCGGCAGCGCCCACGGCCACGTCGAAGGTCTCGTCGACGCCGATCGGGCGGTGTTGGGTGATGCGGTTGCGCAGGTGGACCAACCCCATCGGCACGAACGGGAAGGCCGTGTCGGTCATGAGCGCCATGTGCAGTCCGAAGGCGGCCATGTGCGGGTAGGTCGGCGGCAGCGTGCTGCCGCGCGCGAACCCGCACACCTCGTTGTACGTCTCGAGGTGCTCCCGGTCGGTCACGACACCGCGCCGCTCCAGCAGGCCTCCGGGTGCGGTCGTCCCGGTGTGCCGGACACCCGGCAGCCCACCGACCAGCGGCAGCGCCGGGAGGGCCGCCTTCAGCATGAGGGGCAGCGTGGCGGGGGCCCGGTCGTAGACGCGAGCGGTCACGACGCACCCAGCAGCATCTGCCCGTTGACACCGATCACGTTGCCGCTGACGGCGCCCGTGCCGGGGCTCGCCAGCCAGGCGATGGTCTCGGCCACGTCGACGGGCAGGCCACCCTGCGACATCGAGTTCATCCGTCGTCCGGCCTCGCGCACGCCCAGCGGGATGGTCTTGACCATCTCGGTCTCCATGAAGCCCGGCGCGATGACGTTGGCGGTGATGCCGCGGTCGGCGACGCGGGCCGACAGGGACTCGATCCAGCCGATGACGCCGGCCTTGGCGGAGGCGTAGTTGGTCTGCCCGTTGTTGCCCGCGATGCCGGCGATCGACGCGATGCCGACGACCCGGCCGCCGTCGTTGAGCAGCCCCTGGTCCAGCAGGTGGTCGGTGATCCGCTGCGGCGCGCCCACCGAGATGTCGACCACGAGCTGCCAGTTCTCGGACTTCATGTTGCGCAGCCGCTTGTCGCGGGTGATGCCGGCGTTGTGCACGATGATGTCGATCCCGCCGTGGTGCTCCTTGACGTACGCGGCGATCGTCTCGGGTGCGTCGTCGGCGGTGATGTCACCCACGATGTAGCCGCCACCGAGCTCGGTCGCCAGCGCCTTGAGGTCGGCCTCCAGCGGCGGGACGTCCAGACCGATCACGGTGGCACCGTCGCGGGCGAGCACCCGCATGTCGGCCTCGCCGAGACCGCGGGAGGCACCCGTGACCAGGGCGACCTTGCCGGCCAGCGGCTTCTCGAGCTCCTTGACGGTGGGCGCCGAGGTGATCCCCGTCGTCCCGACCCGGACGACCTGGCCGGACACGTACGCGGACTTGGGGGAGAGCAGGAAGCCCAGCGTGGACCCGAGGGCCTTCTCGGCGCCCTTCGCGACCAGCACGAGGTTGACGGTGCTGCCACCGCCGATCTCCTTGCCGAGCGAGCGGGTGAAGCCCTCGAGGGCCCGCTGGGCGATCGCTGCGCCCTCGCTCGCGGCCTCGGACGGCAGGGCACCGATGACGACGACGCGCGCGTTGGGGGCCACCTGGCGCAGCACCGGGGTGAAGAACTCCTGCAGCGCCACCAGACCGGCGGCCGAGTCGATGCCCGAGGCGTCGAACACCAGGCCCTTGTAGGTCTTGCTGCCCGCCGCGACACCCGTCGCCTCGATCTTGGCGGACTTCAGTGCCGCGGTGACGGCCTTGGCGACCGCACCGTTTGTCGCGCTGCCGGTGAGGACCGTGCCCCGGACGAGCGGACCGCCGGTGTACCGCTCCAGGTAGGGCGGGTTGGGCAGTCCCAGGTTCTTGACGAGGAACTTGCCGATGGGGTTGTGGGCCAGATCCTGGTAGCGATCGCTCATGCCGGGGTGTGTCCTATCTCTCGAATACCGTCGGTATCTGAATGCGACACCTGACTGTAACCTCGGGTGACAACGCCAGTCCACCTGCCGTGGACGAGGCACGCGTCACGTCACGCACCATCATCGTCGATCCCGACCGAGGAGCACGCCATGGCCGAGAGCACCCCCGCCAAGAAGGCACCCGCCAAGAAGTCGCCTGCCAAGAAGGCCCCCGCGCAGAAGGCCGCCGTCAAGGCCGCCGAGGCCGCCGGCGCCGACACCGTGCGCAGGGTCGCCGTCATCGGTGGCAACCGGATCCCCTTTGCCCGGTCCAACACCGTCTACACCGCCGCGTCGAACCAGGACATGCTGACCGCGGCGCTCGACGGCCTGGTCGACCGGTTCGGTCTGGAGGGTGAGCGGGCGGGCGAGTTCGTCGCCGGCGCCGTGCTGAAGCACAGCCGCGACTTCAACCTCGCGCGCGAGACGGTCCTGGGCTCCAAGCTGTCGCCCGACACGCCGGCCGCTGACATCCAGCAGGCCTGCGACACCGGCATCCAGGCGGCCATCCAGGTCGCCAACAAGATCGCCCTGGGCAAGAACGAGTTCGGCATCGCCGGCGGCTCCGACACCACGTCCGACGCGCCGCTCGCGGTGGGCGACAAGCTGCGTCAGATCCTGCTCGAGGCCAACCGCGCCAAGGACAACAAGGGGCGCCTCGCGGCCATCGCGAAGATCCGTCCGGCCTACCTCGCGCCGGACCAGCCGCGCAACGCCGAGCCGCGCACCGGCCTGTCGATGGGCGACAGCCAGGCGATCACCACGAAGCAGTGGGGCATCACCCGCGAGGCCCAGGACGAGCTGACCGTCGCGAGCCACCGCAACCTCGCCGCGTCCTACGAGGAGGGCTGGCAGGACGACCTGGTCACCCCGTACCTGGGCGTCGAGCGCGACAACAACCTGCGTCCGGACTCCTCGCTGGAGAAGCTGGCGAAGCTCAAGCCGGTGTTCGGCCGCGGCGAGGGCGCGACCATGACGGCCGGCAACTCCACGCCGCTGTCCGACGGCGCGTCGGTGGTCCTGCTGTCCTCCGAGGAGGAGGCCGAGAAGCGCGGCTGGACGCCGCTGGCGTACCTGACCGACTACGAGACGGCGGCCGTCGACTACGTCAGCGGGGCCGAGGGCCTGCTGATGGCGCCGGTGTACGCCGTGTCCCGCATGCTCCAGCGCACGGGCCTGTCGCTGCAGGACTTCGACTTCTACGAGATCCACGAGGCGTTCGCCGGCCAGGTGCTGACGACCCTCGCGGCCTGGGAGGACGCCGACTACTGCAAGACCAGGCTCGGGCTCGACCAGCCGCTCGGGTCCATCGACCGCAGCAAGCTGAACGTCAAGGGGTCGTCGCTCGCCGCGGCGCATCCGTTCGCCGCCACCGGCGGCCGGATCGTGGCCAACCTGGCCAAGCTGCTGAACGAGAAGGGTCCGGGAAGCCGCGGCCTGATCTCGATCTGTGCCGCGGGCGGCCAGGGCGTCGTCGCGATCATGGAGGCGTGAGGCGCGCGTCGCCCTTCGCCATCGCCACGGCGCTGCGCACCATGTAGGGCTCCAGGTCGTCGAACGAGACCCGGTCGGCGACCGGGAGCCCCCGGTCGTGCTGGCGCACCGAGATCTGCAGGTGCGCGAGGTTCAGTGCCCCCAGCCCCTGGGTGTAGAAGAGATTCGCGAGCAGCGTGGGGTCGGGGACGTCGAAGTCCCCGGCCTCCGCCCCGCTCGTCAGGGTCCGGACGACGGGCGCCAGGCAGGCGTTCATCGCGCTGCCGAGCGCGATCATCGCCGGGGCGCCGACCTCCTCCATCAGCTCCGAGCCCCGTCGACGCAGCAGCGTCTGGGCGCAGTCGACGAAGGCCGGGTGGTCGATGCCGAACGCCAGGAAGCCGTGGACCAACCGGCCCAGCCGCGCCTCCGGTGACGCGGTCTCGTCGACGGTCGCGCGCAGGTGGGCGGCCAGCTCCTCCAGGTAGCCCACGAGCGTCACCGCGAAGAGCTCCTCCTTGCCGGAGAAGTGGCGGTAGATGATCGCCCGGTTGATCCCCACGGCGCGGGCGATGTCGTCGATCTGGGCGTCGCGCACCCCGCGCTCGTCGAACAGGGCCCGGGTCGCGTCGATGATCTCGCGGCGGCGTGCCGCGCGGCGCTCGTCCACTCCCATCAGGCCATCGTAGTGGTCCTGTCGGCGGCGGCCCGTAGGCTCGGAGACATGAGGCCAGTGTCCGAGCTCCAGCGACAGGTGGCGCCCATCGAGGTCGTCTCGGACTACCGGCCGGCGGGCGACCAGCCGGCCGCCATCGCCGAGCTGAGCCGGCGGATCGCCGAGGGCGCCCAGGACACGGTGCTGCTCGGCGCCACCGGTACCGGCAAGACGGCCACCACGGCGTGGCTGGCCGAGCAGATCCAGCGTCCGATGCTGGTGATGATGCCCAACAAGCTGCTCGCGGCCCAGTTCGCCAACGAGCTGCGTGAACTGCTGCCGAACAACGCGGTCGAGTACTTCGTCTCGTACTACGACTACTACCAACCCGAGGCGTACATTGCGCAGAGCGACACCTACATCGAGAAGGACTCCTCGGTCAACGAGGAGGTCGAACGCCTCCGGCACTCCGCCACCTGGTCGTTGCTCACGCGCCGTGACGTGATCGTCGTCGCCACGGTGTCCTGCATCTACGGCCTCGGTTCGGCGCAGGAGTACCTCGAGCGGATGATCGGCTTCAAGGTCGGTGAGGAGATGCCGCGCGAGCGTCTGCTGCGGACCCTGGTCGAGGCCCAGTACGTGCGCAACGACGTCGCCACGACCCGCGGCACCTTCCGCGTCAAGGGCGACACCGTCGAGATCTTCCCCGTGTACCAGGAGCACGCGGTCCGGGTGGAGTTCTTCGGCGACGAGATCGAACGCCTGATGACCCTGCACCCCCTCACCGGGGAGGTGCTCAGCGACGACACCGAGCTCTACGTCGGGTCGGCGACGCACTACGCCGCCGGTCCCCAGACGATGCAGCGAGCGATGGGCACCATCCGCCTCGAGCTGGAGGAGCGGCTCGCCGAGCTCGAGGGCGCCGGCAAGCTCCTGGAGGCGCAGCGTCTGCGCATGCGCACCACCTACGACCTGGAGATGATGGAGCAGGTCGGCACCTGCGCGGGCATCGAGAACTACTCGCGGCACATGGACCAGCGAGGGCCCGGCACCCCCGGTCACTGCCTGCTCGACTACTTCCCCGACGACTTCGTCCTGGTCGTCGACGAGTCGCACGTCACGATCCCGCAGATCGGTGCGATGTACGAGGGCGACATGTCCCGCAAGCGGTCGCTGGTCGAGCACGGCTTCCGTCTGCCCAGTGCCATGGACAACCGGCCGCTCAAGTGGGACGAGTTCCTCGACCGCATCGGCCAGACCGTCTACCTCTCGGCCACCCCCGGCAGCTACGAGATGGGCCGCACCGGCGGGGACGTCGTCGAGCAGATCATCCGGCCCACCGGTCTGATCGATCCCGAGGTCGTCGTGAAGCCCACCTCGGGCCAGATCGACGACCTGATCGGCCAGATCCGGGAGCGGACCGAGCGCGACGAGCGGGTGCTGGTCACGACCCTGACCAAGAAGATGTCCGAGGACCTCACCGACTACCTGCTGGAGGCGGGCATCCGCACCCGGTACCTGCACAGCGAGGTCGACACCCTGCGACGGGTCGAGCTGCTGCGTGAGCTGCGGATGGGCGAGTACGACGTCCTGGTGGGCATCAACCTGCTGCGGGAGGGGCTCGACCTCCCCGAGGTCAGCCTGGTGGCGATCCTCGACGCCGACAAGGAGGGGTTCCTGCGGTCGGGCCGCTCCCTGATCCAGACCATCGGTCGTGCGGCGCGCAACGTGTCGGGCCAGGTCATCATGTACGCCGACCGCATCACCGACTCCATGGCCCAGGCGATCGACGAGACCAACCGCCGACGTGAGAAGCAGATCGCCTACAACCTCGAGAAGGGCGTCGATCCCCAGCCTCTCCGCAAGCGGATCGGCGACATCACCGACATGCTCGCCCGCGAGGACGCGGACACCGAGACGCTGCTGGCCGCCACGGGCGACAAGCGGCGTCGCGGCGCCCCGGTTCCCCTGGGCGAGCCGTCCGCCGACCGGGGCGGCCTGCCGTCCGGCGAGCTCGCCCAGCTCATCGAGCAGCTGAGCGAGCAGATGCGGGCCGCCGCCGCCGAGCTGCAGTTCGAGGTCGCCGCCCGCATCCGCGACGAGGTCAGCGACCTGAAGAAGGAGCTGCGCTCGATGCTGCAGGCCGGGGCCTGAGGGTCAGACCTTGGCGCGGTCCTTGGTCTTGAGCAGGCTCGCCACGGTCGTCACGACCAGCACCCCGAGGATCACGAGCAGCGAGGTGCCGGTCGACACCTCGTAGACCGCCACGTGCTCGCCGCCGTTGATGAACGGCAGGGTGTTCTCGTGCAGGGCGTGCAGGATCAGCTTGACGCCGATGAACGCCAGGATGATCGACAGCCCGTACGACAGGAAGACCAGCCGCTCCAGCAGGCCACCGATGAGGAAGAACAGCTGTCGCAGGCCGAGCAGGGCGAACGCGTTGGCCGTGAAGACCAGGTACGGCTCCTGGGTGAGGCCGTAGATGGCGGGGATCGAGTCGAGGGCGAACAGCAGGTCGGTGAGACCGATGGCGACCAGCGTCAGCAGCATCGGGGTGACGAAGCGCTTGCCGTTGATCTTCGTCAGGAGCTTGTCGCCGTGGTACTCGTCGGTGGTGGGCAGCACCTTCTTGACGAACCGGATCAGCCGGCTGTCCTGCTGGTCCTCGGCGTGGTCGTCGGTCATGTGGTCGCGGATCAGCTTCACCGCGGTGAAGATCAGGAACACGCCGAACAGGTAGAACACCCAGGCGTACGCGTTGATCGCCGCGGCACCGAGGGCGATGAAGATGCCGCGCATCACCAGCGCCATCGCGATGCCGATCAGCAGCACCTTCTGCTGGAACTCCCGCGGCACGGAGAAGCTCGCCATGATGATGACGAAGATGAACAGGTTGTCGACGGACAGGGCCTTCTCGGTGACGTAGCCGGCGAAGAACTCGCCCCCGTACGTCGATCCCCAGATGCCGAACACGATGAAGCCGAACACGATCGACACCGCGATGTAGAACGCCGACCAGAAGCCCGACTCCCGCAGGGTGGGGGCGTGCGGCGTCCGCACGTGGGCGTAGAAGTCGAACACGAAGAAGCCGGCGATCACGGCGATGGTGACGAGCCAGGTCAGCAGGGACACATCCATGGGACTACCTCCGGTGGGGACGGGGAAGGGACCGGAGGTCTCTCCCGCCGAACCGGACCACGGTCGACCGCCGTTCCCGGACCGACGTGGTCGATCGTGATGACGGGAACGATGCAAGGGTGGGGATACTCCCCTCCTCGATCATTGAAACACACGCCCGGTGGTGTCGCCGGGGGCCGAGAGCGAGGTCACGGGATCTCGTGCGGCGGGATGTCCTCCGGATCGAACTCGGCATGGACGCCGGTGGCCCGGTTGACCGCCAGGGTCGCGACCCACAGCAGGACGCCGATCACCAGCAACCAGCCCGCGATGACGTACTGCTGGCTGTCCCGGCCGGAGTAGGGGAGCACGAGGTAGAAGCACGAGATGGCCCCCAGCACGGCGATGGGCGTGCGGGTGCGGAAGTGCTCGTGGTCGACCGGGTCGCGGCGCAGGACGAGGACCGCGACGTTGACCACGGTGAACACCGCCAGCAGCAGCAGCGAGGTCGTCCCACCCAGCAGCGCGACCACCGAGCTGTCGGGGTCTGCACTGACGAACGTGATGAGACCGAGGCCGATCACCGTCGTGAACACGATGGCGGCCCACGGGGTCCGGCGCCCCGGGTGCACGTGACTGAGGAACTTCGGCAGCACGCCCTGCTTCGACATGCCGTACAGCAGGCGGCTGGCCATCATCATGTTGATCAGCGCGGAGTTGGCTACGGCGAACATCGAGATGACCGGCAGCAGGTCGCCGATCGGGAAGTCCGGTGCGGCGGTCTGCACGACCGTGACCAGCGGGGTCTCGCTGTTCGCGAGGTCGCCGACCGGCACGATCGCCACGGCCAGGATCGAGATCAGCACGTAGATGACGGCGGCCAGACCCAGGCCGGTGAGCATCATCCGGGGGAAGATGCGCACGGGGTCCTTGGTCTCCTCCGCCATGTTGACCGAGTCCTCGAAGCCGACCATCGCGAAGAACGCCAGCGAGGTCGCCGTGGTGATCGCGACCCAGGTGTTCTTGTCGTCGGGGGAGTCGAAGGCGACGACCGCGTCCCAGTTGGCCTCGTTGCCCACCACGAAGTACAGCCCGATGAAGATCACGAGGAGCAGGCCCGACAGCTCGACCAGGGTGAGCACCACGTTCGTGCCGACGCTCTCGGCGACGCCGCGGAAGTTGATGAACATCACCAGCAGCAGGAACCCGAGGGCGATCACGAGCAGGGCCGGGTCGGCGGGGTCGGGAGCCTCGCCGCCACCGAAGGCGGTCAGCATGTTCACGGCGAACGCGCGAGACGCCGTCGACGCCGACGTGATGCCGGAGCTCATCACGGTGAACAGCACGATGAAGGTGACGAAGTGGATGCCGATCGCCTTGTGCACGTAGAGCGCGGCGCCGGCGGCGCGCGGGTACTTGGTGACCAGCTCCAGGTAGCTGAAGGCGGTCAGCGTGGCCACGCCGAACGCCACCAGGAACGGGACCCAGGCGGCCCCACCGACCTCGCCGGCCACCTGCCCGGTCAGCGCGTACACGCCGGTCCCGAGGATGTCCCCGACGATGAACAGCAGGAGCAACTTGGGGCCCATCACCCGCTTCAGCTCGGTCTGCCCGGTCTGCTCAGGTGTGGTCGACGCCATGACGGTTCCCCCGATCCATCGACGGATGTTCCGCCGTTCGTCGCACCACCGTGGCGTGAATGTCAGGGCCGCGCAAGCATCCGTAGTAGTTTCGTGCCGTGTCTCAGGTCAGAGCGCGGCTGTCGTCGCTGGTGTCGGGGTGGATCAGCGAGTTCGTCGTCCGTCGCATCCGCAAGAAGGGCATCGACCTGTCGAGGCTCTCGTTCATCCCCGCGGAGACCAAGATCCCCCTGCAACGCGTGGGCATGGACCCCCTGCCGCAGATGCAGCAGTGGCGTGAGCAGCAGCCGATGCGCCGGCTCGACCTGCCGTTCGACTTCACGGCCTACCTCGTGACCGGGCACGAGCAGACGCGCGCGGTCCTCACCGATGCGCAGCACTACTCCACCGACATCCGGCACCTGTTCCTCGGCGACGGTCCGGCGACGTCGGACGATATCGGGGGTCTCGGGTTCACCGACCCGCCGGTGCACACCCGGCTCCGCAAGATCATCACGCCGGAGTTCACGATGCGCCGTCTCGCCCGTCTCGGGCCGGCGATCGAGACGACGGTCGACCGCCAGCTCGACGTGCTCGGAGCGGCCGCCGCGGGTGGCGTGCCCGTCGACCTCGCGGAGCACCTCGCCTTTCCTGTCCCCTTCCAGACCATCTGCGACCTGCTGGGTCTGGACTACGAGGACAGGGCCACCTTCGCCGGTCTCGGCAGCGCCCGGTTCGACGCCACCAACGGTGCTGCCGCCGCCTTCGGCGCCGTCTCGGCCCAGCGGGAGTTCCTGTTCGACGCGGTCGCCCGCCAGCGGGTCGAGCCGGGACCCGGTCTCATCGGGCAGATCATCCGGTCCGAGGGCGACGCGATCACCGACGTCGACCTCGCCGGTCTCGCCGACGGCGTGTTCACCGGCGGGTACGAGACCACGGCCGGCATGATCGCGCTCGGCACGATCGTGCTGCTGCGCGACCCGGCCTACGCGGCCCTGGTCCGGGAGGGAACCCCCGAGGACGTCGACCGGGTGGTCGAGGAGCTCCTGAGGTACCTGGCGGTCGTGCAGGTCGCCTTCCCCCGGTTCGCGCGTCGCGACATGGAGCTGTTCGGCACGCGGGTCAAGGCCGGCGACGTCATCCTCGCCTCGCTCAGCGCTGCCAACCGCGACCCCGCCGCGGCCGGCGGGCGTCCCGAGGAGTTCGACCCCCTGCGGGTGCCGACCAGCGGCCACCTCGCGTTCGGGCACGGCATCCATCGCTGCATCGGCGCCGAGCTGGCCCGCATGGAGCTGCGCGAGGTCCTGCCCCAGCTGCTCCGGCGCTTTCCCGACCTCGCCCTCGCCAAGCCCGAGAGCGAGCTGTCGTTCCGCCAGCTCAGCTTCGTGTTCGGGGTCGACGAGCTCCCCGTGACCCTCTGAGCCCCGGACCGGGTCAGGTGGGGACGGCGTCGTCGACGGGCGCGGTCTCGCACTGACCGAGGGTGATCGCCTGGTACCGGCGGAACTCCTCGGAGGTCCGGAAGGCCTCCACGTACTCGTCGGCGGGCAGGTCGGCGTAGTACTGCACCGCTTCCAGCAGGTCGTCGGCGACCGGGTCGTCGCTGAGGTCCGCGTAGTCGCGGGCCGGTTCGAGGGCCTCGCGGAACAGCTCGATCGTGCCGTCGACGTCGCCGGTGTTGAAGGCGTCGATGCCGGCACGCACCAGCTGGCAGGTCGTGTCGCCGGCCCGGTCCGGATCTTCGGCCGGTGCGTCGGTGCCCGTGCTGCAGGCGGTCAGCGCGACCGCGACGAGCATCATCCCGGCGGCCGTCCTCATGCTCCGAGCCTAGGCGCGGTTCACCATCCCCGCTCGCGCCACTCGGCCAGGTGCGGCCGCTCGGCACCGAGGGTGGTCCCCGCGCCGTGGCCCGGGTACACCTGCGTGTCGTCGTCGAAGCGGTCGAACAGCTCGCGCTCGACGTCGTCGATCAGTCGGGTGAAGTCCTCCGGCGACCAGGTCTTGCCGACGCCACCGGGGAAGAGCGAGTCGCCGGTGAACAGGTGCACCACCCCGTCGGGGTCGTCGTAGGCGAGCGCGATCGAGCCCGGCGTGTGACCGACCAGTCCGATGACCTCCAGCTCGCAGGACCCGACCCGCACCCGGGCGCCGGTGCGCACCCGGACGTCGACGGGGACCGGCAGCTCGTCGGCATCGGCCTCGCCCGCGACGGTCTCGGCCCCCGTCGCCGACACGACCTCGGCCAGGGCCTGCCAGTGGTCCCCGTGCCGGTGGGTCGTGACCACCCGGGCGAGACCTCCGTCACCCACCAGGTCGAGCAGCCGGTCGGCGTCGTTGGCGGCGTCGATCATGACCTGTTCGCCGGTGGTCGTGCAGCGCAGCAGGTAGGCGATGTTGTCCATCGGACCGACGGACAGGGGCGTGATCTCCAGCGAGTCGCTCATGGGGCCAGCCTGCCAGAGGTCGGCGGGCCTCCGCTCGACACGAAACTGTCGGGACCGCTCGTTAGGATCGTGCGGTGCCTCCTGTCAAGCGTGCCTCGACCGACACGATCGTCATCCGCGGTGCCCGTGAGCACAACCTGAAGGACGTCTCGCTGGACCTGCCGCGGGACTCCCTCATCGTGTTCACGGGGCTGTCCGGCTCCGGCAAGTCGTCCCTGGCCTTCGACACGATCTTCGCCGAGGGCCAGCGACGGTACGTGGAGTCGCTGTCGGCCTACGCCCGGCAGTTCCTCGGCCAGATGGACAAGCCCGACGTCGACTTCATCGAGGGGTTGTCGCCCGCGGTGTCGATCGACCAGAAGTCGACCTCGCGCAACCCTCGGTCGACCGTCGGCACCATCACCGAGGTGTACGACTACCTGCGGCTGCTGTACGCGCGCGCCGGCCGTCCGCACTGCCCCGAGTGCGGTGAGCCGATCAGCCGTCAGACGCCGCAGCAGATCGTCGACCGCATCCTCACCTCGCCCGAGGGCACCCGGTTCCAGGTGCTCGCCCCGATCATCCGCGGTCGCAAGGGGGAGTACACCGAGCTGTTCCGCCAGCTGCAGTCGCAGGGGTACAGCCGGGCCGTGGTCGACGGGTCCCTGCACAACCTCGCGGACGAGCCGCCCACGCTGGCCAAGCAGAAGAAGCACACGATCGACGTGGTCGTGGACCGCCTGCAGGCCAAGCCGAGCGCCCAGCAGCGGCTCACCGAGTCGGTCGAGACCGCGCTCGGCCTGGCCGACGGACTCGTGATCATCGACTTCGTCGACCTCGCCGACGACGACCCCGGGCGGACCCGCCGCTTCTCCGAGAAGCTGGCCTGCCCCAACGACCACCCGCTGGCCGTCGACGAGCTGGAACCGCGCTCCTTCTCGTTCAACGCCCCGTTCGGTGCCTGCCCGGAGTGCCACGGGCTGGGCACCCGCATGGAGGTCGACCCCGAGCTGGTCGTGCCCGACCCGGGCAAGAGCATCGACGAGGGTGCCATCACGCCGTGGTCGTCGGCCCACGTGTCGGAGTACTTCGGCCGACTCATCGACGCCCTCGGCACCGAGCTGGGGTTCAGCACCGGCACGCCCTACGGCGACCTGCCCGCGGAGGTGCAGCAGGCCCTCATGCACGGGCACCCCACCCAGGTCCACGTCACCTACACCAACCGGTACGGGCGCAAACGGTCGTACTTCACGACCTTCGAGGGCGCCATCTCGTACCTCGAGCGCCGGTACGCCGAGACCGAGTCCGACACCAACCGCGAGCGGCTCGAGGGCTTCATGCGGGAGGTGCCCTGCCGGGTCTGTCACGGCACGCGGCTGAAGCCGGTCATCCTGGGGGTCCGGCTCGACTCCGCCGAGTTCGGCCCGAAGAACATCGCCGATGTCGCCGCCCTGTCCATCGCGGAGGCGGCCGAGTACCTCAGCACGCTCGACATGACCGACCGCGAGCGCCAGATCGGCGAACGCGTGCTCAAGGAGATCAACGAGCGGCTCCGCTTCCTGCTCGACGTCGGCCTCGACTACCTGTCGTTGGACCGAGCCGCCGGGTCGTTGTCCGGCGGGGAGGCCCAGCGCATCCGCCTGGCCACCCAGATCGGTGCCGGGCTCGTCGGCGTGCTCTACGTCCTCGACGAGCCCTCGATCGGCCTGCACCAACGCGACAACCGCCGACTCATCGACACCCTGATCAGGCTGCGCGACCTCGGCAACACCCTGATCGTCGTGGAGCACGACGAGGACACCATCGCCGTGGCCGACTGGGTCGTCGACATCGGCCCCGGCGCGGGGGAGCACGGCGGCCAGGTCATCGTGTCGGGACCGGTCAAGAAGCTGTTGGCCAGCAAGGACTCGCTCACCGGCCAGTACCTGTCGGGTCGCCTCAGCATCCCGGTGCCCACCGAGCGTCGACCCCGCACCCCGGGTCGTGAGCTCACGGTCCACGGGGCCCGCGAGAACAACCTGCACGACATCGACGTCACGTTCCCGCTCGGACAGCTGGTCGCCGTCACCGGCGTGTCGGGGTCGGGCAAGTCGACGTTGGTCAACGACATCCTCTACTCCGCCCTGGCCCGCCGGGTGTACGGCGCCCGCACCATCCCCGGGCGGCACCGCGACATCACGGGGGTCGAGGAGGTCGACAAGGTCATCCACGTCGACCAGTCACCGATCGGCCGCACCCCTCGGTCCAACCCGGCCACCTACACGGGGGTCTTCGACCACGTCCGCAAGCTGTTCGCCCAGACGCCCGAGGCCAAGATGCGGGGCTACCAGCAGGGCCGGTTCTCCTTCAACGTCAAGGGCGGTCGGTGCGAGTCGTGCGCCGGCGACGGCACCTTGAAGATCGAGATGAACTTCTTGCCCGACGTCTACGTGCCGTGCGAGGTCTGCCACGGCGCGCGCTACAACCGCGAGACCCTCGAGGTGCACTACAAGGGCAAGACCATCGCGGACGTCCTCGACATGCCCATCGAGGAGGCCGTCGAGTTCTTCGAGGCCATCCCGGTGATCGCCCGCCACCTGCGCACGCTCGTCGAGGTCGGTCTGGGCTACGTGCGCCTGGGTCAGCCGGCCACCACGTTGTCCGGTGGCGAGTCCCAGCGGGTCAAGCTGTCGGCCGAGCTGCAGAAGCGCTCCACCGGACGCACCGTCTACGTGCTCGACGAGCCCACCACGGGCCTGCACTTCGAGGACATCCGCAAACTCCTCGGTGTGCTGCAGAAGATCGTCGACACCGGCAACTCCGTCATCGTGATCGAGCACAACCTCGACGTCATCAAGACCGCCGACTGGATCATCGACATGGGACCCGAGGGCGGCAACGGCGGCGGACGGGTCGTCGCCGAGGGCACGCCCGAGCAGGTCGCGGGCGTCGGAGCCAGCCACACCGGACGGTTCCTCGCGCCGTTGCTGACCTCCTAGGCTGACGGCGTGGCCGACCCCGCGACCTACCGACCCCGGCCGGGGGAGATCCCCACCGAGCCGGGGGTGTACCGCTTCCGCGACGAGGGCGGCCGGGTGATCTACGTCGGCAAGGCCAAGTCGCTGCGGCCGCGGCTGTCGTCGTACTTCGCCGACCTCGCCGGACTGCACGAGCGCACGCGTCGGATGGTCACGACGGCCGCGTCGGTCGAGTGGACCGTGGTCGGCACCGAGGTCGAGGCGCTCCAGCTGGAGTACACGTGGATCAAGGAGTTCGACCCGCGGTTCAACGTCAAGTACCGCGACGACAAGTCCTACCCCTGGCTCGCCGTGACCGTCGGCGAGGAGCATCCGCGGGTGCAGGTCATGCGGGGCACCCAGCGCAAGGGCGTCCGGTACTTCGGTCCCTACTCGCACGCCTGGGCCATCCGCGACACCGTCGACACGCTCCTGCGGGTCTTCCCGATGCGGTCGTGCTCCGCCGGGGTGTTCCGTCGCGCTGCCGCGATCGGTCGTCCGTGCCTGCTGGGCGACATCGGCAAGTGCGCGGCGCCCTGCGTCGGCCGGGTGTCGGCCGACGAGCACCGGGCGATCGTCGACGACTTCATGGCCTTCATGGCCGGCCAGACGGCGGGGTTCACCGCCCGCATCGAGCGCCGCATGGTCGAGGCGTCGGAGGCGATGGAGTACGAGCTCGCCGCGAAGCTGCGGGACGACCTCGGCGCCCTCGAGAAGGTGCTGGAGAAGCAGACGGTCGTGCTCGGCGACGGCACCGACGCCGACGTCCTGGGCTTCGAGGACGATCCCCTCGAGACGGCCGTGCAGATCTTCTCGGTGCGGGGAGGCCGGATCCGGGGCCAGCGGGGCTGGGTCGCCGACAAGGCCGAGGACGTCACCTTCGCCGACCTGGTCGAGCGAGCGGTCATGACCCTGTACCAGGACGCCGACCCCGGCGCGGTGCCGCGCGAGGTGCTGGTCCCGGAGCTGCCCGCCGACCACGAGGCGCTCGCGCAGCTGCTCGGCGAACGTCGAGGCGGCCCGGTCCGTCTCCGCGTCCCCCAGCGGGGGGACAAGCGTCAGCTGATGGAGACGGTGGAACAGAACGCCAAGCAGGCCCTCATGCGGCACCGGCTCAAGCGCAGCAGCGACCTCACCACGCGGAGCCTCGCCCTGGAGGAGATCCAGGCAGCACTGGACCTGCCCGACGCGCCCCTGCGCATCGAGTGCTTCGACATCTCCAACCTGCAGGGCACCGAGATCGTCGCCTCGATGGTGGTGTTCGAGGACGGGTTGCCCAAGAAGTCGGAGTACCGACGATTCGTCGTGCGTCACGAGGGCCAGAGCGACGTGGCCGCGATGCACGAGGTCGTCCGGCGACGCTTCGAGCGGCTGGTCGCCGCACGGGCGGGTCTGGAGGAGGGCGAGACCGAGGGCGGCATCGACCCCGAGACGGGCCGACCACGCCGGTTCGCCTACACGCCGAGCCTGGTGGTCGTCGACGGCGGACCACCCCAGGTCGAGGCGGCTCGCCGGGCCATGGCCGAGGTCGGCATCACCGACGTGGCCCTGTGCGGGCTGGCCAAGCGCCTGGAGGAGGTCTGGCTGCCGCGCGACGAGCACCCGGTGATCCTGCCGCGCACCAGCGAGGGTCTCTACCTGCTGCAGCGGGTCCGGGACGAGGCCCACCGCTTCGCGATCACCCATCACCGCGGTCGGCGCAGCAAGTCGATGGTCGACTCGGTCCTCGACGACGTCGCCGGACTCGGTCCCACCCGCCGCAAGGCCCTGATGCGGCAGTTCGGATCGTTGAAGCGACTGCGGGCCGCGACGGTCGAGGAGGTCGCGCAGGTACCCGGGATCGGTCCGGCTACGGCACAATCCATCGTGCAGGCCGTGGCCGCCGCCGCGCCGACCACGGCGGTCAACACCGCCACCGGCGAGATCGTGGAGGACTGAATGAGTCGACTCACCGAGTTCGTGCTGGTCACGGGGATGACGGGGGCCGGTCGCGGCACCGCGGCCAAGGTGCTGGAGAAGCTGGACTACTACGTCATCGACAACATCCCGCCCGCACTGCTGGAGCAGGCCGTCACGACGGTCGAGGCGTCCGACGACATCGACCGGCTCGCCGTGGTCGTCGACGCCCGGTCGAGATCGTTCTTCGGCGACCTCGTCGACGTGCTGGAACGTCTGCGCGACCGCGGCGCCGACGCCAAGATCCTCTACCTCGAGGCCGCCGACGAGGTCCTGGTGCGTCGACAGGAAGCCGCCCGGAGGCCGCACCCGCTGAGCCTCGAGGGTCGGTTGATGGACGGGTTCGACCGCGAGCGCGAGCTGTTGCGGCGGGTCCGTGGCCGTGCCGACATCGTCGTCGACACCAGCCGCCTCAACACCCACCAGCTGGGTCAGCGGTTGCGGGCGGCGTTCGAGAACCCCGACGGCGGCCGGTTGCGGGCCTCGGTCATGTCGTTCGGCTTCAAGTACGGCATCCCGATCGATGCCGACATGGTCGCCGACATGCGGTTCCTGCCGAACCCCTACTGGGAGCCGGAGCTGCGACCCATGAGCGGCTTGGACGATCCGGTCCGCGAGTTCGTCCGGAGGCAGCCCCGGGCCGAGGAGTTCCTCGACCAGTACGAGGCCCTCGTCGCCCTGCTGACCGACGGCTACGTGCGCGAGGACAAGCACTTCCTCTCGATCGCGATCGGCTGCACCGGGGGGCGCCACCGCAGCGTCGCGATGTCCGAGGCGTTCGCGGAGCGGTTGAGGGCGCGGGGGGTCAAGACGCTCGTCGTGCACCGCGACCTGGGGCGCGAGTGAGCCCCCGGGTCGTCGCCCTCGGTGGTGGTCACGGACTCGCGGCCAGCCTCACGGCCCTGCGCCGGGTCACCACCAAGCTGACGGGGGTCGTGACGGTGGCCGACAACGGCGGGTCCTCCGGACGGCTCCGGCGGGAGCTGGACATCCTGCCGCCGGGCGACCTGAGGATGGCCCTGGCGGCGCTCAGCGGCGACGACGAACGCGGCGAGCGCTGGGTCGGGGTGCTGCAGCACCGGTTCGGCGGCGACGGCCCGCTGGCCGGGCACGCCCTCGGGAACCTGCTGATCGCCGCCATCTGGGACATCCTCGGTGAGCACGTCGCCGGCCTCGACCTGGTGGGGGAGCTGCTCGGCTCGCAGGGCAGGGTCCTGCCGATGGCCGCCGTCCCCCTGGACATCGAGGCCGACGTCCACCTCGACGCGGCTCCGGACCGTCTCACCGTGGTGCGCGGCCAGGCCGAGGTCGCCACCGTCGCCGGTCAGGTCGTGGCGGTGCGGCTGGACCCCGCCGACCCACCGGCCTGTCCCGAGGCCGTCCAGGCGGTCACCGCCGCCGACTGGGTCGTCGTCGGGCCGGGCTCCTGGTTCACCAGCGTCATGCCCACCCTGCTGGTGCCGGCGCTCCGCGACGCTCTCGTCTCCACCTCGGCGCGACGGCTTCTCGTCCTCAACCTGGCCGGCGACGCCGAGACCGCCGGGATGCGGCCCACCGACCACCTGGAGGTGTTGGCGGCCCATGCCCCGGACCTGCGGCTGGACGCCGTCCTCGCCGACTCGTCCATGGTCGACGACCACCTGGGCCGGGCGGCCGGCGAGCTCGGCGCCGAGCTGGTCGTCGCCGACGTGGCCCGCGCACGAGGTGTCGACCAGCACGACCCCGGCCGGCTCGCGGGGGCGTTCTCGAGACTGCTGGGGCAGGCATAGAGTGGCCGTCATGGCGATGACGGCACAGGTGAAGTCCGAGCTGGCGGCCACCACCGTCACCAAGGCGTGCTGCCGCAAGGCGGAGGTCGCCACGATCCTGCGCTTCGCCGGTGGCCTGCACCTGGTGGCGGGGCGGATCGTGGTCGAGGCCGAGCTCGACACCGGTGCGGCCGCGCGCCGGCTCCGCAAGGACATCGCCGAGCTGTACGGGCACCCGTGCGAGGTGCTGGTGATGCAGCCGGCCGGCCTGCGCAAGCAGACCCACTACGTCGTCCGGGTCGCCAAGGACGGCGACACCCTCGCCCGCCAGACCGGGCTCGTCGACGCCAGCGGTCGCCCGGTCCGCGGGCTCCCGCCGCAGGTCGTCTCCGGAGCGTCCTGCGACGCCGTGGCGGCGTGGAGAGGCGCGTTCCTGGCCCACGGCTCGCTCACCGAACCGGGCCGGTCGTCGTCGCTGGAGATCAGCTGTCCCGGCACCGAGGCCGCTCTCGCGCTGGTGGGTGCGGCCCGCCGGCTGGGCATCGTCGCCAAGGCCAAGGAGGTCCGTGGCCTCGACCGCGTGGTCATCCGCGACGGCGAGGCCATCGGTGCCCTGCTGACCCGCCTCGGCGCCCACGAGGCGCTGCTGGCCTGGGAGGAGCGCCGGATGCGCCGTGAGGTGCGGGCCACGGCCAACCGCCTGGCCAACTTCGACGACGCCAACCTGCGACGCTCGGCCCGCGCGGCTGTCGCCGCGGGCGCCCGCGCGCAGCGTGCCCTCGAGCTCCTGGGCGACGACGTCCCCGACCACCTGCGGCTCGCCGGCTCGTTGCGCGTCGAGCACCGCCAGGCGAGCCTGGAGGAGCTCGGTCAGCTGCACGAGCCGGTGCTCACCAAGGACGCCATCGCGGGACGCATCCGCCGGTTGCTCGCCATGGCCGACAAGCGCGCCGAGGAGCTGGGCGTGCCCGGCACCGAGGCCGGCCTGGACGACGCCGACGAGGACTGACTCGCCGGTAGCGCGGCCGCTTCGTTAGAGTGGGCCGACCCTCCACCACGACCCCAGGAGAGACGTGACTGTACGCGTTGGCATCAATGGCTTTGGCCGCATCGGCCGCAACTTCTTCCGAGCAGCGCGAGCCGCCGGCGCCGACTTCGAGATCGTCGCGGTCAACGACCTGACCGACAACAGGACGCTCGCCACGCTGCTGAAGTACGACTCGATCCTGGGCCGCCTCGACGCCGACGTCACCTTCGACGACGAGTCCATCACGGTGGGCGGTCAGCGCATCGCGGCGTTCGCCGAGCGGGACCCGGCGAAGCTCGACTGGGCGGGCGCCGGGGTCGACATCGTCATCGAGTCCACCGGTTTCTTCACCGACGCCACGAAGGCCAAGGCGCACGTCGACGGCGGGGCCAAGAAGGTCATCATCTCCGCCCCGGCGAAGAACGAGGACATCACCGTCGTCATGGGCGTCAACCACGAGCTGTACGACCCGGCCGCTCACACCGTCATCTCCAACGCCTCGTGCACGACCAACTGCCTCGCACCGATGGCCAAGGCGCTCAACGACGCCCTGGGCATCGAGAAGGGCCTGATGACGACGATCCACGCCTACACGCAGGACCAGAACCTGCAGGACGCCCCGCACTCGGACCTGCGCCGCGCCCGGGCCGCCGCGATCAACATCGTCCCGACCTCCACGGGCGCCGCCAAGGCCGTCAGCCTCGTGCTGCCCGAGCTCAAGGGCAAGCTCGACGGCTACGCGCTGCGGGTGCCGGTGCCCACCGGGTCGGCCACCGACCTGACCTTCACCGCGAGTCGCGAGACCACGGTCGAGGAGGTCAACGAGATCATGAAGGCCGCCGCCGACGGACCCATGAAGGGCTACCTGACGTACACGTCGGACCCCATCGTGTCGTCCGACATCGTCACCGACCCCGCCTCGAGCATCTTCGACTCCGGCCTGACCAAGGTCATCGGCGACCAGGTCAAGGTCGTCAGCTGGTACGACAACGAGTGGGGCTACTCCAACCGTCTGGTCGACCTGGTCACCCACGTCGGCTCGTCCCTCTGAGCAGCGTCGGTCCCGCCGGTGAAGACGCTCCACGACCTCGGTGACCTGCGCGGACGACGCGTGCTGGTCCGCAGCGACCTGAACGTCCCGCTCGACGGGTCGACGATCACCGACGACGGCCGGATCCGGGCGAGTCTGCCGACGCTGCAGACTCTCCTCGACGCGGGCGCCCGTGTCCTGGTCACGGCCCACCTGGGCCGGCCGAAGGGCGAACCCGACCCGGCCCACTCGCTGCGGCCCGTGGCCGACCGCCTGTCCGAGCTGCTCGGACGACCGGTCGGTTTCGCGGCCGACACCGTCGGGCGGGAGGCCCAGCGGGCCAGCGCCGAGCTGTCCGACGGCGAGCTGGTGGTGCTCGAGAACGTGCGGTTCAACGCCGGCGAGACCTCGAAGGACGATGCCGTGCGCGGGGCCTTCGCCGACGAGCTGGCGGCGCTGGCCGACCTGTTCGTCTCCGACGGTTTCGGCGTCGTGCACCGCAAGCAGGCGAGTGTGTACGACGTCGCGTCCCGGCTGCCCGCCGCCGTCGGCGGTCTGGTGCAGACCGAGGTGGAGGTCCTGCAGCGCCTCACCTCGACGCCCGAACGGCCCTACGTGGTGGTGCTCGGAGGCTCGAAGGTCTCCGACAAGCTCGGCGTCATCGACCATCTCCTCGACAAGGCCGACACGCTGCTGATCGGCGGGGGCATGGTCTTCACCTTCCTGGCCGCACAGGGGCACGACGTGGGGTCGTCCCTGCTGGAGACCGACCAGGTCGACATCGCCCGGGGCTACCTCGACCGGGCCGCCGCCCAGGGTGTCGAGCTGGTCCTGCCCACCGACATCGTCGTGGCGCCGGCCTTCGCGGCCGACGCGCCGGCCACCGTCGTGGACGCCGGCTCGATCCCGTCCGACCAGATGGGGCTGGACATCGGGCCGGACTCGGCCGCCCGGTTCGCGCAGATCATCACCAGCGCCCGCACGGTGTTCTGGAACGGGCCCATGGGCGTGTTCGAGTTCCCCGCGTTCGCCGACGGCACCCGTGCCGTGGCGGACGCCCTCACCCGGACCGACGGCCTGTCGGTCGTGGGCGGCGGAGACTCCGCCGCCGCCGTACGGGCGCTGGGCTTCACCGACGACCAGTTCGGTCACATCTCGACGGGCGGTGGAGCGAGCCTGGAGTACCTCGAGGGCGCCACGCTCCCCGGCCTGTCCATCCTGGAGGACGTCTCATGACCCGCACCCCGCTGATGGCCGGCAACTGGAAGAGCAACCTGAACCACCAGGAGGCCGTGGTCCTGGTCCAGAAGCTGGCGTGGACCCTGCAGGACAAGAAGCACGACTTCGCGCGGGCCGAGGTCGTCGTGATCCCGCCGTTCACCGACCTGCGCAGCGTGCAGACCCTCGTGGACGGCGACCACCTGGGGCTCGGCTACGGCGCCCAGGACGTCTCCGAGCACGACGGCGGCGCCTACACCGGCGAGATCTCCGCTGCCATGCTGGCCAAGCTGGGATGCGGCTACGTGGTCGTGGGGCACTCCGAGCGCCGCGAGCACCACGACGAGTCCGATCAGGTCGTCAACACCAAGGCCGGGCGGGCCCTGGCGGCCGGCATCACGCCGATCGTCTGTGTCGGGGAGGGCCTGGAGGTCCGCCGAGCGGGCGAGCACGTCGCGCACACGCTGGCCCAGGTCGACGGATCCCTCGCGGGATTCACCCCCGAGCAGGTCGCCGGCCTGGTCATCGCGTACGAGCCGGTGTGGGCGATCGGCACCGGTGAGGTGGCCACCCCCGAGGACGCGCAGGAGGTCTGCGAGGCCATCCGGGGACGTGTCGCGGAGACCTTCTCGTCGGAGGCCGCCGCTGCGGTGCGTATCCTGTACGGCGGATCGGTGAAAGCGGCGAACGTCGCGGCGATCATGGCGAAGTCCGACGTCGACGGCGCCTTGGTCGGCGGGGCCAGCCTCCAGGCGGAGGAGTTCGCCGGGATCGCCCGGTTCTACGCCCTGCCCCCCGTCTCCTGAGGAAAGCCCCACCGTGATCCTGATCTTCTCGATCGTCCTGACGCTCAGCAGCCTGCTGCTGATCGTCCTCGTGCTGATGCACAAGGGTCGTGGGGGCGGCCTGTCCGACATGTTCGGTGGCGGCGTCTCCAGTTCTCTCGGGGGTTCATCGGTCGCCGAGCGCAACCTCGACCGGATCACCGTCGGCATCGCCGTCGTGTGGGCCGTGTCGGTGATCGCCCTCGGCCTGTTGTTGAAGGTGAGCAACTAATGGCAGCAGGCGCCATCCGCGGCAGCCGGATCGGCTCGGGCCCCATGGGCGAGGCCGAGCGCGGCGAGGCCGCACCCCGTCAGCGCGTCGTCTACTTCTGCATCCACGACCACGAGACGGTGCTGAACTTCTCGGTCGAGGCCGAGGTGCCGGAGACCTGGGACTGTCCGCGCTGCGGCATGCCGGCCAGCCCCGACAGCGACAACCGGCCCACGGCGCCGAAGACCGAGCCGTACAAGACGCACCTGGCCTACGTGAAGGAACGTCGCAGCGACGACGAGGCGCAGCAGATCCTCGCCGAGGCGATCGACCTGCTGCGGTCGCGTCGCAAGTCCGGCGAGGTCATCTTCTAGCCTGCTGACGCCTCGTCGTCGGTGAGCCAGAGCGTCTCGCCGCGTCCACGGACGCCGCGGGCGGGCGTCTCGTCGACCGTCCCGTCGTCGGCACGAGCGCGTGCCACGGCCGCTGCCTTCTCCGCACCCGACACGAGGAACCACACGGCCTCGGTGTCGTTGAGCGTCGGGAACGTCAGCGTGAGTCGCACCGGCGGGGGCTTCGGGGAGTCGAACACCTCGGCGACCGGCCGCTCGGTCTCGTGCAGCTGGGGGAAGCCGGGGAACAGCGACGCCACGTGACCGTCGGGCCCCAGGCCCAGCAGCACGAGGTCGAAACCGGAGGCAGGCAGGGTGGCGGCATATGCGTCAGCCGCTTCCCGGGCCGACCAGGCGCAGTCGTGCGCGCCGAAGGCGTGGACGTGCGCGGCCGGGACGCCGAGGCGGTCCAGGAAGGCGTCGCGTGCCTGCTGGTCGTTGCGGTCGGTGTGGCCGTCGGGCACGAAGCGCTCGTCACCCCACCAGAAGTCGACGTCCGACCAGTCGACGCCGGCGGCCGACAGCTCGCGGTACGCGGCCACGGCGATCGTGCCCCCGGTCAGGGCGACCCGGGGCCTGCGGCCGGTCGCCTGGATGTCGACGAGCCGTTGCTCCAGGCGGCGGGCGATCCGCTCGGCGAGCGACGTCACGACGACGCCTGCAGGTGGGCGAGCGTCTCGGCGTACACCTCGTCGGCGTCGAGCCGGCGCAGGTCCTCGGCGAGCAGCTCGGCGAGTCCCCGTGCCGCCAGGGGCACCTGTCGCGAACGGGACCCCGGGACGCTGAACTCGCCCGACGACGCGTCCAGACGCTCGATCCGGATGTCGCCCGCCTCGGTCTGCAGCACGACGGAGGTGATCTGCTCGTCCGTGGTCGGTCGTCGTCGTACCGGGACCCCGAGGCGCAGCTCCAACCAGGCGATCAGCAGGGCGGCCACCGGGTTGGACCCGTGGGCCGTCACCTCACCTCCGGTGACCCCGGCCGGGGACTGGTCGACGGCGGCGGCGAGCAGAGCACGCCACGGCGTGAGACGCGTCCAGGACAGGTCGGTGTCGCCCGGGGTGTAGGTGGTGGCCCTCAGCGCCCGCACGGGAGAACCGGTCGACTCCGCGTCGGTGAGCCGGCGGCGCGCCAGTCGGCCGATCGGGTCCTCCGCCGGCCGGACGGGCGCCCGGCTCGGCCACCACACGACGACGGGGGAGTCCGGGAGCAGCAGCGGCAGCGCGACCGACTCGGCGTGCTGGGTCAGCGGGCCCGACATGCGCAGCAGCAGGGACTCACCGGACGCACTCTCGCCCACCCGCACCGTGGCGTCCAGGCGAGGTGCACCGCGACCGTCGCCGAGGATCACGCCGATGACGCGCGCCGGGTGCTCGCGGGCCACCTCCGTGGCCGCCTTGAGGGCGCCGGCGACGTACTCCTCGTCGGTGACGACCAGCAGCGTGAGCACCATGTCCATCGCGGGGCTGCCGGCTGCCACCCGGGCGCGCACGAGGGCCTTGGCGATCTCGGCGGCATCGGTCTGCTCGAGCGTGATCTCCATCAGGGCCTCCGCCAGGTGCGTCCGTCGACGGCGAGCATCTCGTCGGCCGAGGGCGGGCCCCAGGTGCCGGCCGGGTAGGTGTCGATGTCCTCGCGGTCCTTCCAGTGCGCGATGACGGGGTCGAGGATCCGCCACGCCATCTCGACCTCCTCGTGCCGCGGGAAGAGGGGCGGGTCGCCGAGCAGCACGTCCAGGATGAGGCGTTCGTAGGCCTCGGGACTGCTCTCGACGAACGACCCGCCGTAGGCGAAGTCCATGTTCACGTCCCGGATCTCCATCTGGGTGCCGGGCACCTTGGCGCCGAACCGCAGGGTGACACCCTCGTCGGGCTGGATGCGCATGACGAGCGCGTTCTGGCCGAGGTCCTCGGTCTCGCCGGACCCGAAGGGGGTCGCCGCCGCTCGCTTGAAGACCACGGCGACCTCGGTGACGCGTCGTCCGAGTCGTTTGCCGGTGCGCAGGTAGAACGGCACGCCGGCCCACCGGCGGGTCTCCACGTCGATGCGCATCGCGGCGTAGGTCTCGGCCCGCGAGTCGTCGGGGACGCCGTCCTCCTCCAGGTAGCCGGGGACGGGAACCCCACCGGCCCAGCCCGCCACGTACTGCGCCTGCGCGGTGTGGAGGTCCATCCGGTCCGGGGTGCGGGCCACGGCGAGGATCTTCTGCTTCTCGGTGCGCAGGGCGTCGGCGGTGAACGAGATCGGCTCCTCCATGGCCACGAGCGCCAGCAGCTGCAGCAGGTGGTTCTGGATCACGTCGCGGGCCGCGCCGATGTCGTCGTAGTAGCCGGCACGGCTGCCGATGCCCATGTCCTCGGCCATGGTGATCTGCACGTGGTCGACGTAGTGGTTGTTCCAGACCGGCTCGAACATGCCGTTGGCGAACCGGAACGCCAAGATGTTCTGCACCGTCTCCTTGCCGAGGTAGTGGTCGATCCGGAAGATGCTCTCGCTGTCGAAGACCCCGCCGACCAGCTCGTTGAGTTCCTGGGCCGAGGCGAGGTCGTGGCCGAAAGGCTTCTCGATGACGACCCGGCGCCACCCGGTGTCGGAGTGCGCCAGTCCGTGCCGGTCCAGGGCGGCCACGACCGTCGGGAAGAGCCCCGGTGGGATCGACAGGTAGAACGCGTGGTTGCCGCCCGTGCCCTGCTGCTCGTCGAGCTCGGCGATCGTGGCTCCCAGCTCCTCCCACGAGGCGTCGTCGTCGAACTCGCCGGGGACGAACCGCAGGCCGTCGGCCAGCTGGCGCCAGACGCTCTCCCGCCACGGGGTGCGCGCTCCGGCCCGGGCCGCCTCCCGGAAGGTCTCGGCGAAACCGTCGGTGCCGATGTCCCGCCGGGCGAACCCGACGAGCGCGAACCCGGGCGGCAGCAGGCCCCGGTTGGCCAGGTCGTACACGGCGGGCAGCAGCTTGCGCTGCGCGAGGTCCCCGGTGATGCCGAACATGACCAGGCTGCAGGGCCCGGCGATGCGGGGGAGCCGGCGGTCGCGCGGGTCGCGCAGGGGGTTGGCCGTCACGCGAGGATCGCTGCCAGCCGGTCGAGGTCGCGCGGGACGTCTGTCAGGTGCAGGCGCAGGACGGGCCGGTCGTGGCCGCGCAGGACCTGGGCGTCGCCCTCGGCCTGTGAGGCCAGGAACGACCCGAAGGTGAACTCGCGCCCCGGTACCGGCAGGTCCTCGACCGGCTCGCCCGTGATCTGCAGGAAGACCCCGTTGGGGGTGCCGCCCTTGTGGTACTGGCCGGTGGAGTGCAGGAAGCGTGGACCCCAGCCGAACGTGACGGGTCGCCCCGTGCGCCGGGCCAGACGGTCGCGGACCGCGGCGAAGTCGGCGTGCTCCCAGCGGTCGAGGTAGACCTGCACGGCGAGGTAGTCGGTGTCGCCCAGCCGGTCGAGCAGCTCGGCCACGGCGCTCCCGACGTCACCGGTCGACGACCCGTGGACCTCGATGCGCTCGTCGGTGAAGTCCGCCGTCGACGTCTCGGCGGAGCCCTCGAGCAGACCACGGGCCGCGGCCTTGGCGCTCTCGACGTCGGGCTGGTCGAACGGGTTGATGCCCAGGATCTCGCCCGCGACCGACGTCGCGACCTCCCACAGCAGCATCTGCGCGCCGAGCGGCAGGTCGATCGACGCGGCGTAGCCCGAGGCGCCGACCGGACCGTCGGCGTCGCCCAGGGTCACGGTCACGGTGTCGGGCAGGGGCGTCGCGATCTCCGGGGCGGAGGCGTCGGCGACCACCACGGGCAGCACGCCGCGACCTCGCTTGCCGGTGGACTCCGCGACGAGCTGTTCGATCCAGTCGCCCAGACCGGCGCCGGTGTGGTCGAGCAGGACCAGCTTCTCGACGTCGTTGTCGGCGGCGACCCCCAGGAGCGTGCCCAGGCGCAGGGCCCGGTTCTCCACGGAGTCACCGAAGAACTCGGCGTGCACCGACGCCGCGTCCTCCAGGAGAGCGGCGAGCGGCACCCCGGCCAGCCCGCACGGCACGAGGCCGAACGCGGTCAGGGCCGAGTAGCGGCCGCCGACGTTCGGGTCGGCACGGAACACGCGGTAGCCGGCCGCCGTCGCCTGCTCGTCGAGCGGCGAACCGGGATCGGTGACCACCACGAGGTGGCGGGCGGGGTCCAGACCCGCGTCGGTGAAGGCGGCCTCGAAGGCTCGCCGGGCGCTGTCGGTCTCCACCGTGCCGCCGGACTTGCTGGACACCACCACGACCGCCCGCTCGAGCCGGTCGGCCAGGGCCGTGCGCACCATGTCGGGGTGCGAGGAGTCGACCACGGTGAGCTCGACCCCGGCCGCCCGGCAGATCACCTCGGGCGCGAGCGACGACCCGCCCATGCCGCACAGCACGACGTGGTCGAGACCGTGGTCCCGCAGCTCGGTGCGCAGCGACGCGATGCGGGGGAGCAGGGGTCGCGAGGTGCGGGCGAGATCGATCCACCCCAGTCGCCGGGCGGCCTCCTCGGCGGCGGGCCGCCCCCAGAGGCTCGCGTCGTGGGATCCCAGCCGGGAGGCGAACGACTCGTCGACCAACCGGCGCAGGACCCGCTCGTAGGAGCGCACCGGCGCGGTGAACGCGACCATGGTCAGGCCTTCTCGAGAGCGACCCGGACGGTCTCGACCAGCTCGTCCCAGGAGTCGTCGAACTTCTGCAGCCCCTCGGTCTCGAGCCGGCGCACGACGTCGTCGTAGGAGATGTCGGCCGCCTCGAGGGCGTCGATGACGGCGCGAGCCTCCGCGGCCCGACCGCTGACGGTGTCGCCCTCGACCTCGCCGTGGTCCGCGAACGCGAGCAGGGTCTTCTCGGGCATCGTGTTGACGGTGTCCGCGACGACGAGCTCGGAGACGTAGAGCGTGTCGGGGTAGGCGGTGTCCTTGACGCCGGTGGAGGCCCACAGCGGACGCTGCGGGTTGGCTCCGGCGAGCGCGGCGAACCGCTCGCCCCCGAACACCTCCTGGTAGGCGGCGTACGCGAGACGGGCGTTGGCGAGCGCCGCACGGCCCCTCAGCTCACTGCCCTCGGGCAGCTGCGGATCGACGTCGCTGTCGACGCGGCTGACGAAGAAGGACGCCACCGAGTGGATGCCCGAGAGGTCGCGACCCTCGGCCGCCGCCTGCTCCAGCCCGTAGAGGTACGCGTCCATGACCTTGCGGTACCGGTCGAGGGAGAAGATCAGCGTCACGTTCACGCTGATGCCCTGGGCGATGGCCGCCGCGATCGCGGGCAGCCCCTCCTCGGTGGCGGGGATCTTGATCAGCAGGTTGGGCCGGTCGACGCGGTCCCACAGGCGGCGGGCCATCGCCACGGTCGCCTCGCTGTCGCGCGCGAGGGCCGGCTCGACCTCGATCGAGACCCGGCCGTCCACGCCGCCGGTGGCCCCGTGGACCGGAGCCAGCACGTCGCAGGCCTGCTGCACGTCGGTGGTGGTGAGCTCGAAGATGGTCTCGTCGACCGAGGCACCGGACGCCTTCAGCTCGGCGACCTGTGCCGCGTAGCGCTCACCGTCGGCCAGTGCCGCGGCGAAGATGGTCGGGTTGGTGGTCACGCCGACCACGCAGTGCTCCTCGACGAGTCGAGCCAGGTTGCCGGAGGCCAGCCGCTCGCGCGACAGGTCGTCGAGCCAGATCGAGACGCCGGCGTCGGACAGGGCCTTCATTCGTGCGTTCATGGTGCTCCTTGCTCCGCGAGAGGCGCGGTGGGTCGGGCGAAGAACGGGACGCCCCCGGTGTGCTGGGCGGCGCTGATGGAGTCGTGGGCGGCGGCCGCCACTGCGGACGCCGTGATCCCGAACTCGTCGTAGAGCCGGGCGAAGTCGGCGGAGGCGCCGAAGTGCTCGAGGCTGATGATGCGGCCGGCGTCCCCCACGACGTCGCGCCAGCCGAGGGACACCCCGGCCTCGACGGCGACGCGTGCACGGACCTGCGGGGGGATCACGCTGTCGCGGTACCCCGCGTCCTGCCGCTCGAACCACTCACGGCACGGCATCGAGACCACCCTGGCCGAGACGCCCTCGGCGGCCAGCAGGCCGCGGGCCTCGACGGCCAGCTGGACCTCGGACCCGGTGGCGACCAGCACGACATCGGGATCGTCGGCGTCCAGCAGCACGTAGGCGCCCCGGGCGGTCAGGGACGCATCGCCCCACGTCTCGCCGTCGGCGTCGCCGCGGGGGAAGACCGGCAGGTTCTGGCGGCTCAGGGCCAGGGCGGCCGGACGCTCGGTCTGCTCCACGACGGCCTGCCAGGCCGCGACCGTCTCGTTGGCGTCGGCGGGACGCACGACGTCGAGGCCGGGGATCGCTCGCAGCGACGCCAGGTGCTCGACCGGCTGGTGGGTCGGTCCGTCCTCGCCGAGCCCGATGGAGTCGTGGGTCCAGACGTAGGTGACCGGCAGCTGCTGGAGCGCGGCCAGCCGGACGGCCGGCCGCATGTAGTCGCTGAACACCAGGAAGGTGCCGCCGTAGGGGCGGGTCGGGCCGTGCAGGGCGATGCCGTTCAGGATCGAGCCCATCGCGTGCTCGCGGATGCCGAAGTGCAGGACCCGGCCGTACCAGTCGCCCTGGAACTTGCCGGTGGACCGCTCGGGCGGCAGGAACGAGGGCTGGCCCTTCGGGGTGGTGTTGTTGGAGCCGGCGAGGTCGGCCGAGCCACCCCACAGCTCGGGCAGGACCGGCGCCAGCGCACTCAGCACGTCACCGGACGCGACGCGGGTGGCCACGCCCTTCTCGCTCGCCTCGTACGTGGGCAGGGCGTCGGTCCAGCCGTCGGGGAGCCGGCGGGCTGTCAGCCGGTCGTACAGCTCGGCCTGCTCGGGCGACGCCGCCCGCCAGGCACCGAACTGCTCGTCCCACGCGGCGTGTGCCGCGGCGCCCCGGTCGCGGGCCGACCGGGTGTGCGCGATGACGTCGTCCTCGACGACGAACGACCGGTCCGCTGGGAACCCGAGCAGCTCCTTGGTGGCGGCGATCTCGTCGTCGCCGAGGGCCGAGCCGTGCGAGCCGCCGGTGTTCTGGGCGTTCGGTGCCGGCCACGCGATGATCGTGCGCAGGACGATCAGGCTCGGCCGGTGGGTCTCGGCGGCCGCTGCGGCGTAGGCGTCCCAGAGGGCCTGGACGTCCTCGGCGTAGCCGTCGGCGCCGCCGGTCCAGTCGACGGTCTGCACGTGCCAGCCGTAGGCCTCGTGGCGGGCGGCGACGTCCTCGCTGAAGGCGACGTCGGTGTCGTCCTCGATCGAGATCTTGTTGTCGTCGTACAGCACCGTGAGGTTGCCGAGCTGCTGGTGGCCGGCCAACGAGGCAGCCTCGCCCGAGACGCCCTCCTGGACGTCGCCGTCGGAGGCGATGACGTAGACCCGGTGGTCGAAGGGGCTCTCCTGCGACTCCGGGTCGTACAGACCGCGTTCGCGGCGAGCGGCCATCGCCATGCCGACCGCGTTGGCGATGCCCTGGCCCAGGGGACCGGTGGTGACCTCGACGCCGGGGGTGTGGTGCACCTCGGGGTGGCCGGGCGTCTGGGCGCCCCAGGTACGCAGGCTCTTGAGGTCGTCCAGCCCCATCGGGTAGCCGGCCAGGTACAGCTGCACGTACTGGGTGAGGCTGGAGTGACCGCACGACAGCACGAACCGGTCACGTCCCGCCCAGTGCGGATCGGCCGGGTCGTGGCGCATGACCTTCTGGTAGAGCAGGTAGGCCGCGGGAGCCAGGCTCATGGCGGTGCCGGGGTGGCCGTTGCCGACCTTCTGCACGGCGTCCGCGGCCAGGAGACGGGCGGTGTCGACGGCGCGTGCGTCGAGCTCGGACCAATCGAGGACAGCGGGGACAGACGACACTCAGGACTCCTGGGGAATGGGGAGCGTCACCCGGAGCGGGCGACTCCGACGACTCGAGCCTACTCGCGTGGCTTAGACTGGTGCACGTGAGTCTCGTCGAGCCCGAAGCGGCAGCCTCCGGTACCGACCGGCCGCAGGCCAAGGACATCGTCCTGTCGTACGTGGCGCTGATGAAGCCCCGCATCATCGAGCTGCTCCTGCTGACCACCGTCCCGGTGATGTTCCTCGCCGCGCAGGGCGTGCCGCCGCTGTGGCTCGTCGTCGCCACCATCGTCGGCGGCACCCTCTCCGCAGGCAGCGCCAACGCGCTCAACTGCGTGGTGGACGCCGACATCGACACCAAGATGCGCCGCACGGCCCGGCGGCCGCTGCCGCGCCACCAGGTCACGACCCGGCGGGCGCTGATCTTCGGACTGGTCCTCGGCGTGGTCTCGACGCTCTGGCTCGGGCTGCTGGTCAACTGGCTCTCCGCCGCGCTCGCCCTGACCGCCAACGTCTTCTACGTCGTCGGCTACACCATGATCCTCAAGCGCCGGACCTCGCAGAACATCGTCTGGGGCGGCGCGGCCGGCTGCTTCCCGGCCCTCATCGGCTGGACCGCCGTCACCAACGAGCTCGCGTGGGCGCCGGTCGTGCTGTTCCTGGTGGTGTTCTTCTGGACGCCTCCACACTTCTGGTCGTTGGCCATGAGGTACCGCGAGGACTACTCCGCCGCCTCGGTGCCGATGCTCCCGTCGGTCACGACCTCTCGCGAGGTCGGCCGGCAGATCGTCATCTACTCCTACGTCATGGTGGCCACCTCGCTGGCCCTGTGGCCGGTGGCCGGCACCGGGTGGTTCTACCCCGCCGTCGCGACCGTGCTCGGCATCGTCTTCCTGGTCGAGGCGCACGACCTGTCGTCGCGCGCCAAGGACACCGAGGACCTCAGCATCATCAAGCCGATGCGGCTCTTCCACTTCTCCAACGCCTACCTGGCGCTGTTGTTCGTCGCCGCGGCGGTCGACCCGTTCATCGGGTGAGGCTGTACCCCGCCACGTCGATCAGGAAGTACGCCGTCACCAGCGCCCCGAGGTAGAAGGTCGACACGGCGGCGGCCACGGCGATCCGCGCCGCGACGGCTGCTGTCCGCGTGGCGTTGAAGGCCACGGCGGTCGCCCACGCGAGGGCGGCCTCGGCCGGCAGGACGTAGATCGCGATGCCGGCGACGCGCGTGGTGTCGCCGATCGGCTCCCAGAGACCGAGCGTCGGAGCAGCGAACTCCGCTCCGGCGAAGACCAGCACGGCGAACAGCGCCGACCGCCCCGGCCGCGCGCCGGCGAGAGCGAGCGCGATGAACAGGGGAGCGACCCACATGCCCGCCATCGCCAGCGGGATGACGTCGTCGACGCGCAGGCCGCCCGTGTCGGGGAACGCGAGGATCCCGAGCACGTCGGCGAGCACCCAGTCCGGCACGACCTGGAACACCGACACGCCCGCGAGGAACAGGGCCAGGGCCTGCAGCTCCGGCCGGCCGTCACGGTGGGCCGCGAGCGGGAGCAGCACGACGTAGGCGACGACGCAGCCGAGGACTCCCCAGCCCTTCGCAGGGGCGTCCAGCGACAGCACCACCCCGCCGGCGGCGAAGAACAGGACGTGCAGGGCGAGGACGGTGCGAGGCATCACGCCGTCACGCTAGCGCCCTGGCACCTGCCTCGCTGCGCACTCCGGCCATCAGCCTCGTCGCGGCGGCGACGAGCACGGCTGCCCCGACGAGATGGGCCGCCACGAGCGCGACGGGCAGGTCGGTGAGGTACTGCACGTAGCCGATCGCGCCCTGGGCGAGCTCGACCGCGAGCAGCACGATCGCGGCTCGGCGGGCGGCCGTGGACCACACCGCCCGGACCACCAGCACCGTCACGAGGACCAGCGCCCACACCGACAGCGCGTGCAGACGGCTCCAGGCCGCCGGGTCGAGACCGTTGCGGGGCGAGTCGGCATCGCCGGCGTGCGGGCCGCTGCCGGTGACGACGGTCCCGAGGTAGACCGCGACCCACATCAGCACGACGGCGAGGACGACGAGCCGGTGGGCGCTGACCGGCACGCGGGTGCGGTCCTCCCCACGGACCCACCCGACCAGCACCGTGGAGGCGGTCACGAGACCCAGCGACAGGATCAGGTGCAGCGACACGATCCACGGATTGAGGTTGGTCAGCACGGTGATGCCGCCGATGACGCCCTGGAACGGGATGCCGAGGGCCATCACGAGGACGAGCCGTCGCATCGCCGGGGTCGATCCGGCCCAGCGCACCACGGCGACGAAGGTGGCCACGGCGACGGCGATCAGCACGTAGGTGAGCAGCCGGTTGCCGAACTCGATGATGCCGTGGATGCCCAGCTCACCCTGGGGCACGAAGGAGTCCTCGGTGCACCTCGGCCAGGTCGGGCAGCCCAGACCGGATCCGGTCAGGCGCACGAGTCCACCGGTGAGGATGATGACGGTGTTCGCGACCAGGGACGCCCACGCCCACCCGAGGACGAAGGCGCGGTCCGGGGCACGGAACCGGGCGATCACTCCCATCGGAACGTCCGGGAGGTGACGGCGCCGGCGACCAGCGCCCAGACGGCGAGGACCACGACCGGGGCGACGCCCACGCCGTCACCGGCGAAGGCGTCCCGCAGGCCCTGGCCGAGGGCACCCGACGGCAGCAGCTCGAGTCCGCGCTGCACCCCCTCGGGGTAGCGCGACAGCGGGACGATCAGTCCGCCGCCGACCAGCAGCAGGATGTAGACGAGGTTGGCAAGGGCGAGGGTGGCCTCGGCCCGCAGCGTGCCCGCGATCAGGAGGCCCAAGGCGCCGAAGGCCGCCGTGCCGAGCCCCGCCAGGGCGAGCAGCCACAGCCAGGCCGTGGCTCCGCCCTCCGGCTGCCAGCCCAGCGCGAGGGCGGCACCGACGAGCACCACGAGCTGCACCAGCTCCACCACCACGACCGCGAGGACCTTGGCGACGAGCAACCCCGAGCGCGGCAGGGGAGAGGCGCCGAGCCGCTTCAGCACCCCGTACCGGCGGTCGAACCCCGTGCTGATCGCCAGTGACGTGAACGAGGTCGAGAGCACCGCCAGGGCGAGCACACCGGGCGCGATGATGTCGATCGTGCGCCCCTCGCCGAGGTCGACGATGCTGCCGGCGCGGGTGCCCATGACGAGCAGCAGCAGGGGGATCACGAGGGTGACGAGGATCTGCTCGCCGTTGCGAGCCAGCAGCCGCAGCTCCATGGCGGTCTGCGACCGCACCATGGCGCGGGTGGAGGCCGCGCCGGGCCGCGGCGACAGGTCGAGGCTCATCGCAGGGTCCTCCCGGTGAGGTCGAGGAACCGGTCCTCGAGGGTCTGACGCTCCACCAGCACCGACTCCGCCAGGACGTGGTGGCTCGCGCACCAGGCGGTGAGCGTCGCCAGCAGCGCGGGGTCGACCTCACCGGTGAGGACGTAGGCGCCGGGCGCACGCTCCTCGACCTTGGTGTCGGCCGGCAGGGCCGCCATGAGACTGATGACGTCCAGGCCCGCCCGGGCCCGGAAGCGGATGGTGTTGCCGGCGCCGGTCGCGGCGAGCTCGGCCGGGGTGCCCGAGGCGATGACCCGGCCGGCGTCGACGATGTGGACCTGGTCGGACAACGCCTCGGCCTCGTCCATGAAGTGGGTCGTGAGGACCGTCGTGACGCCGCTCGCCCGCAGCTCCTCGATGAGCTCCCAGGTGGCGCGCCGTGCCTGGGGATCGAGCCCCGCCGTCGGTTCGTCGAGGAACACGAGCTCCGGTCGCCCGACGACGGCCATCGCGAGGCTCAACCGCTGCTGCTGTCCGCCGGACATCCGGCGGTACGGCGTGGACCCGCAGGCTGCCAGGCCGAGGCGCTCCACGAGCGGGTCGACGGCCAGCGGGTGCGCGTGCAAGGAGGCGACGTGGGCCAGCATCTCCCGCGCACGGACCCCCGACCAGGCACCGCCGGCCTGCAGCATCACGCCGATGCGGGGACGGAGCTCGGCGGAGCCGGGGGTACAGCCGAGCACGCTCACGCGCCCCTGCTGCGGACGGCGGAACCCTTCACAGGTCTCGATGGTCGTGGTCTTGCCGGCTCCGTTGGGTCCCAGGATCGCCGTGACGGTCCCGGCGGCGACGGTGAGGTCCAGTCCGTCGACGGCGGTGACGCCGCGGTAGCGCATCACGAGACCGGAGATCTCGACGGCAGGGGCTGACACCCCGACATTCTAGGCGTGACGTGCACGGGCTCGCCTCCTAGGCTGACCTGCATGGACCTTCCGGTGATGCCACCGCTCGTGCCGATGCTCGCCAAGTCGGCCGCGCGGGTGCCCGGCGGTGATGCCGGCATGCTGTTCGAGCCCAAGTGGGACGGCTTCCGGTGTCTGGTGTTCCGTGACGGCGACGAGGTCGAGCTCGCCAGCCGTTCGACCAAGTCGCTCGCGCGGTACTTCCCCGACGTCGTGCAGGCGGTGCTGCGCCAGCTGCCGGAGCGCTGCGTGGTGGACGCCGAGATCGTGGTCGCCGTCGGTGACCGGCTCGACTTCGACACTCTGAGCGCCCGGATCCACCCGGCGGCCAGCCGCGTGGACCACCTCGCCGAGCAGACGCCCGCCCGTCTGGTCGTGTTCGACCTGCTCGCGCTCGGCGACGAGTCCTTGCTCGACACCCCGCTGGCACAGCGGCGGTCGCGGCTGGAGGACGCCCTGGCCGGCGTCGGTGCGCCGGTGCACCTCACCCGCACCACGACCGACCCGGCCGAGGCCGAGCAGTGGTTCGCCGCCTTCGAGGGTGCCGGGCTCGACGGCGTCATGGCCAAGTCGCTGACCTCCGTCTACGTGCCCGGCGGCCGCACGATGATCAAGGTCAAGCACGCCCGCACCGCCGACGTGGTCGTGGCCGGCTACCGGCCGCACAAGAACTCCACCGAGGACTCGCCGCTGCTGGGCTCGATGCTGCTGGGCCTATACGCCGGCGACGGGACGCTCCGTCACGTCGGGGTGTGCGCGTCCTTCACCGCCGCCCGCCGGGCCGAGCTGGTCGAGGAGCTCGCCGGCGACGTGGTCGACCTGTCCGACCACCCGTGGGGCGATCTGGAGATGGGGCAGAACCGCTGGTCGGCCGGCAAGGACCTGTCGTTCGTGCCGTTGGCGCCGGTGCGGGTGGCCGAGGTCGGCTACGAGCACATGGAGGGCCCGGGGGACACCGCCCGCTTCCGGCACACCGCTCAGTTCAAGCGGTGGCGCCCTGATCGTGAGGCCACCTCGTGCACGTACGCCCAGCTCGAGGAGGTCGTCGGGTACCGGCTCTCCGACGTGCTGACGTGATCGGCGACCTCGACGACCTCCCGACACCCCTGCTCGCCGCCGCGGCAACCCCCTACGTCGCGGTGTCCGGCGCCGCCAACGTCGTGATGCAGCTGGCCCGCCCGGCCATCGGGTACGCGGTCAAGGACAGCGTCGTGACCGAGGGGAGCCTGTTCGGCAACCCGTCGCGACGACGACGGACGACTGTCGGGTTCCTCGCCGTCGCCGTCCACGGGTCCGCGGCCGAGCGCGCCGCGTTCCGTGCCGCGACCAACGGGTCCCACGCGCGGGTGCCGGGAGCGTTCGACCCCGAGCTCCAGCGCTGGGTGGCCGCCTGCCTCTTCCATGGCTTCGAACAGGCACGGGAGGCCGTGCACGGACCGTTGGGCTCCGACCGCGAACGGTTCTACGCCGAGGGGGCGATCTTCGGCGCGATGCTGCAGATGCCCGCCTCGTGGTGGCCGGCCGATCGCGACGCCTTCGAGGACTACTGGCGTGAGGGCCTCGCGGCGACGTCGATCGACGACCCGGTCCGCGACTACCTCCTGCGGGTCGTCCGGCTGGAGTACATCGACGGTCGGGTCCCCGCGGCCGTCGTCCGTCGCCGGCTCCACGTGACCGCCGGCTTCCTGCCCGAGCATCTGCGCCAGGAGATGCGACTGCCGTGGTCGGCGGCCGACGAGCGTCGCTTCGACCGCTTCTCCCGGCGCCTCGCCCTCGTGGTGCGCCACCTGCCTGCGGGTGCACGGGGCTTCCCGTTCACCCGGTCGATCGACGACGTGCGCCGGCGGATGGCCACCGGCGAGCCGATCTTCTAGCAGCCGACCCCGGTGAGGTCGTCGTCCAGCAGGGGACCGACGTCGATCGCCGAGCAGTAGCGGGTGCTCAGCAGGGCGTCACGCTGCAACGTCACGGGGGCCCAGCGACCCTTGCCGGTCGGCTCCAGGTAGCGGAACGACGTCGCCAGCAGGGCTTCGGCCGGCTCGTCCTTGAGCTGGTGGCCGAGCCAGGCCTGCACGTAGACGCTGGTGAGCGCCTGGCCGAACCGGCTGGCGGGCAGCACGTAGGGGATGTCGGTGTACTCCAGGTGGGTGGAGGCACGCGGCACCACCAGCAGGGCGTCCTGTCCGGCCGCCTGCCAGGCGTCGAACCCGCTGGCGCGTTCACGTCCGGGAACGGGCTGACCCGGGGCGGGCAGGAGCGTGTCGCCACCGGAGAGCGCGGCGGGGGAGACCGTGAAGCCGTACTCGGACTGGACGGCCAGGGCGGGCACCGACGGGACGGCGCCGTCTGCCTGCAGCTTGTCGAGCGCCACGACGGTCGCCACCCGCTCATCGGTGCCCTGCACCTTGGACACGGCGGACCCGCCGAGCGAGTGGCCCACGATCGCCAGCCGGGTGGTGCGGCCGGGGGTCGCGGCCGCCGGGTCGGGGCTGCTGTCGAACTGCTCCCACACGGGGTTGAAGGCGTTGACGGGTGCTCCGGCCGACGCGGGGTTGGCGTAGGGGGCGGTGGGGGTCGACAGGAAGAAGTCGATCGCGTCCTCGGTGCCCTTGACGAAGTTCGCCTCCTGCTGGAAGGGCACGCCCGGGCACCCCGTCATCTCCGTGTCCTGCGCGGGCGCCAGCGGGTTGCAGAAGGGGAAGATGCTGCCCGTGGTGTGCGGCAGGGTCTCGCTGGACCCCTGGCCCTGCACGTCGTAGACCAGGACGACGTAGCCGCGTTCGGCGAGGTCCTGGGCCAGCCAGGCGTACATGCCGGCCGAGCCCTGCACCGATCCCGGTGTCACCACGACGCCGGGGAAGGGACCGGTGAGCGGGGCTCCCGTGTACGGGTCGGTCGCGCCGGGCTTGGGCGTGTAGACGGTGCCCCGCAGCAGGGCTCCGAAGCGGTTCGTGAAGGCCACCGGGGTCGCGACCCCGCGGGTGCCGGCCCAGCCGGCCCGCAGCGGGTTGCCGACGTTCCACCCGGGGACCAGGGTGCCGGCGGTGAGCGACAGCCGGGTGGGCGTCACCGCCTGCGCCGCGAGCTGGGCGGCGGACAGCAGCCCGATCTGCCGGACGAGCGCCGGCAGGTAGTTGCCGTTGCGCAGCTGCCCACCCGGGCCGGTGATCCGGCCGTAGGCGTCGGCCATGTTGGCCAGGTCGTCGACCACCGACGGTCCGGGCGCAGGGGTCGTCGCGGCCCCCGCCTGGACGGGTGCGGCCACGAGGGCCATGGCGGTTGCGACCGCGGCGATGGTGCGTCTCACTGGGTGCCTCCCGGCGACCCTCCCGCGAGCAGGCTAATGGCTGCGTCCGTGACCGGCAACACACTGACAGGCAAGTCAGTCAGATGGGGATGGGCTCGCTCCCTATCCGGTGCCGCACACAGGCCGGCAAGCCAGCCTGTGTCCCTCCGCGTGTGCGGGCTATGCGGCGCGGGGTCTGAGTTTGAGGTGTCGGGTGTGGCGTAGTGGCCGGCGTTGGGGGTCGATCCTCGACGGGGGGATGACCTCGACGACTCCGTCGGGGGCGAGTCGCGCTGACCAGTCGTCGTCGTGCAGGAGGTGGTGGTGGACGAAGCAGAACAGGGCACCGTTGTCGACGGAGGTCTCGCCGCCCTGGCTGAACGGGGTCAGGTGGTGGGCCTCGCACCAGGCCGGTGGTCGGTCGCAGCCCTTCCAGGAGCAGCCACCGTCGCGCTTGGCCAGCGCGATGCGTTGGTAGCGGTCGTGCAGTCGTTTCGCGAGGCCGTGGTCGAGGATCCGGGAGGACCCGTCGAGCACGAGGGGGATGAGCTGCGCGTTGCACGCGAACCGGCGGGTCTGGGCGGCGGACATCTGGTCGCCGGTCGACAGGGTGGCGGTCGCGACGCGGTCGGTGAGGTTCTTGAGGTCGATGTTGACCGTGACGGTCGCGGCGAGACCGCCGGCGGTGGCCACGGCGCCGGTGGGGAGGTGCTCGATGAGCTCGCAGAACGCGTGGCCGAGGCGTTGGTCGGCCGGGCGGCGGGTGGCTGCTTCGTGGGGGTGGTCGTCGGCGGGGAGTCCGTCGCGCTGGCGGCGAGGTGCGGCGAGTCCTTCGAGGGCGGTGCGGAGCATCTGGGCTTGCGCGTCGGGCAGCTGGCCCTGGATCCGGGTCATGCCGTGGCCGGCGATCAGGAACCGCAACCGGGTGCAGTCGTACGCCCGCCGCTCCTGGGCTTCGAGCTGTCGGCCGAGGATCTCGTCGGCGCCGTCGGGGTCGATGACCTCGATGATCCGGTTCGCGAGGCGGCGCAGGTCGTCGGCCGGCAGCGCCGGTGCGTGCTCGAGCAGGACGTCCTCGGCAGCGTGGCGGGGGTCGGCGTCGATCCAGTCGGGCAGCTGGTCGACCGCCCGCAGGATGGTCCCGGCCTGCGTGGTGGACAGGTCACCGGCAGCCCACGCGGCACGGGTGCGCTCGCACTCACCCGGCGCCAGCCGCGACAACGCCACCAGGGCCGCGGCCTCACGCTTGCCCAGCCCGGTCGTCGCGGCCAGCCACGCGGTGGTCGAGGTGTGACCACCCGCGCGCGCCAGACCACGGGTCTCGGCAGCCTCCGCGAGCCGCACGGTCACCGCATCGAGCGCAGCGCGAGCACGCTGGACTTCCCGCGTCATCACCTCGACCTCGCCGTCGGACAACTGCCACGGCTCCACTGCACCGCACGAGGCGGGGAGCTGGGAGAGTGTCTCGAACATGTGTTCTATCGTACCGGGGTGCGGTCAGTCTGACAAGAGATTATTCCTCTGATCACAAGAAAAAACACACTCAATCGGAGGGCTCGGACCGAGCCTTGCTCGGCTGCACGCGTTTCGGCTCGCCCGGCATCTTGGGATACTCCGGGGGGTACGGCATCTCGGTCGGGTCCTCGCGCCACAGGTCGAGCAGGGGAGTGAGGTCGTGCGCGATGTCGTCGATCGCCGCCCAGGCATCGCCGCGTGACGCCAGCAACGCAGGAACCGTGTGCAGGGTGAACTCCCGCGGGTCGGTGAGCCCGGCCAGCTCCTGCCAGGTCACCGGCATCGACACCGGGGCGCCGGGAGCCGGTCGCAGGCTGTAGGCCGAGGCGATGGTGCGGTCGCGACAGTTCTGGTTGAAGTCGATGAACACGTTGTCGCCGCGCTCCTCCTTCCACCAGGCGGTGGTGACGCCCTCCGCCGTGCGGGCGAGCGCGCGGGCCAGACCGATCGCTGCGTGGCGCACGTCGGTGAAGGTCCAGCGGGGCTCGATGCGGACGTACACGTGGATGCCCCGCTTGCCGCTGGTCTTGGCGAACGCCGTGATGCCCAGCCCGGTCAGCAGCTCCTGCGCCACCCCCGCGACCCGGACGGCGTCGGCGAAGGTGGCGCTGCCGTGCGGGTCGAGGTCGATGCGCAGCTCGTCGGGGCGGTCGTTGTCCGTGCGGCGGGTGGGCCACGGGTGGAAGGTGATGGCGCCCATCTGCGCCGCCCAGACCGCGACGGCGATCTCGGTCACGCACATCTCGTCGGCCGGCCGGCCGGAGGGGAACAGCACGCGGGTCGGCTCGACGTACGAGGGAGCGCCCCGCATCATCCGCTTCTGGTAGAACGCGTCGCCGTGCCCGTCGGCGCGGGTGGCCATCACCATGTCCTCCCGCACGCCCTTGGGCCAGCGCTCCAGCGCCACCGGCCGGTCCTGCAGGGCCCGCATCAACCCGTCCGCCACGGCGACGTAGTACTCGGCGACCATCAGCTTGGAGACGGCGGGGGAGTCGTCGGTCGCCTCGAAGATCTCCCGGCCGGGACTCGAGACCCGGACCGCCCGTCCGCCCGCCTCGATCTCGACCGCGTCGCTCGCCATGGCGTCACTCTAGGACCGGGTGTCGGTGCGACTTGGCAGGATGACGCCATGGGTCAGGAGAGTCGTCGCCGTCGCGAAGCGCGGCGTCGGTCGAACCAGCGTCCCGGTGCCGACGGCATCGCCGCGCTGCTCGACCTCGCCGTCCGGCACGCCGTGCACGCTCCGGCTACCGCCGGCCCGCACATCCGGGTGCTGCACGACCTCGGCGCGGCGCCGCCGGTCGTCGACGAGGTGGTCGCCAGGATCGGCGCGGCGTGGGAGCAGGGATGGCAGCCCCGTGACCTGCTCCACGCGTCCCGGCGACACACCACGGCTGCTGCCACACGCTGGCTGTCCAGGGCGATCCTCGTCGAGTCGCACCGGTCCGGCGCGCCGCACCGCGCACCGCGGTCGTGGCTCGACCAGCTGGACGTCCTCGAGTCCTCCGTGACCCCGGCCGCTGATGAGCTACTGCCGAGCACCGACCACCCCGACCAGGCCGCGTGGCTGGCGGCGCTGGTCACCCTCGACCTGCTCCGGGGGCTGCCCCGGGTGCGGGTCGTCGACGCCGTCCCGTCGCAGTGGGATCGGCTCGGTCGACCGTCGACGGTGCCGGAGACCGGCAGGATCGACGCCCGGCAGGCCAAGGCGCTGACCACCGTGCGGGCCCTGCTGGCCAAGGCGGAGTCGACCGACTTCGCCGCCGAGGCCGAGGCCTTCACCGCCAAGGCGCAGAGCCTCATGACCCGGCACGCGCTCGACGAGGCGCTGATCACCGCCGACATCGAGGGGGGCGTGGTCGTCCGGGCGCGGCGGATCCTGGTGCACCACCCGTACCCGGTCGAGAAGGCCTCCCTGCTCGACCAGGTGGCGCGCGCCAACCGCACCCGGGCGGTGTGGGACGAGTTCGCCTCCAGCGTCACGGTCGTCGGCGTGCCGACCGACCTCGACCAGGTCGAGATGTTGTTCACCTCCACCCTCGTCCAGGCCACCCGTGCTATGACCCACGCCGGCCAGGCCGCCGACAGCGCACCGGTCGACCGTTCATCGTCGTTCCGCAAGTCCTTCCTCGTCGCCTACGCCCAGCGCATCGGGCAACGCCTCACCGTCACGGCCGAGGAGGCGACGGCCTCGTACGGGTCGGCTCTGGTGCCCGTCCTCGCCCGGCAGGGCGAGGCGGTCACCGCCGAGTTCGAGCGACTGTTCCCGCGGGTCACGACCACGTCCCGCCGTCGTTCGTACGACCGGCGGGGGTGGGACGCCGGCACCCGGGCCGCCGACGACACCGTCCTGCCGTCCGCGATGCTCGAGTAAGGCCATCCTTCGTTGAAACACCGGAATCAATAACGTCACACTGGTGTTGTGAAAAACATGCGAGCACCGGAGCGGACGTCGACCGACGACGCACCGACGCGTGCGCGCGTGGCCGACACCGTCCTGCGACTGGGACCTGCCACGGCGACCGTCGTGGCGGACCACCTGGGCCTCACCGCACCGGCCGTGCGGCGTCACCTCGACCAGCTCGTGGCCGAGGGTCTGCTGGAGTCCCGCGAACAGCGTGTCGTCGGCCCCCGCGGCCGCGGCCGCCCGGCGAAGGTCTTCGCCATCTCCGACGCCGGACGTGACCAGTTCGCGCACTCCTACGACGACCTGGCCGTCCAGGCCCTGGAGTTCCTCGCCGAGACCGGCGGCGACGACGCCGTGAGCCGGTTCGCCCGCGCCCGGCTGCAGCCGTTGGAGCAGCGGCTCGGCGAGCACCTGCAGGGCTCGAGCCCCGAGGACCGGCCCGACCGGCTGGCCGAGGCTCTCACGGCCGAGGGCTTCGCCGCGTCCGTCGGCCAGACCCCGGCCGGCACCCAGATGTGCCAGCACCACTGCCCGGTCGCCCACGTGGCCGAGGAGTTCCCGCAGATGTGCGAGGCCGAGGCCGAGATGTTCTCCCGGCTGCTCGGCACCCACGTCCAGCGGCTCGCCACCATCGCCCACGGCGACGGCGTCTGCACCACCCACCTGCCGCACGCCCGACCATCACAGCCCCGCCCCGCCCGATCCACCGCAGAGAGGTTGCCCTCATGACGACCACGTCAGAGACCACCACCCCCACCGGGACCAACGCCATCGAGGCGGCGAACCCCGGCCTCAAGGACGTCGGCCGGTACGAGTTCGGCTGGTCCGACAAGACCGACGCCGGCGCCACCGTGCAGCGCGGCCTCAGCGAGGACGTCGTCCGCAACATCTCCGGCCTCAAGAGCGAGCCGGAGTGGATGCTGCAGCAGCGACTCAAGGGCCTCAAGCTCTTCGGTCGCAAGCCCATGCCCACCTGGGGCTCGGACCTCGGCGGCATCGACTTCGACAACATCAAGTACTTCGTGCGGTCCACCGAGAAGCAGGCCGCCACGTGGGACGACCTGCCCGAGGACATCAAGAACACCTACGACCGGCTCGGCATCCCGGAGGCCGAGAAGCAGCGTCTCGTCTCCGGCGTCGCCGCCCAGTACGAGTCCGAGGTCGTGTACCACTCGATCCGTGAGGACCTCGAGGCCCAGGGCGTGCTGTTCCTCGACACCGACACGGCCCTGCGCGAGCACCCGGAGATCTTCCAGGAGTACTTCGGCACCGTCATCCCGGTCGGCGACAACAAGTTCTCCGCCCTCAACACCGCGGTGTGGTCCGGCGGCTCGTTCATCTACGTGCCCAAGGGCGTCCACGTCGACATCCCGTTGCAGGCGTACTTCCGCATCAACACCGAGAACATGGGTCAGTTCGAGCGCACCCTGATCATCGCCGACGAGGACTCGTACGTGCACTACGTCGAGGGCTGCACGGCGCCGATCTACAGCTCGGACAGCCTGCACTCGGCCGTGGTCGAGATCGTCGTGAAGAAGGGCGCCCGCGTCCGGTACACGACCATCCAGAACTGGTCGAACAACGTGTACAACCTGGTCACGAAGCGGGCCGTGTGCGAGGCCGGCGCCACCATGGAGTGGGTCGACGGCAACATCGGCTCGAAGGTCACCATGAAGTACCCGGCCGTCTACCTCATGGGTGAGGGCGCTCGCGGCGAGACGCTGTCGATCGCCTTCGCCGGCGAGGGCCAGCACCAGGACGCCGGCGCCAAGATGGTGCATGCCGCACCGAACACGTCCAGCTCGATCCTGTCCAAGTCCGTCGCCCGTGGCGGCGGCCGGACGTCGTACCGCGGGCTGCTGCAGGTGCTCGAGGGCGCCCACGGCTCGGCCAGCACGGTCAAGTGCGACGCCCTGCTCGTCGACCAGGTGAGCCGGTCCGACACCTACCCGTACGTCGACGTCCGCGAGGACGACGTGACGCTCGGCCACGAGGCCACCGTCTCGAAGGTCAGTGACGACCAGCTCTTCTACTTCATGTCGCGCGGCATGGGCGAGGACGAGGCGATGGCGATGATCGTGCGCGGTTTCGTCGAGCCGATCGCCCGTGAGCTGCCGATGGAGTACGCCTTGGAGCTCAACCGCCTCATCGAGCTCCAGATGGAGGGTGCTGTCGGATGACCGCGACCATCACCGACGCGCTGGAGCACGTGGAGTCACACCTGCATCCCGAGCCGTCGTACGACCTGGCGGCCCACCCGGTGCCCACCGGCCGTGAGGAGATCTGGCGCTTCACCCCGCTCAAGCGGCTGCGCGGACTCCTCGACGGCGCGGCGTCCGACGCCCACCTGCAGATCGACTCCGACCTGCCCGCCGGCGTCACCATCACCGCCATCAGCACCGACGAGGCCGTGGCGATCGGCGGGCTCGCACCGTTCGACCGGCTCGCCGCCCTCGCGGTGCAGAACGCCGGGGGAGCGCTGCTCGTCGACGTCGCCGCGAACGCCGAGCTGGACGCCGCCGCCCGCATCACCCTGCGCGGCTCCGCCGCCGACCAGCTGGTCTGGGGGCACGTGGTGGTGCGCATCGGCGCCCACGCCCGCGGCACGCTCGTGCTGGACCACCTGGGCAGCTCCACGTACGCCGCCACGACGACCTACGTGGTCGGTGACGGCGCGGCGGTCGACGTCATCTCGGTCCACGACTGGGACGACGACGCCGTCCACGCCGGTCAGAACGGCATCACCGTCGGCCGTGACGCCACGATCCGGTTCTTCGAGTTCAGCCTCGGGGGCGACCTGGTGCGCACCAGCACCAACGTCGAGTACGCCGGTCCCGGGGGCACGGCCGAGCTGCTCGGGGTCTACCTGGCCGACGCGGGCCAGCACATCGAGCACCGCCTGTTCGTCGACCACACGGCGCCCAAGACCCGCAGCAACGTGCTCTACAAGGGCGCGCTGCAGGGCCAGGACGCGCACACGGTCTGGGTCGGCAACGTGCTCATCCGCAAGGTCGCCGAGGGCATCGACACCTTCGAGCAGAACGACAACCTGATCCTGACCGACGGCGCGACCGCCGACTCGGTCCCCAACCTGGAGATCGAGACCGGCGAGATCGCCGGGGCCGGCCATGCCAGCACGACCGGCCGGTTCGACGACCAGCACCTGTTCTACCTGCAGAGCCGGGGCATCCCGGAGGACGAGGCGCGACGTCTGGTCGTCCGCGGGTTCTTCCACGACATCATCCGTCGCATCCACGTCGAGGACCTCGCCGAGCGCCTGGTCGCGGCCGTGGAGGAGGAGCTGGCCGATGTCTGAGTCCCACGCAGTCACCGGAACGGTCGTCGCCCAGCTGGGCGACGTGCCGGACGGCGGCGTGCTGGCCGTGACGGTCGGCGGCTGCGAGCTGGCGCTCGTGCGTGACGGCGACGAGGTCTTCGCCCTGCGCGACGAGTGCTCGCACGCCGCCATCGCGCTCTCGGAGGGCGACGTGGAGGGCCGGACCATCGAGTGCTGGCTCCACGGCTCCCGCTTCGACGTCACCTCCGGCGCGGCCCTGAACCTCCCGGCGGTCGAGCCGGTCCCCACCTACCCCACCACCGTCGAGGACGGCGCCGTCCTGGTCGTCCTTCCTGAGGAGAACTGACATGGCAACTCTGGAGATCAAGAACCTCCACGTCTCGGTCAACACCGACGACGGACCGCAGGAGATCCTGAAGGGCGTCGACCTCACGGTCCGCTCCGGCGAGGTCCACGCGATCATGGGCCCGAACGGGTCGGGCAAGTCCACGCTCGCCTACTCCATCGCGGGTCACCCCAAGTACGACGTCACCGAGGGCGAGGTGCTGCTCGACGGTGAGGACATCCTGCAGCTGAGCGTCGACGAGAGGGCACGCGCCGGACTGTTCCTGGCGATGCAGTACCCGGTCGAGGTGCCCGGCGTCTCGGTCGCCAACTTCCTGCGGACGGCCAAGACCGCCGTCGACGGCGAGGCGCCCAAGCTGCGCACCTGGATCAAGGACGTCAACGCCGCCCTCGAGCGGATGACCCTCGACCCGACCTTCGCCCAGCGCAACGTCAACGAGGGCTTTTCCGGCGGCGAGAAGAAGCGCCACGAGATCGCCCAGCTGGAGCTGCTCAACCCGAAGTTCGCCGTGCTCGACGAGACCGACTCCGGCCTCGACATCGACGCCCTGCGGGTCGTCTCCGACGGCGTCAACCGGTTCAGCGGCCAGGGTGACCGTGGCGTGCTGCTCATCACGCATTACACGCGGATCCTGCAGTACATCAGCCCGGACTTCGTGCACGTCTTCGTCGCCGGCCGTCTGGCCGAGACCGGTGGGCGCGAGCTGGCCGACCAGCTCGAGGCCGAGGGCTACGACAAGTACACGCGCGCCGGGGTCTGATCACCATGGGCAGCTTCGACGTCGAGCGGGTGCGGGAGGACTTCCCGATCCTGCAGCGCCGCCTGGCCGGGGACCTGCCCCTGGTCTACCTCGACAGCGCCAACACCTCGCAGAAGCCCCGCCAGGTCGTGCAGGCCATGGAGGAGCACTACCTGCAGCACAACGCGAACGTGGCACGGGCGATGCACCAGCTGGGGGCCGAGGCCAGTGAGGCGTTCGAGGCGGGCCGTACCAAGGTGGCCGAGTTCATCGGTGCTCCGCGGCGCGAGGAGGTCGTGTTCACCAAGAACGCCTCCGAGGCGTTGAACCTGGTGGCACGGGTGCTCGGCGACGCCGGGCGCATCGGCGCCGGTGACGAGGTCGTCATCAGCCAGATGGAGCACCACTCCAACATCGTGCCGTGGCAGCAGGTGACCGAGCGGGTGGGCGCCACGCTGCGCTGGTTCGGCCTCACCCCGGACGGCCGGCTCGACCTCACCCCCATCGACACCCTGATCACCGAGCGCACCAAGGTCGTCTCGGTCACCTGGGTGTCCAACATGCTGGGGACGATCAACCCGGTCGACGTCATCATCGCCAAGGCGCGCGAGGTCGGCGCCCTCGTCGTCATCGACGCCTCCCAGGCCGTCCCGCAGATCCCCGTCGACATGGCGGCGCTGGGGGCCGACTTCGTCGCCTTCACCGGTCACAAGCTGGTCGGCCCCACCGGCATCGGTGTGCTGTGGGGGCGCTACGACCTGCTCGCCGAGCTGCCGCCGTTCCTCGGCGGCGGCGAGATGATCGAGACCGTCACGATGGAGCGCACCACCTACGCCGCACCGCCGTCCCGCTTCGAGGCCGGCACCCCGCCCATCGCGCAGTCCGTCGGGCTCGGGGCAGCCGTCGACTACCTGTCCGCGATCGGCATGAAGCAGGTCGCCGAGCACGAGCAGGCAATCACCGCCTACGCGCTCGAGCGCATGCAGGAGGTGGCCGGGCTGACGGTCATCGGTCCGGCCGAGCCGGTCGACCGCGGGGGAGCGATCAGCTTCACCCTCGACGGCATCCATCCGCACGACGTCGCCCAGCTGCTCGACAGCCGGGGGGTCGCCGTCCGGGCCGGCCACCACTGCGCCAAGCCCGCGCACCAGGTGTTCGGGGTGCAGTCCACCACCCGCGCCTCGTTCTACCTGTACACGACCGAGCAGGAGATCGACGTCTTCGTCGATGCCCTGCGCCACACCCAGAGCTACTTCGGCGCCTGAGGGGGAGTGGACCATGACTGACGCGATGAACGTCGACTCGTTGTACCAGGAGATCATCCTGGACCACTACAAGAACCCGCACGGCGCAGGACTGCGCGAGCCGTTCGAGGCCGAGGTGCACCACGTCAACCCGACGTGCGGGGACGAGATCACCCTGCGGGTCCACCTCGACGGCGAGACCGTCGCCGACGTCTCGTACGCAGCCGAGGGGTGTTCGATCAGCCAGGCCTCGGTGTCGGTGCTGAACGAGCTGCTCATCGGCCGGTCCGTCGACGACGGCATGGCGGTGCTGGCCGCCTTCACCGAGCTCATGCAGGGCAAGGGGCAGGTGGAGCCGGACGAGGACGTGCTCGAGGACGGCATCGCGTTCGCCGGCGTCGCGAAGTTCCCGGCGCGCGTCAAGTGCGCGCTGCTGGGCTGGATGGCTTGGAAGGACGCGGTGTCGCAGGCACTCGTCACCACCACGACCACAGGAGACACACCATGACCACCGACCACAGCGACCTGCCCGACGTCAGCACCGCGCCCGCGGGTGCCACGACGACCGAGGACGTCATCGAGGCCATGAAGGACGTCGTCGACCCCGAGCTCGGCATCAACGTCGTGGACCTCGGGCTCGTCTACGGCGCCGAGGTCGACGAGCACAGCAACACCGTGCTGTCGATGACCCTCACGTCGGCCGCGTGCCCGCTCACCGACGTCATCGAGGACCAGACCCGCGCTGCGCTCGACGGTCTCGTGAACGACTTCCGGATCGAGTGGGTCTGGATGCCGCCGTGGGGCCCGGACAAGATCACCGACGACGGCCGCGAGATGCTGCGCGCCCTCGGCTTCAACATTGGTTGAGGCCGATTCCCGGCCCTTGGTCTCGAGGCTCCTCGCAGAGCTCGTCGCACCTCGACCAACGAGGTGACGTTCCGGTGGTTGAGGTGCGAGCTTGCGAGCCTCGAAACCACCTCGACCACCCACGTGACGTTCCGGTGGTTGAGGTGCGAGCTTGCGAGCCTCGAAACCACCTCGACCACCGAGGTGACGTTCGCCAGCCCGAGCCTGCGAGGGCGTGAGCGCAGCGAGGCGAACCTCACTTGGGAGTCCGCCTCGGGCTCGTACCTCGCCCTCACGGTCGCTGCGCTCCCTGGCGACCACAGGGTTGCGCAGCGAGGCGAACCTCATCTGAGAGTCCGCCTCGGGCTCGTACCTCGCCCTCACGGTCGCTGCGCTCCCTGGCGACCACGGGGTTGCGCAGCGAGGCGAACCTCACCCTGCAGGATTCGGTGATCGTCCACCTGCGCCCGTAGACTGGCCGCATGAGGACCCCGCAGCTCGAATGATTCCGGCGACGCGTCGCGTCGCCTCTTCGCTGTGCCCTTCTCACCCTCTGCAGGAAGTCCTCGCATGCTCACCGTCAGCAACGTCGAACTGCGCTTCGGCGCCCGTGTCCTCATGTCGGACGTCTCGTTCCGGGTCGACAAGGGCGACAAGGTGGGTCTGGTCGGCCGCAACGGCGCCGGCAAGACCACCCTGACCCGCATGCTGTCCGGCGACGGCCAGCCCGCGGCGGGCAGCATCACCTCCTCGGGCAAGATCGGCTACCTGCCGCAGGACCCCAAGAGCGGC